>JAOUKO010000235.1 GCA_029882525.1 Candidatus Aminicenantota bacterium | reverse complement strand
CTTCGGGCGAGATGTGGAAACGGTCCTCCAGGCGGGAAGCGACCTTTTTCCGTGAACCGTCCAACACATTGACCAGGTAGATATCATTCAGGCCTCCGTACCAGGTGAGCTCCTTCTGGTAGGGAATATTGGATACTCCCAGGGCATGATCGCCGCTTTTCGAAAGAATGACTGTCGGCATCCCCCTGTCCGCAAGAGGAACCAGGCGCTTTGTGCCGAGATGGTAGACAGCCGTGTAGGTCCGGTCTTTGAAGCGCGGCCACATTTTCTTCTGGTTGGGGTTGATGAGGGGGTCGTTCCAATGCCAGACATCCACTTCTCTTTTTTCCAGGATCTTCTCCAAATCAAAAAGGTCGATCTCCTCTTCCTTGTCCTTCTGTTCATCTTTCTGCTCTTCTTCACGGAATTCTTCAGGCTTGAACCCAAAAAAGATGCGCTGTCCATCCTCACTCCAGGAGACATCGTTTTTCTCCGGAATCAGCCATCCCTCGGGTGCATCCTGAGACTTCACGACCTGGGCGGCTTTTCCGGTTTTGCCGTCCCAGACCCAGAGAGAGTAGCCTTTGATATTCTTATTTTCTATCTCTCCTTCCTTTGATAAAAACGCCAGCTTGCTTTCCTTTTTTATCCAGGAGAGGCTGGAGAACAGCCTGTCCTGAGATTTGATGATAACGTCTCTGGGGCTATCCTTTTTCTTCAAATCCAGATAATACAGGCCGTTGTTCTTCCCTTCCGGCTCAGCCAGAGCGAAGGCAAGGTATCGGGATGCGCTGTCAAAAGCATAGGAAAGCACATAGGGAATCCGCGATTCCTCTCCTGAATCCAGATGCCGGAGGACCAGAGTGCTGCCGGTCTTTCTTTTCTTCTTCTCTTCCGGCTTTTTCTCCGGCGGCGCTTTTTCCTGTTCTGTCTTTTCAGCTTTCTCGTCTGTTTTGGGCTTTTCTTCCTCTTTGAAGTGCTGAAAGGCAAGCCACGAAGAGTCATCGGAGAAAGCGAACCGCTGGACTTTTTCGAACGTAAGAACTATACCAGAGCGGGTTTCCACCAGGGCCATCCCCTGCTCGGGTTTTTTCTTATCCGCTTTTTCCAGCTCCACAGCCCTGGACTGGACAGCCATGGCTACCCAGCGGGAGTTCTTGGAGATGACCGGGCTGCTGCCCCTCTCCACCGTGAAAACTCTTCCTTCTTTGATGCCGTGAATCTTTACCTCGCCATCGCCCCTGTCCGGCTGGGCAGCGTAAGCCATCCACAGGCCGTCCCCGGAAATGACCGGGCTGCGGATATGCTTGAACTTCATGACATCCTGAAAAGTGAGAGGCTTCTTCTGGGCGGCCTGGGCAGCGGAGATGATAAAAAGTAAGCCCGCCAGCAGAAAAAACGACAGAGCTTTATTGAGTTTTATTTCTCGGCGCATTGAAAAACCTCCTTATCAGCTAAGCCTGGTTTTGGGAGTCAGCCCTCCACATCTGGCATTCTGTACTCTTTGATTGAAACAGATAATGACTCTATCCCTTCTGAAAAAACAGCAAATAAATGAACCCAAACCCTTTTTTTCCCTTAAAAATGCCAAGCGTTAAAACGCGACATTTTTTTAACACAAGGAAATTGTGAAATCAACGAAAATAAAAAATCCTGTCAAGGCAAAGTGAAAATGTCCGGTTTTGAGCAAAGTGAAAAGTCTGAGTCACTGAGCTTGAAAGGAGGATAGACAGAAAGAAAGATAAGGCCTATGTATATGGGTGGCTGGATATGAATCAGGGTATTAATCGTTAAACAAAGAGAGTTTTAAAGATTGCCGGAAGACTTTTATTATAGAAACGTCAGAGGTAAAGTTTAATCCCTCTCAATCATTTTCAGGAAACACGAACTCATAATCCACATAGCATAGATATTTATTCGTTCGATAGTACACATGGTCTGGATTCTGGCCGCCAATGCATAAACGGTACCTCTTACCCGCTTGGAAGGCGTATCCTTTTTTCATCTTCATCGTAACAAAATAGTACTCATTTTCGACTTTTCTGGTAGGAAACCAGCCTTCTGATATTCGCTCTTCATCTTCGTCTAATATAACATGGTATAAATATATCCCACTGCCTCCCAGTCTAGCGATTTTAAACTTAATATCTGTCGACGAGATATCAACGATAGAGATGAATACATCGGGATGTTTCTTGCCATGGTAAAAATGTATTTTCTTGTTGCCTTTGTAATATTTATCCATGTAAGAAGCACAGGAGACCATCCCCAATAAAAAGACTAAAACGAAAGAGCTGAATAAAAGCTTTTTCATGGAAATCCCTCCCTCTATTTTTATTATAATTAAGAGCAAATTTTATACCAATAAGGACAAGGGAGATTTTTTTCAAAAGAGGCGTCTTTTGTCCTATGGAGATGACAGTTGTCACTTCTGGTTCCCTCTTTCTTTCCACCGCTTTATAAAAATCCAAAGAGATAGTGTTTTTTCTTTATTAGGATGAATTGATGTTCATAAATATTGATTTGAATATGGTGCCGGCATATTTCATGAATAATTCAGGATAATTGGGTAAAGGAACAGCCTGCATCCTCAATTGACTTTCCTTTTAAAATCTTTTTTTATACCATAGGGACGACTCATATGATGAAGAGGCACTGAATCTAACAGAATTTTAATGAAGAAAAGACTTCCTTTAAATTTCTATGAGGTCCAGCGCAAGCAGAAGAGGAAAAGCTTCTTCCTGCTCCTCTTCCTTTTTCTTTTCTATTTTCTCGCCATCGGATTAATCTCATTGGTTTGTATAGTCAGCTTCGGGCTTATCCTGAGCAAAGAAACGCTGCTGTCGGGTGTATTTCTGAGGAAGCTCCTCGTATTTGACGTAGCTCTTTCAATCATCATCGCTTCCTTTCATTATCTGGACGCCCGGAAATTCGGGGCAAGCTTCATCCTCAAGCGCCTTGATGCCCAACTGCCGGACCTCTCTGACCGATACCACAAGCGCTTCGCCAACACGGTTGATGAAATCAGGATCGCCAGCGGACTGCCCAAGGTCATTCCTTACGTCATCCCCTCCTATGCCATCAATTCCATGGCGGTGATCTCCGCCGACGACACACCGAATGTCATCGTCACTGAGGGACTGCTCGCCGAATTCACCAGAGATGAGCTCCAGGCCGTAATTTCCCACGAACTGGCCCACATCCTCCGCGGCGATACGTTTTACATCACTCTTGTCTGCTCTCTGGCCAATTTTTTCGAGAAGATCAGGCAGGCCATCGAGCCTGAAAGCCATGCTCCCCGGCATCCCTCGCAAGCTGAGGGAGGAGGCGTTCCCCATCTTCTCATCTATATCGCCGTTTTCTTTTCCAATATGATCATGCGTCTCCTCAGCACGCTCATCAGCCGGCAGAGAGAGATCCTTGCCGACGCAGCTGCCGTGGAGCTGAGCCGCAACCCGAAAGCGCTCGCCCGCGCCATCTATAAAGCCCACCTGAAAAATTCCTTTGTCGGAGACTTTAACGTCACCTACAGCCCGCTGTTCATCGTCCCTCCCGAATCTGTAGGAAGCGACTCCGAAGGGTTTTTCGCCAACCTCTTCAACACCCATCCTCCTCTAATGAAGAGGATCAGACTTCTGGCCAGCATGCTCCGGATAAGGCCGGCCAGGATCATCCAGGAAGTCTGGGAGATCCAGAAAAAACGCGAGCAAGCCCGGACGCTTGTCTCCTCATTGGAGGAAGCCATTCAGACGGGCGGCTCGGCAGTAAGCTCAGCCGAAGAAAAAGTCCGGCAGGAAGAAAAAGTGTGGGCCTTGCGCGACCAGCAGGGAAAATGGCAGGGACCGCACTCTCTTGAAGAACTCCTCCTCGCCCGGTCTTTCTACCCCTATGTTCTGGTGAAAAACATGCAGGAAGGGATCGAGGCTCGAGCTAAAGAGTTCCCTCAAATTCGAGAGGCCATGCTGAGGATCGGAAAGAAAAAATTCCTCGACCCGGCCAAGCAGAACAAGTGCCCCCGCTGTCAAATCACGCTCGTAGACAGCTACTACGAAGGAGTCCCGGTAAAAATATGTTCGCAGTGCGGCGGAAAGCTGGTGAGCTCGACCTTTAAAGAACGCATCATCACCCGAAAGGAAGTGAAATTCTCGGAATACCTGATGAATAAAGCACACGATTTCAAACAGCAATTCATGGAAAACCCGGCTCTGATGAGAAAGATCAGCCTCCAGACATCGGAAAGGATCCTGTGCCCGGGCTGCGGCTCAAGGATGCTGCTCAGGCCTTACAGCCTTCACTACATCATTCCCGTGGATAAATGTTTCTCCTGCCAAAAGATCTGGTTCGATGCCGATGAGCTGGAAGTCCTCCAAATCCTCATCGAAGGCCGATGATGTTATATTTAGCGCTGGAACTGTTCGAGGACGAGCTGAGCGGAAAGAGTGGAGTTGTGGAATACCCTGAGGAATTCACAGACGCCGTCTAGGTTGAACGCAGTGATTCAATAGAAAAGGGGCCAGGCCCCTTTTTCGCAGACAAATGTCAAATGTTAAAATGCTCCGCCAAAAACCAAATTCTCACAAATTTTTCAATGGATATGCGGAAGCATGGTCATATCACACTTGCCTGTCCTTACCAGGCTGAAGCGGTGTTTCTCCAATCGATCGAAATCGCCACGATCAATACTGATTTGAAATGAATGGGGCTTCTAAATAGCAAGCGAAAAAAATTACTCGTACCGGAGCGAATCTGCAGGATTCGATGTGGCTGCTCTGAGGGATTGAAAAGCGAC
>JAOUKO010000030.1 GCA_029882525.1 Candidatus Aminicenantota bacterium | reverse complement strand
GAGGGGCAAAATAAAAATAGGACAAAATTTCTATTGACTGAATAATCCGGAACGGTTAAAAGTATTTATTTTGGAGAATAAAATGAACGTGGTTGAGATCGAGAACATCACTAAAACTTTCGGCCGCCTGAAGGCAGTGGATGATTTGTCCCTGAATGTCCCCAAAGGGAGCATTTACGGGTTTATCGGCCCCAACGGGTCCGGAAAGACGACGACTTTGCGGATGATCATGAACATCTTTTATCCTGATTCCGGACGAATCCGCATATTCGGAGAAGAGATGCACGGGTCCACCAGCGAGCGCATCGGGTATCTGCCGGAAGAGCGCGGGATGTACAAGAAGATGAAGGTTCGCGACCTTCTCCGGTTTTACGGAGAGCTGAAAAGCGGCCGGAAAGTGAATAAAGAAGTGGACTACTGGCTCGGCAAGCTGGACCTCAGCGACTGGGCCGACAAAAAGATCGAGACGCTCAGCAAGGGAATGGGGCAAAAGGTCCAATTTATCTCGACTATCGTTTCGCAACCCGAGCTGATCATCCTGGATGAACCGTTTACCGGGCTGGACCCGGTCAACGTCGAAGCCATCAAGAATGCCGTTCTCGACCTCAGAGCTCAAGGAGCCACGGTGATTTTCAGCACCCATGATATGAATGTCGCCGAGAAGATGTGCGATTTCATCTTCATGATATTCAAAGGGAAAAAGGTCCTGGACGGAACCCTGGTCTCGATCCAGGATAAATACGGTAGCGATACCCTCCGGGTTCGCACCGAAGGCGGAGCTTCCGCACTTCAAAACCTCAACGGAGTGGAAAAGATCACGGATTTCGGGCAGCTCCAGGAATTGCGTATCACCCCTGACAACGATCATCAGAAGATCCTCTCCGAGATCATGTCCCGGACGCGCGTTTACAGTTTTGAGCTGGCCAAACCGACATTGTACGACATTTTCCTCAGGATTGCCGGGCCGGAAGCCAAGGAGGAGACCGATGCGTAGAACTTTCAGGCTGGTGAAAAGGGAATATCTGGCCGCGGTTAAAACAAAAGGATTCATCATCATGCTGGTCCTGATGCCCGTGATCATGGGAGGAAGCGCGATTGCCATGTATCTTCTGCGGGGCCAGGTGGATACGACGGATAAGCGCGTGGCCGTGGTTGATCGTTCGGGAGTAGTCACGGACATGCTTTTGAAAACGGTAGAGGAGCGGAATAAGGCTGCGGTGTATGATAAGGAAACCGGAAAGAAAATACAGCCCGCTTATATCCTCGAGGCAGTCGAACCAGACAAAAAGGATCCCCAGGCGCAGAGGCTGCAGCTTTCAGACCGCATTCGCAGCGGAGAGCTTCATGCCTTTCTCGAGATTGGCCCGAATGTCCTTTATCCGAAAGAAGAGCAGAGCACGTTCCGCATCAAATACCATGCCAAGAATGCAGCCATGGACAACGTCCGCAGCTGGCTGAACAACACGATCAATCCTTATCTGCGCAGGGTCCGTTTGACGGACGCCGGTGTGGATGAGTCCAGGGCCGGTGAGATAATGGCCTGGCTTGAAGTGGAAGCCATGGGGCTTTTATCAGTTGATGAGGAGACCGGTGAGATTCAGGAGGCCAGAAGGACAAGCGAGGAGGAAGCCATCTTTGTGCCCGTTATCGTTTTCTTCTTGATGTTCATGATGATCATGATGGGCGCTATGCCGCTTCTGCAGAGCACCATGGAAGAAAAGACACAGAGAATTGCCGAGGTCCTCCTGGGCAGCTTGAAACCTCATGAGTTCATGGCCGGCAAAGTCCTGGGAGGCCTGGCTGTATCACTGACCGGGGCTTCGGTCTATGTGATTGGCGGTGTTTTCTTTCTCGGAAGACTGGGGTTGAAAGATGTCATCCCCTTTCACGTGATTCCCTGGTTTTTTACCTTTTTGGTTCTGGAAATCGTCATGGTGGGCTCCTGGCTGGCCGCGTTGGGCTCGACCTGCAATGATCCCAAAGACGCGCAGAACCTGACGTTTCCGGCGATGTTTCCCGTCTTTTTTCCGATGTTTGTCTTCATGCCGGTCTTGATGGAGCCGACCAGCGGCTTTGCCACCTGGCTGTCATTATTTCCGCCGTTTACGCCGATGCTGATGCTCATCAGGAAAGCGGCGCCGGCGGGGATTCCCGCCTGGCAGCCCTGGGTCGGGCTTGTCGGAGTCCTGCTGTTTACAGTGCTCGCCGTCTGGGTGGGCGGACGGATCTTCAGAGTCGGTATCCTGATGCAGGGGGGAGCTCCGAAGCTATCCCATATGATCAAATGGGCCATCCGCGGCTAGCGGATGCCGACAATTGGGGACTGTCCCCAAATTCCCTGGTTTAGTGGTCACGACGGGCCGGAGTACTGACTTTTATCACCTTACCGGTTTTTTTGGTCTGACCAATTTTTTTATGCTCGTCCTTTTTGGCAAGCTCGCGGTCTATTTCGAACTGAACCTGTTCGTCAAACTCGCAGTTCTCGCAGTGATAAAGCCTGGCACAGGAGCGGAAGGAAATCTGTCCACTCATGGTATACCGGCACTGATTTTTTCCCAGTAGAGATTCGAGTTTGTCGAGGAAGGGCTTGATCCTTGGATCATTCCTGAATTCCACTTTTTTCGTCATCGCTGCATGGAAATCACATCCTCTATGACATCTGTAGCGATGGGTGCACATGCGTTTCTTGACAATGCCGGCTTGCATCCAGATGCAGGGGGTGACGATTTCCTCTTCAACCACGGGTACTTCGACAACAGGTTCAGGAACGACCTCAACTTCGTAAGACTGCCTGATCAAAGTATCCAGATAGTTGATCTCAAAAGGTTTTGTCAGATAATCAACAGCACCTCCCCGCCTTGCTTCCTCTTCAGTTTCGACAGAGGGATAAGCCGTGATCATGATGACTCTCGCTTTTGGATTCCTCGCTCTCACTTCTTTGAGAACGGAGAGTCCATCGCGTCCGGGCAATCTCAGGTCGATTATCATGATGTCGTATTTTTCCAGATTGATTTTTTTCAAGGCATTATCACCATCATTGGCAGTGTCAACCCTGTGACCCTCTCCCGTGAAGTAGTCGAATAAAGCCTCTCGCATGATGTCTTCGTCTTCGACGACCAGCATTGATTCTTTTTTCATGACTTATCTCCAGTATTTGTTTTGAATATGTTTTCCTGAGGACAGTTGGGTCGGCGATAACCGTCCTTTCGGAATAAATAATTTCATGAGATTCGTAATTAGAGCAAGGAGCGTGCCATTGTAGGCAGGGTTTGAAGATTTTTCTTGGAATTTCGCTAAAGAATTAGAAATAAATGGATTATGAATCCATCAGGAAAAGGAATCGAAAGACTGGACAAGAGCCGTAAAGAAAATGACTGTCCATAATTTGGACACTATGCGTCCAAATTATTAACAGTATAGTTGTATTTTTTGAGTTTGTTATAAAGAGTTGTTCGTCGAATCCCGAGAGTTTTGGCGGCCTGGGTGATATTGCCTTTAGCTTCCTCGAGCACCTTGAAGATATGAATTTTCGTCACAGCCTCGATTGATTTTTCTTCCGGAAGAATCGGGAGATTAATGTCCTGAGGGAGTTCAGCCATTTGAATGGCATTACCCTTGGCCAGGATCACACCATGTTCGATCAGGTTTTCTAGCTCTCTGACGTTGCCTGGCCAGGAGTAATTCAGCATAAATTCCATGACCTCAGGAGAAAAAACGATACCGCCTTTATTATTTTCTTCAGCATATTTTTTTAAGAAATGTTCAGCCAGCGGCAGGATATCCTCCTTTCTATCCTTAAGCGGAGGGAGGTTAATCGTCACGACCTTTAATCGGTAGTAGAGGTCCTCTCTGAATTTTTCTTCCTTAACCAGGATTTTCAGATCCCTGTTTGTCGCTGTGATGACCCTGACATCAGCGTCAATCTCCTGGTTGCCGCCGACTCTGGTGATCTTTTTTTCTTCAAGAGCTCTTAAAAGATGGATCTGTGTATTGGCGTTTATCTCACCGATTTCATCAAGAAATAAGGTGCCTTTGCCTGCGGCTTCGAACTTCCCTTTCTTCCTTTCTACCGCCCCTGTAAAAGAGCCTTTTTCATGGCCGAAAAGCTCGCTTTCCAGCAGACTTTCTGGAAGGGCTGCGCAGCTGGTGGCGATGAACGGTTTGTTGCGTCGAGGGCTTTGATGGTGAATGGCCCGGGCGACAACTTCCTTTCCTGTTCCGGTTTCTCCGGTGATGAGTACCGTAGCACTGGTTGGAGCGACTGTTTTTATCAGCTCGAATATCTTCAGCATCTTGGGGCTTTTGGCGATGATGCCCTCGAATTGGAACCTGTCTTTGATCCTCTGCCGCAAAAAGATGTTTTCCTCGATCAAATTGTGATGTTCCGCCATATTTTCTATGAGATGCTCTACTTTTTCCGGGCAGAATGGCTTCTCGATATAATCATAAGCCCCTTCTCTTATTGCAGTTATGGCTGTTTGAATCGTTCCGTGAGCCGTTATGATGACTGTTAAGATTGCAGGTACAATTTCTTTCGCCTTTTTCATCAGCTCGATGCCGTCCATGCCAGGCATGATCAAGTCGGCGAGCATGATTTTAATCTCTTTCTGCTTGATTATCTGGAGTGCTTTCTCCCCGGACTCGGCCGTTTCCACTTTATAACCCACCGCGCTCAGCCAGTCGCGGAGTGATTCTCTGACTATGTTTTCATCGTCAACTATGAGTATTTCTGTCTTTTTATTCATCCATAACCTCCAGGTAAATCGTAAACGTTGTCCCGACGTCAGGCCGACTGTTGACTTCTATCTTTCCCTTATGCCGGCCGATTATCCCATGAACAACCGAGAGTCCGAGTCCGACACCTTTACCTTTTTCTTTGGTCGTGAAGAAAGGGGTGAAAAGATTATTCAGGTTCTCTTTGGGAATGCCAACTCCTGTGTCCCTGATATCAATTCTAACGGATTTCTTGGCTGAATCTCCGATTTTAATGCCCTCGGCGACTGACGAGGCGATTGTCAGGGTGCCGCCGTTAGGCATGGCTTGAGTGGCGTTCAGGATGATATTTATCAAGACCTGCTGGATCTGGTCAAAGTCTGCAAGAACAGGCGGAAGTTGCGCATTGAGTTTCTTCTCAAGCTGTATGTTTTCAAGGTTGATTTGGTGCCCGACCAACAACAGCGCTGCTTCTACGGCTTTATTTATATCGGTTGGTCTCATGGTTGGTTCAGATTGACGGGCGAAATCGAGAAGGTTTTTGATTATCCGGGTAGTCCTCAGCAGCTCTTTTTCCATCTTTAAAAGCTGATTTTCTGTCCATTCAGCTTGGAGTTCATTTTCTTTATACTTCTTGAGAAGGAGTTTGACATAAACCAGAATTCCGGCTAATGGATTATTCACCTCGTGAGCAACGCTGGCAGCTAACTGTCCTAAAGAAGCCAGTTTTTCTGATCTGATCAGTTCTTCCTCTGTTTGCTTGCGCAGCGTGATATCTTTTCCCGAACTGAGAGTGCCGAGGATCTGACTCTTTTCATCTTCGAGTATGGAGTTATGCCATTCGATGATCCTTTCCTCGCCAGACTTGGTTAAAATCGGGTTTTCATAGTATTCGACCATCTCGTTTTTACGGCTCATAAGTTTTTTAAAAACATCTTTGAGCTCTTTTCTTAATCTTTCCGGGACACATAGATCAAACCAGTTCTTGCCGACGATCTCTTCTTCTTTGTAACCCAGAACGTCGCATCCCTTTTTATTGATGAGAGTGATGATTCCCGTTTTATCCATGGCTACGATTATTACTCCTGCTATATCGAGATACTGCTGGGCCCTGTTTCTTTCCTGACGCAGTTTCCCCCACAGCCCCTTGTGTTTGGTTAAATCCCTGAAGTTTTCGACAGCGCCGATTATCTCATTCTTGCCGGACCGCAAAGGCGACGTCGTTATGTTTACAGGAACCTTATTCCCTGCTTTACCGGTGATCTTGATCTCATAATTGAAAACCGGTTTTCCCGATTCTAAGACTTCTTTTAAAGGGCATGTTTTTTTGCACAGGCCGCTCCTGAGAACATCACAGCATTGCTTATTAAGAACTTCCTTTCTCTTGAAACCTGTTATCTCCTCAGCAGCACGATTAAACGAGGTGATCCGGGCGTCTTTATCTATAGTTAACATCCCCCCTTCCATGCTTTCCAAGATATTTTCTAAGAATTCTTTTGTGAGCTCGTCATTTTTACTCAATATGATATCTCCTTATAATATCCTTCTATGAGATTCATGCTTTAACGAAAAATTGTGTTCCCGACGGGATATTGCTCTTTTTATAAAAAAAAGGGATATGGCCCCAGAGAAAGTACGCCTCCTACCTGCGTCTATTTTGCGGTCGATAACCCGTGAAAACCTGAAATTCGAATTGAAAAATTTCATAGATTATTATATGGGTATTGACCATCAGAGGCAATACCGGCAGGTCATATTGATAGATGAAGCCGCCTGAGCTGAAGAATATCCCTGATAGTCACAATTTATTATTAGCGCCATAAATGTTTTCGCACTGTTATGGCGAGCCAGAAGAGTGTGGCGGTCTCATAACTTATCAAAAAGAGCATGAGATTGCCGCTCCTATTCCGAGCAAAGAGAAAAAATTCCCTCTTGTAACGTCGTCTACAGCAGCCTTGACTCGTCTGTTATCCAGGCTATCTGCTCATCGTGAGGTTGATTTTTTTGGTGTCAGTCCCGCCGTTCCTGGATTTGACCTGAAACTCCACCCAGCCCTGGGAACCATCCATCTTGACCAGAGTGCAGAACCGCTGGGTCTCTTTTCCTTTCAGCCTGAATTCAGCGGATTTTCCGGTGATTGGCTCGTAGGAAGCCAGCTTGTTCAGGGGGTCGATGATGGTCGAAACCCGGGGAATATCCACTACGGAGATGTTTGGTGACGCACTGACCGTTATCGTATCCTTTACCGCCCTATTGAGCTGGACAGAGCGGTCCGATGCCGTGGGGTAGACACGGTTGTTCTTGACTGCCACTTCTATCCAGTACAGGTCATCAGTGACCGGGCTGACTCTGACTTCATCGATTTCAACCTTGGGAAACTGGCTGGCACAGTACATAACGAACTGGGAGTTCCTCAATGCTTCCTCCTCGATGTATCGGGCAGGGGGTGTTCTTACGGTGTGTTTTTTACGGGTGCCGCCGATCCAGATCTCTCCCAGGTCGGGATGATCGACTTTGTGGGGCATGACCCAGCCTTCCCCGGTCAGTTCGGTGTCGATCCATTTCAGATATTCATCATCGGAGACCCGGCCATCGCCATCCTCGTCAGCGTCAAAATCCGGTGAGCCCCAGAGTTCGATGAGATAACTGTAGGCGCCGAGCATGTAGTAGGTAGCGGCATGGGCCTGGCCGCTCAGCCCGCCGATAACCGGTCGATAATCTTTTAAGATTCTGGCTCCCATGGTCGCAATCTCTGTCTGGACATCCATGTCATGCTGGTAATCCGTGGACACCTGGCGGTCAAAAAGCTGCGCGTATTTGTTCGTTTTCCTCATCTCTTCCAGGCGCCGCTGGAACATTTCCTCCATACGCTGCCTCTGCTCGGGGGTCTGGTCCCGGCTGGGCACAGCAGGAGGTGCCTGGAACATGATCAGCCTTCCGGTGTTGTGATAATGGAAGCTGGCGTAGATGTTGGGATGAGCCAGCTGGAATTCATAAACGTTCCGGGTTTCGGGCTCGGACATCGGGTAGGGGTTGCCGGCCTGAAGACTCCAGCCATAGGGAAAGTTGCGGTTCGCATCAGGGCCTCCGATATCATCCTCGTTGATCATGCCGTCGCCGTCGTTGTCGTAGCCTTCTGCGCCAATCCTGCGGAAGCGGATACCTTCTTCCTTCTCATCGCTGACCGGGATGAACTGCCGTTTGTCCGGAGAAAGCTTATAATCTCCTTTCGGGTCGACGATGTACATGGTGGAAAGCTCGCCGTCACTGTCGACATCCTCAGTCCGGTCCTCATCGTACAGCCCGTCGCCGTCGTTGTCCTCGGGCCTGAACGGCTCACGTGGATTATTCGGAGTGTTGGGGAACCTGACGAATGATTCGTTGGCGTCCACGTTGAGGCCGGGAAGGATGTAGAAGGTGCAGTTGTTGACCAGGTCGTGGACGTATTCGTCGTAATCATACCGGGTGAGAAGGTACCACATGAGGTAGAGTGAGCAGGTGATCCCGTTGACCTCGTTACCGTGAATGGCACCGTCCACCCACATGGCGGGTTTGTCCTGATGATTTCCGGTTGCTTTGGCTGAGATGGTGATCAGATACTGGTCGCGGCCCATCCGGCTTTTTCCGATGCTCTGGATGTCTGACAAGTGGGGATATTTCTTCTGGATGTCGTGCATGATCTTGGTCCATTCCGCGTAGGAGTAGTACCGCTTCCAGCTTAGGGGAAAATCAAGTTCACCGTGGTAGCCGCCAGGGCTCTTCTGCAGCTTCTTCTGGGCAAAGGCCGGAATCACAGAAGCTGTCAGCAGGAAAACACCCAGGATTGAAACCGTGATGTATTTCAAATGGTTTTGTCTTCTCATTGTTTTCCTCCGTTACTGGATAGAAAGCTCGTGGACTGTGGTGCCGCCTTTCTGTGAGCTGACTACGATTCTTAGCGGCGTGTCTCCTTGCACAGCGATCAGCCAGGCGACAGTGCGCTTCGGACCTGTCTGTTCGACCTGGGTCGGACCATACCTCGGCTCTCTCTGAAACATCGGAAATCCGGGCGGGAAAAACATCATCCTCCGCTGCATCTGTGCCTGCTGAGGACGAGCAGCACCTCTGCCAGAATAACCGGGAATTCTCATCGTCCCTTCGATAACTCCCAGCATCTGGAAGGGTGAACCCTGGAGGTAGGTGATTCGGTCGCGGTCGCCGACCAGCCAGACAATATCTTCCCGGTTTCCGGCCAGTTCAGCGCCGCGGGCAAGATGTGTCGCCAGTTTTCCTTTATTTTCGATCGTGGCCGTGACTTCAACGATTTTGTATTTGCCTCTGGATTTGCCTTTCTTGATTGTTACCTGATCATCCTTCTGGGAGACGACGGCATCACTGGCACTTTTGGCTGTATAGAGGACGCGCGCTTTGGCATCTGTGATGACGATCTCCGGCTGGAGTCCAGCCCGAAACTTCTCGAACTGCCAGTGCTTCTCACAGACCCCGATCAGTGGTTCTCCTGGCAGCGCATTGCTCCGGTACCTGGGGATCCAGCCACCGACCTCTCCTTCTCCCAGCTCCGGGTGTTTGAACTTTTTCCAGGGAATGAACAGCTTTCCGCCGTATTTTTCGTCCTGGTATTTGAGGAGTGCCCGCTGCATCTTGATCCGTGCCTCCTCGCCTTCAAACTGAGGAAAGTCCTGAATGTCTCTCTGAGGATTCCAGAGCTCTGTGGTAAGGGCATAAATCCCCAGCTGCATGTACATCCAGTCAGAGGCCATTCCGTAGTTGTACCGCCGGTCCTGTTCCTCGTTGTAGCTGGCCCTCCAGCCTCGGGGTAGCTCATAACCCCGGGATATGGCGTATTTATTCTTGGATGTCTCTTTGAGCTTTTCCCTGAGCTCATTCAGAGATTCAGGCTTCTGCCAGGCTTCGGGGACATCCTCTCCGATTATCTCGAGATACTTTTTCCCCATGATCATATCAAAAACAGCAACGTCCTTGGGATGGAGCTGGGTCGGGGGAGCCGTCCCCATCGGACGGTAGGTGAACCCGCCGGATGTGTGGTAATTCTGCGCCATCAGGATATTGGTATGATTGGTGAAAAACTCGGCTATGGCATGGATCTCGGGTGCGGAAGTGGGGTAATCGCCCTGACCTCCGGCAAAGGTGTCATCCTTGAACCAGCCTTCCGGAAAATTGCGATTCAGGTCGATCCCTCTCTCCCTGTCTTCACCTCGCTTGCCGTCCACGTCGTTGTCCCTATCCTCCATAATAACCGAATACTTTTCCTTGTCGGTCCTTTCTCCTCTCTCCAGACGGAGCATTAAACGGGGGTCCTCATCATCGATCACATACTGACCTTCGGGGTCTTTGTACCGGAACTGGGTG
The DNA here is from genome assembly GCA_029882525.1 of Candidatus Aminicenantota bacterium. GTDB lineage: Bacteria > Acidobacteriota > Aminicenantia > Aminicenantales > Aminicenantaceae > SOIA01. The sequence continues at coordinate 8,114 of JAOUKO010000030.1, read as the reverse complement.
ATGTTTCCGTCTCCGTTGAGGTCGTCATAATCGTCCTCGTTGACCTTGCCGTCTTCGTCATCGTCCTTCATCATGCTGTTCTGTCTCTGCGGCATCCCTTTATCGAGGCTGTTGAACAGCCCGTCAGGATTGACGACCGGGCAGATATAAAAGGTCTGATTATCCACCATCCGGGTGATCTCCTCATCCGAGCCATAGCCGGAGACCAGCTTGTCAATGATATACAGGCAGACCTCAGTCCCTGTGTATTCATTCCCGTGAGTGCTGCCGCAGACCCAGTGCCCTGGTTTTCCCTGGTAGGGCTTCATTGGCTGGACGTTATCAACGCCTTCTTTTCGCATGTTGCGCAGCTCTACATGGGCATCGATCGTGGTCCCTGTCTTCATGTTGGAGATCACCAGCACGTAAATCGGCCTCCCCATGTTGCTTCTCCCTATCTCGAGGAGTGCGGTGATGTTCGGATAGGCTTTGGCTACATCTTCGATGTAGGCCACAGTCTGGGTGCAGCCGTGATAATCGTTGAAGCTGATGGGAACTTTTTGAGCGGCGAGAGTAAAGCCCTGGACTGTGAAGAGCAGGAAGAACAGCAAGGGGATAAAAGAAAGTCCTCCATGCTTAAAAGATTGGATACGCATCGGTTATTCCCTCCTTTCTCCAGGATATCAAGGAGCCTTTCGTTATCGAGCCATCCCAATACATTGCTCAATATTGTGCTCAGGAATCCTGATCTCTTTTCAGAGAGAATCACTTTATCTCAAATTTTTTTAAAAATAAAGGAATTTTCGATTTCATATGGAGCCAATCTTCTTCTAGAACGACCAGCATTTTTCCCCCTTTTATTTTAAATGATAATCTTAAGGGGGGAATTTCAGAATGACATCTGCAAAAAAGCAAAAAAAATATTAAAATGGATATATCCAGCTAAATTTATTCTTTTATCGGGAAATGTCCTCGATTATAATAAAAACCCAAAGACCTGTTGACTGTCGCCTTCTGAGTAGGCGAGGAGCCGGCTTTTTAAAAGTACTTCATCCCAAAAATGATTAGCCGGGATGAAAAGAAGATGATTCAAAAAAATAGACAGGAGGTGTCGCTATGAAAAAAGGATTGAACCGCAGGAATTTTATCAAAAAAACCGGCACAGCCGGGCTGGGGATTGCTCTGGGAAGTATGGCCATGAGCAAGTATGGATGCGTCCGGCAGCCTCAACTGAAAACGACTCCTATCGCGCATCTGGCTGCTCCGCCGATTGAAAAGGTGCGCGTGGGTTATGTCGGCGTCGGAAATCAGGGAGGCGGACACCTCCGGAACCTGCTTCGCATCGACGGTGTGGAAATAAAAGCTGTCTGTGACATAAGGGAGGAGCGTATTCTCTGGGCTCAGGAGCAGTGTCTGAAAGCCGGAAAGACCAAGCCGACCGGTTATTCCAGAGGCCCTGAGGATTTTAAACGCATGTGCGACAGCGAAGACCTGGACCTGGTTTATAACGCAACGCCCTGGGAATGGCACGTTCCCATTTCCGTCAAAGCCATGGAGACCGGTTCGCACGCCGCCACTGAGGTGCCCGGTGCCATCACCCTGGAAGGATGCTGGGAGACGGTCGAAACCGCGGAAAAGTACAAGAAGCACTGCTGCACCATGGAAAACTGCAATTATGACCGGACCGAACTGATGCTGCTCCACATGATACGTCAGGGCCTGTTCGGAGAGCTGCTCCACGCTGAATGCGGCTATCTGCACGACCTGAGGGAATGGAAGTTCGGCACGGGCCGCTCGCCTTACTATCCTAAAGACTGGCGGCTGAAGTATTCCATCAAAAGGAATGGCGACCTTTACCCGACACACGGCCTCGGGCCGGTAGCCCAGTGGATGGACATCACCCGCGGCAATAAATTTGAATATCTGGTCTCCATGAGCAGCCCGTCCCGCGGTCTGAAGCTTGAAGCGGTCAGACTGTATGGAGAGGACCATCCCCTGGCCAAGACGGATTATGCTTTAGGAGATGTGGTCACCACCCTGATCAAAACGTATAAAGGCCAGACCATCCTGGTCACCCACAATACTAACTCTCCCCGACCTTACAGCCGCAGGATTTTGATCCAGGGCACCAGGGGGCTGGCCCGGAAGTATCCCGAAGAAAAAATCTATATCGAAGGGATTTCCAGCCCTCACAGATGGGAAGATCTCGCCGATTACAGCGAGCAGTATGAACATCCCCTGCTGACGTCTTTAGAGGAAAAAGCTCAGGGTGCCGGCCATGGCGGTATGGACTTCATCGAGGACTACCGCTTAATCCAGTGCTTAAGGGAGGGCAAGCCCACGGATTCGGACGTCTATGAAGGCGCCACCATCAGCGCTGTGGTCGCTCTGAGCGAGAAATCCATCGCCGCCAACAGCGCTCCTGTCGAATTCCCCGACTTCACCCGCGGCAAATGGAAAACCCGCAAACCACTGGGGATTGTCACCGCTTAAGGCGCCTTACAGCTTCTGGAATGTCAGGAATTCTATCCCCAATTTTAGGCGATAAATTCCGGCGGAAAATTTCTTAAGCGGATGATATCGAGAACTTTTCCCTTGATATCAAAGCCCATCGGACATTTCACGACACACGAGGAACAATCGGCACAGGCGATAGGATCATCCTTGACGGATTCTATGTTCCTCACGGCAGCGGCAAGGTCCCGATAGCCGTAGGCATACATGTAGCAGCGCATCAGGGTGGGAATGTCCGGAGCTGATGGGCATTGTTTCAGACAGGTCCCGCAACCCTGGCAGAAGAGGCTGTCCTTATGGTTGATGCGGGCCAGTTCCAGGTATTGTTTCTCTTCAGGCGTCAGGGTCAGGTCTTCCATCACAGATAGATTTGTTTCCAGCTGGTCGAATGTGGTGAAACCCGGGACAGCGGTGTGGATATTATCGTTTTGAAGAACCCATTTGAGAGCTGCCTTGGGATTGCTGGCCGCTACCTGTTTATCATGGACCATCCAGGATTCTCCGGTGATGGTCTTCATGGCGACTATTCCCATACCCTTTTTTGCCGCATAGGCAACGGCTTGTTTCCTTTCTTCGATATCTTTGATCTGGAAGTTGTAGGCGAGCATGACCACATCATAGAAGCCGCTGTCCGCAGCCGCGCGGACAGCTTCCGAGACGAAACTGTGCGAGGACACACCTAAAAACCTGGTCTTCCCGGACTTTTTCATCTTTTCCATGGATTTCATCAAAGGCTCAAACATGACCGATTCTTTTTTAGCGGCAAACGCAAGGTAAAAGAAGTCCACATAGTCGACATCCAGTCTTTTGAGGCTCCCCTCGAAATCTTTTTCGAATTTGGCGATATCGGTGTCTTTGGAGAAAACACCCGATCTATAGTCTATCGGCTGGGGTATCACACCGGTGGCCAGGATGATTTTCTCCCTTTTGTAGTTTTTAATGATTTTTCCGATGAATTCTTCCACGCGGCCGCGTGCATAGTATTGAGCCGTTGCGATATGGGAGATTCCTGCATCGAGCGCTGTTCTAGTCAATGCTTCTGAGGTGGCATCCATGGTCCCCATGCTGACAATGGGGAGCTTTATGCCTGTTTTTCCGAGGGTGCGATACACCATCTTGTGCTTTTTCCCTTCTTCTACTCTTTTGCAGGCAGTCCCCATGGACTCCAAATGGGCAAGAGCAATGGTGCCGGCAATGCCCGGCAATCCTCTGGATAGGAAATTCCTTCGATTCATTCTGGTTTTTGTCTCGGTCATGACTCACTCCTTTTACGTCTTTTGAAGATGGGAAAGCCTTTTAAATCATGTCTACTTTAGGGAAGAATATCTTAAGTGTCAAATATATTATAAGTACAAAATGATTATTAAAATGCATTAATATTGTAAAGTTGTCACACGACAGAGAAAATGAATTTCCTTTGCTCATTTTTTTTTGACGTTTGCATTTTTTTTGTGGGATTTTGCTTGGAGAAAACGTCATAAGAGTAGAATGTACCTAAAAAGGAGACAGATGCTGTGACAGAACAACAATGGTTAAAGATGTACAGGGAAACGGTCCATCCCCTTTACGGGTATATGGCCAGGCGTACAAGGGGGAATCGGGAATTGACCGAGGACATCGTACAGGAATCCTACCTGAGAGCCCTTGATGACTGGAACCGTAAAGCCGTGCCGGATTCTCCCCTGGCCTGGTTGAAACGGGTGGCCCGAAATATCCTGATCGACTATCTGAGGCAGAAAAGATGGGTCAGTAAAGGAGATCTAGATCTTAACCCTGATAGCGCCAATCAGACATCAGAGGATCAGTTCGAGTCTTTGGAGATATTTTTGGCTATCTCTACCCTGGGACGAAAAAAGGCCAGAATTCTTGAAGCTTTTTATTACGACGGGAAGAGTGTCAGGGAGATAGCCAACGAGATGGCCATCTCGGAAAGGGCAGTTGAAGGACAATTAAGGCGGGCCCGCCAGTCTTTGAAATCACTGCTTCCTGATTCAAAAACAAATGGAGGAAAAAATGAGTGAGATTTACGAACCCGATGGCCAGTTTCTGGAGAGGCTGGAATGGCAATTGTCCTCGGAATACCGAAGGACAAACCGTTTAAAACCCTCATCCGGGAAAATCGCCGTTCCCCGGAGGATGGTGGCAATAACCTGCATGGTCGGTATCCTGATGACCGGTGTGGCCATGATTAAAGCGGCTGAGTATATCCAGGATTCCTGGCGTAAAAAAATAGAGATTGCCAGGGCCGAAACAGAGGTAAAACTGAAAAAGGCTCACCTTGAATCCACCAGAGAGATGGCTTCCAGGGCTGAAATGCGGTTTTCAAACGGGTTGGTCCGGGAAGAGGAATACCGGGTGATACAAATTGCAGCAAAGAGAGCCGAGTTGGATTGGAATAAGTCGCTGTTGAACCTGGATGAGGTGAAAGCGTCCGGGGCAGCTCCGCGTAACGAACTGTATGCTCCTGAGGTGGGCGGCCGTGATTTTGTCAGCGAGCGGTTGAAGATTGAGATAAAAGAGATTGAACTGGATTTGGAACTGTTCAGGAGCCGTGTGGAAAGGCTCAAACAGCTGGTTGAGAAGGGTTTAGTCCAAGGGGATGAGTTTGGTCTGATTCAGTCGGAGATTGCCGCCCGAAAGGTGACGATCGACAAGATCCAAAAACGGCTTGATTTACGAAAACGTTTTGTCGCCGGGGAAATCACGGCCCAGGAGGTTGAAATCAAGGACCGGATGACCATTGCTGAAAGGAATTTGCACCTGGCTCAATCGATGGTTGATTCTTTGAGTGAGCAATTGAAGCGGCTAAAAACCCTTGAGACCAAGGGGATGATTTCTCCACTGGAGATCAAGCAGATGCAGTATGCTCTGGATGCCGCTCAAGCCGAACTGGAACTTGCCACCCTGGAAATGGATGTCCTTAAAAAGCTTAAGTAAAGGACAGGTTTTTCTCAGTTTCATTCACCACCAACAGGGACCGATCAGGTGATCGGTCCCTGTTGATTTTTAAACCATCTGGATTTGGAATCCGTCGTCTTTTGACTTTTAATAAATAATATCTTGTTTACAATCAGATTATTAGAAAGACATCTTTCCATATATCTAGAGAGTCCTTGGCCAAAATGCAGTCATCTTTTTGACGATCGGATGATATGCCTTGCGGCTTGCCGCGGGGAACCGATCGTCGGGGAATCCAAGGGGGTATGCCCCCTTGGTCGCAGGGCGCGGGTTCATGCCCCGCCAGAGAAGGGGAGGCAGCGAGCGGAAGCGAGCGTTGGAAGGGGGAAGTCAGTTCCCCCTCCAAGTTGACTTGACTTTTTCTAGAATTTGTTATATTTTATATCACGAAAATCATATCCAAGATAAGAGAATCATGTCAAAAAATATAACAGAATTGGGTCCTAAAGAAGCGGAATTTATCTCTCTCTTTGCCACGAAAAATAATGGCTTTTTCCTGCTGGAGGAGGCTGTCCAGTTTTGGAAAAACAGGAAGCGTACTTATGACATTCTTTGGAGGCTTGAGAAAAAAGGGTGGATAGAGCGGATTGAAAGAGGCAAGTACATTATCATTCCTCTGGAAGCTGGTCCTCAAAGGACGTGGAGTGCTGACTCATATATCATAGCAAGCTTTATTGCAGAGCCTTCGGCTATAGCTTATTGGAGTGCCATACGCCATTGGAACTGGACTGAACAAATTCCTCGCGTCGTTTATGTTCAGACAACGAAAAGAAAATCGAGGACTCACCTTACGATTTTCGGTGTGGAGTACGGAATTGTAACGGTTTCAAAAAAGAAATTCTTTGGTCACATAAAAGAATGGCGAGATGGAAAAGCTTGTCTGGTCACTAGCAAGGAAAAAACGCTCATTGACTGTGCGGATTATATACAAAGGAGCGGGTCCATCATGGAGCTTGCTAAGGCTGTAAAAGAAGCTGCCGGAGAAATTTCCTGGGCAAGATTGGCCGATTGCGCAGAACAGTTTCCTAATGGTGCTGTAAAAAAGCGCCTCGGTTATCTGTTTGAAAAGCTCGTGCCTCAGTTGCCAAGAGAAGCAGAGAATGTGCTCGAGGGATGGCAGCAAGGATTGACCAAAGGAATCAGCCCTCTTAATACAGCCGGGCCAAAGTCTGGAAAAATCTCTACGCGCTGGAAAATTCTGATAAATACGGAGATTTGATTGATATCAATCAGTGAGGTCCAACGGATAGCTGGAACATTAGGCTTAGAGCCAAGAGTGATTGATCTGGATTATGTTTTGGGCTGTTACTTGTGTTTCTTGAGCAATCAATCTACTGTTCAAAAAAAATGGCTCTTCAAAGGCGGGACAGCACTCCGGAAATGCTATTTTGAGGAATACCGCTTTTCAGAAGATCTTGACTTCACAGTTCTGGGCGTAATTTCCGTTGATGCTATTCGCAATGTCCTGCATTCAGCCAACATGGCAATCCAAGATACAATTGGAATTCGGACTGATGAGAGAGAAATGGTTGTGGATATTATCGAGGATGACTATGGCAAAGAATCCTATGAAGCCAGGATATACTATTTTGGACCATGGAATTATGGTGGCTCACCTCGTTCTATACGAATTCATACCAATCGAGATGAGAGCCTTGCCTTTCCAACTCATAAGCTGTCTGTTTTTCACCAATATTCGGATAGAGAGGAATTGCCTTCTGCATCTCTACAGGTGTATAGTTTGGAAGAAATGATGGTAGAGAAATTGAGAGCCTTTTCTGGACAGAGGAGACAAACGATCCCTCATGATATATTTGATTTGTATCATCTATCAAGAAATATCGGCAGCGTTGAAAAAGTGATAGAAGCATTTCCCCAAAAATGCCAGGCCAAAGGGATTTCACTGGATGAAATCGACCTTGATAAGGTAGTGGCACGGAAATCTGAATATGAAAATAATTGGAGGCAGGGTCTTGAATATTTAATCCCAGCACATCTAAAGGTTCCATTTGAGGTGGCCTGGCAGACTTCAATTAGACTACTGGAGAAAGCGTTTAAAAAGAAATAACAAAGGCGCGCCTGTAGCTCAGGGGATAGAGCGACGGACTCCGGATCCGTAGGTCGGGCGTTCGAATCGCCCCAGGCGTGCCATTTCTAACCCTGTAAAACTATTCATTCTTCATTTGACCAGTTCAGACTGTTCTTCATGCGTCAAAATACATCACAAAAAATGCCTAAACCTGCTTAAATATGGATAAGGTTGACTAAGTGAAAGTGAGGCTTCTACCCCTGAAAATCGTGTTTTTCTCTGGACATTAAAATCATAGTGCAAGGGATTCCGGATCCGTAGATCGGGCGTTCGAATTGCCCCAGGCGTGCCATCTTATCTCTCTTTTTTCAACAATTTACTTTGTTTTTGTCTTTCAATCCTAATACCATAATTTCAATGCTTTTCAGTACATTTTGGCACATGTGTGGCACATGAGGAAGAGTCCATTCAGGTATAGAGGTTAAGGATTCTCCGATTGCGCTTGATTAGTCTCCTTTATATCTTATTTTTTATTTTAAAAGACAGATTAACTTGAGATGTGGATTGAGTTTTTATCTCATTTGCGACAAGGTTCAAAGAATATTGGCCAATCTCTAATTTTGGCAACCGAAAC
>JAOUKO010000234.1 GCA_029882525.1 Candidatus Aminicenantota bacterium | reverse complement strand
GAAAAAATACACGGGAATGGAAGGAGCGACCTTTCAAGTTTAGCCTGTTTATGCCAGGCAGAGAAATTGACTTCTCATTTTGACTGGAACGCTTCGCCAAACCAGGGCAAAAAGGACACAATCATCACTGATTTAATCCAATACAACACCGGAGTGGAATTGACTCATCTCACCGGCAATAAGTCTTTCTTTCTCCAGGTTGAGGAGTTAAAATACACTCAACCGAAATAAGGAGCCAGGATTTGATAGACAGCGAAGAAATTATTCAGAGCTTAAACACGCATCACTGGGTGCCAAACAAAGAAAAAACCGCCATCCTCCTCGTCGACCTTCAGGAATATTTCCGGGGAATCATCAATCCTATCCTTGACAACCTTAAAAGAATAATCAACGTGGCTCGCGAAGCAGGAGTGCCTTTCTTTTTCACCCAGCACGGCCATGAATCCGTTGAGGAATCGGGTATTCTCGGGCAATGGTGGCCGGACCTGATCATCAAGGGGAGTGATGACGCCCTCCTTCTCCCGGAATTGGAGGTGAGAGAAGATGACACTGTCATACCTAAAGCGACCTACAGCGCCTTCCATGAGACAGAACTGGAGGCAAAACTGATAGAACTGGGAATCGAGGACGTGGTTATCGGAGGAGTGATGACCAACCTCTGCTGCGAGACCACGGCCAGAGACGCCTTCGTCAGGGATTACAGAGTGTTCTTTCTCGCAGACGGGACATCAACGGTCAGCGAGGATCTTCATCTTGCATCCCTCAAGAATATTTCCTACGGTTTTGCCACCCTCATCAGCTGCAGTGGACTTATGGACATTGTGAAAAAATGGTGAGTCTGTTCTTTTCCTCTGCCCTTCCAGAGAACTAAGAATTCCCTCTAGATCTTAAAGATTTCTTAACCAGGGCTGTGAAGGAAATATCTTTTGGGAAAATTCACATCGGGTATAATTTAATGACTGCCATAAATCAGGCGATTGTTATAAAAAAAACAGTATCACTCTTTCTATTTCTTCATATCCTTACATTTGCACTGCATTTTGCCCTGGCCACAGCCGCTCTGGCATCCATGTTCCATCCTGCCCATCCTGTGACTTTTGCAGCCACCGCCACAACCTCCCGATTGACAGCCCATACCCGCACATCTTAAATCAAAAAAGGCCTTCTGCTCGTCTGTCAGCAGATTCCGGATATCCCTGTGATGGGCAATTCTCTTTTTCTGCAGCTCGGCACAGATTTTACTGATCTCATCGATCTTGGCCTCAATCTTTTTCAGGTCAGCATTCTCCGCATTCAATGTGCGCAGGTCCAGTTTCAAGGACTGCATCTTCGTGCGGACAGGGAGCATCTCCTTCTCGAACTCCAGTTTGAGCTTCTGAATCTTTGAGAGCTGTTCGGTCGTCAGGTTGGGAATACCACAGCCTGGCATGGAACAGGCTGTTCCTTCTTTGCAGCCGCCTGCTTTACAGCAGTCTGATTCAGCCTGCTGAGCCAGGACCGGATAGGCCACAGCAAGAGTTATCACCAGGATAACCGCCAATACTAATCTTGACTTACTCATTGTTTACACCTCCTGAAATGCTACTAATCTTTATCAGTCAAATTCTCTTTTGACTGCCCCTTTTCTCTTATCTGGCAGTCGTTTTTTTCTTCCGTTTTCTGATGAGACCTCATGTCTCCGCGAGGGCAGACATGGTCCTCAAACATTTTTAAAAATTTTTCCTGCTGCTCAGGATTCAAGATTTTCTTCTCCTGGATGAGACAGCTGACAGCCTTCTTCTGAACCTGACACTGTAAATGGTTGATTTCTTCGATAAGTTGCTCAATGAAAACTCTGTCTGGCGAGGCTTTTTTCAGTTCTGTCACCAATTCTTTGTTCTTTTCCAGCATCTTAGCCCGAATCTCTCCGGACTCTGACTCAAAGGAAGTCCTCACATGCCTCATCCGGTCAAGCTGATTGTCATCCAAGCATAATCTCGTTTGCATCGCAGTCAAAGTTTCTTCAGAAACGGCCTGAGGGTGCGGCTTTTGCGTCTTGAACCAGCGGTTGTAGCTGAGAGTCACCAGGGCCGAGGCATTGATGACAACCAAAAGAATCATGCCGAAAGCCAGTATTCTTTTTTTCATCGGATTCATTCCTTTTTATCGATTTTTGATGAGAGGTAAAAATCGGTAACGGAACCCTTGGGGTAATCCTCAAAACTCTCAAAATACGGTGCGGAGATTGGCTCTTCGAGATTGGCGCCGCTGATTTTTCCTTCGATCCGGGCTGTGCCGGAGTCCTGAGGAACATTTCCAATCTGATATCCTGCAAAAATCCCGGCAATCAGGGTAAAGACCAAAGCTGCTGGACGAAATAAGCGCCTGGCGCCGATGAAGACGTCAGCCAACCAGAACTTCCGTTCCTCCCGGGCACTCATTTTCTGCTGCAGCTCAATCCAGAAAGAAGAAGAGGGCTCAATTTGTTCCCCCCGGCCGATCTTTTGCCAGATCTTGGTAAAACGCTTAACAAGGAGTGAACAATTCGAGCAAGACTCCAGATGCAGCCGGAGTTCTTTCAGTCTGCGCTCGGGTATTGAGTTCTCAGCGATAGCAACCAGGCTTTTTTCAACTGCTATGCAATCCATAACCATCTTCCACTCCGAGATTCATTTAATTTGACACATATTCTCCTAAAAAACTTTCGTTTTTTCTAAATTTTTTTTAAACAGGAAATCAGTGCCTTCTGAAGATTAATTTTAGCCCTGTGGATTCGCGCCTCCACAGTAGATAATGACACCTCCAGGACTTCTGCAATCTCCTGATAGGAAAGGCCGCTCATCTTATGGAGGATAAATGCAGCTTTCTGTTTCTCCGGCAAGGAATCCAGTAAGCTTCGTATCAACTCTTTTCTCTCATTTTCTCTCATAAGGGCATCATGGCTATTTAGGTTCAAAGAAGAGAAAGCTGGTGTTATTCTGGTTTCATCTCCGGGAAAAGAATCAATACTCTGCAGCCAGCGGAATTTTCTATTATCACGAATGAAATTAAGGGCACGATTAACAGATATACGATAAATCCAAGTCGAAAGCTTGCATTCATGTCGGAACTTTTTCGCTGTCTTATAGATCTGCAAAAATACTTCCTGGGCCACATCCTCTGCATGTTCTCGGTTGCCGATAAGATTAAAGCAAGTGTGAAACACTAGAGATTGGAAGCGATCGACAAGTTCCTTAAATGCATTCTGATCTTTTGCAGTGATTTTTTGGAGAAGTTCCTGATCATTCATTCAGAGATACATAGCAGTTCGGATTCTTGACGAGAAGATTTTAATTCTTTAGACACGAAATATCCAAAAAACTTGCGCCTTCAGAGTAAAAATCCAAGGGATTATATTAGCCTTTCTATCGTTTGAAAATTATGACTTTTTTATCTATTCGTCTTATTGAAAAATTTCTTTCTGAATCTCAATGACACATTCACGAGGCCGATAAGCACAGGAACTTCAATAAGGGGCCCGATCACAGTCGCAAATGCGACCGCCGAATGGATCCCGAATACCGCGACAGCCACTGCGATGGCCAGCTCAAAATTATTGCTGGCAGCAGTGAAAGATAGTGTTGTCGTGATGGGATAGCCTGCCCCTGCTTTCTTCCCCAGATAAAATGACACAAAAAACATGAGGATAAAATAGCAGGCAAGGGGAATGGCGATCCGAACAACATCAAAGGGGATCTTGACTATATACTCTCCTTTAAGGGAAAACATGATAAAAATTGTAAACAACAGGGCGATCAGGGTTATGGGGCTTATCTTCGGGATAAATTTTTCTTCATACCAGGACCGATCCTTAAGCCTGATCAGGCTGAAACGGGTTATCATGCCAGCCAGGAATGGAATTCCCAGGTAGATAAATACACTTTTGGCAATCTGACCCATTGTAATATTAACAACTGTCCCTTTGAGTCCTAACCATGCCGGCACTTTTGTGATGAAAATGTAGGCATAGACTGAATAAAAAAAGACCTGAAAAATGGAGTTGAACGCTACCAATCCGGCTGCGTACTCAGTGTCTCCCTTGGCCAGCTCATTCCAGACAATGACCATGGCTATGCAGCGCGCCAGCCCAATCATTATGAGCCCATACATGTATTCGGGACGATCATGAAGGAATATTATGGCTAACGCAAACATCAAGATGGGACCAATGATCCAGTTCAGCACCAGAGAAAGAGAAAGAACTTTGATGTTGCGAAAAACATCTCCGAGCTCTTCGTATTTCACCTTTGCCAACGGCGGGTACATCATCAGAATCAGCCCGATGGCAATGGGAATATTTGTCGTGTCCACCTGAAATTTATTAATAAAATCGACAATACCCGGGAATACAAAACCTGTGAAAACTCCAACTGCCATGGTTAAAAATATCCAGAGGGTGAGGTATCTATCCAGGACGGATAGCCTTGCTGCAACTTTTTCAGTCAATTTGGACCTCCTTTTTCATCCTTGCTCCTGTCTTTTTTACTCACGACCTTGAACAGGCTTTTTTTAAGTTAAAACTCTGTTTCATCTCCTTCTTCCCCAGAAAAGAAGATTACATCGTTTCTTCCTGGATCCAGTTCTTGATCTCAATTTGTCCAGTTTATCCTTTTATTTTAAAAAAACGCCTTTAGCCTCAATTGATTTCACCAGAGAAACCTGCTTCGCTGCTTTTATTTTTTCTTTCATGCCTTATGCTTCCCTATTCACTTCAAAATTTTTCTTACAATCACCACAATTGGAATACAAAGTAAACACCCACCAGTATGATGATGACGCCCG
>JAOUKO010000233.1 GCA_029882525.1 Candidatus Aminicenantota bacterium | reverse complement strand
GGAAAAAGTGGCTGGCGGGAAGGTGTGGGAGTCGAACCCACCCGGGACTTTTAAAGGCCCCATACTGGGTTTGAAGTCCAGAAGGCCCACCGGGACCTATACCTTCCCGTCCGACATCTCATCGCGTGTTTATCCTCTGATTTTCTTTATCCTGATCCGCAATCGCAACTTTTTGCTTCGTGCGTCCAGGTTGACTCTTAAGGATGATTTTTCCGTCTGATTCCCCAATGATCCCTCCAACCACAGCTGCGTGCACGACGCCTCTCTCTTTGAGAAGCGATACTAACTCCCTGCTTTTCTCCTCTTTAATGGCAATGAGGAGACCTCCTGAGGTCTGGGCGTCGTACAAAACCGCCTCCCTGCTGCTGCAGACTCCGCTCTCCACAGTGACATACCGAGAGGCATATTCCTTGTTCCGCTCGATAGCCCCGGAGATCATTTCCTGCTTGACCAAATCCAGGACACCTTCAAAAACAGGAACACGGTCGACATAGACCTCAGCCGTGACCTTGCTCTGGATGACGATCTCGCTGAGATGACCCAGAAAGCCGAATCCTGTGACGTCAGTGGCAGTCGTTACCCGCAGCTTCCTCATGACCTCAGAGGCCGTCTTGTTGAGTTCGGCCATGGATTGGCTAACCGCTTTCAAAGCTGACTCCGGGGCTCTCCCGATCTGGCTGGCAAACCCGATGATCCCGGTTCCCAACGGCTTGGTCAGGACGAGAACATCCCCGGGCTTAGCCCTGTCGTTGGTGATTATCCGTTGAGGATGGATCTCGCCGGTGACCGCGAAACCGAACTTGATCTCATTATCCTTGATGCTATGGCCTCCGATAACCGCGACCCTGGCCTCCTTCATCTTGACGATCCCGCCCAGCAGGATCTGGTTCATCACCTTATGGCTCATCGTCTCTATGGGGAAGCCGATGATGGACAGGGCTGTCAGGGGTTTCCCTCCCATGGCATAGATATCGCTCAAGGAGTTGGCTGCCGCGATCTGTCCAAAGGTATAAGGATCATCCACGCTGGGCGCAAAAACATCTACCGATTGAACCAAGGCATATTTATCATTGATCATATATACACCGGCATCATCACTGGTGTCAGCGCTGACCAGAACTCGTGGATTATCTATTTCCGGTAATCCCTCAAGGACGATCTTCAGGTCATTCTGGTTTATCTTGGAGGCGCATCCCGCGTTCTCGACAAACTTGGTCAGCTCGACATGCTCTGGCATGTCTTCCAGTCTTTCTCCAGCGCACAAACAGACGTTTTTTCCCTTGAAGATCTCACAGGGACAAGCCTGTCTGGTGTTGCAGATGCAGTGCCCCAGTTTGATGGAACGCTGCATGATGCTCTTTCTCTTCTTTAAGTCGGTCAACTATTTTTCTCCCCTAATGCCTTCCGGAGCGCGTCAATGACAAGCTCGTCTTCATCCTCCTGGATCGTCCTTAAATCCAACAGGACAGCGTCTTTGTGAATCCGGGCAAAGACCGGAGGATTGTTGTAACGCAGTCTTTTCACAAGGCTTTCTGCGGATAAAGAAACGGGTTTGACCTGGAGGAGCTTTGTCGGGATGGTCTCCACCGGCACCGATCCGCTTCCCACCTGGGAACCTCCGTCCTCGAGCGAGATTTCAGCTTTATCAGCAAGTTCCGCCTGGAGCTTCCTGATCACTTTTTTTCCTCTTTTTTCGAGCTCCTCTATTTTCAAGGAGAACATCCTGTAAACAGGGTGCTCCTCTTTTAACCTCTCGAGGTTGAAGAAAAGCCTCATCGTGGCTTCCATTCCGGCCAGGGTTAGCTTACCCACTCGCAGCGCTCTTTTCAGAGGATTTTTCCTTATTTTCTCTACAACAGAGGCTTTACCCACAATAATCCCAGACTGGGGCCCGCCGATAAGCTTGTCGCCGCTGAAACAGGCCACATCCACTCCAGCCCTGATGCTGTCTCTGACCAGTGGCTCGGCCTCCAGGCCGTACTCGCTGAGGTCAACCAGAGCGCCGCTGCCCAGATCATCGATAAGGGGCACATTGTGTTCTTGAGCCAGTTTGGATAATTTCTCAACGGACGGCTCTTCGCTAAAGCCGACGATCCGGTAATTGCTGTGATGGACCCTCAACATGGCTCCTGTATTCTCATTGATGGCAGCTGCATAATCCCGGAGATGAGTCTTGTTTGTTGTCCCCACTTCTCTCATTATGGCTCCGCTCGACTCCATGACTTCCGGCATGCGGAAAGACCCTCCGATCTCCACCAGCTGGCCCCGGGAGACGATCACTTCCTTTTCCTTAGCCAAAGTGTTAAGGATGAGCACAGTGGCTGCTGCGTTATTGTTGACGATGGTGGCTGCTTCTGCTCCGGTCAACTCACAGAGAAGGCCTTCGACATGGACATCCCGGTTTCCTCTGCGCCCGGTCTCGATATCCGCGGCCAGGGTACAGTAACCCTTTATTGCCTCCTGGATGGCTTCCCGGGCTCCAGCGGAGAGAAGAGCCCGGCCCAGTCCGGTATGGAGAATGACACCGGTGGCGTTAACGGCGCGTTTCAGAGAAGGAGAAAATTTGTCCCCCAGTCGATTTTCTATCGCTCTTGTTATGTTTTCCGGAGATATCGTCTCTTCAGAGCCTGCTTTGACTTTATCCGCTGAGATCTTTGAGCGGAGTTCCTTTAAAACGCTTCGGGCAGCGCCCACTACAGCCTCCCGGCTGTAGGCCTCGATCAGTTTTCTGGCTTCATCGGTCTTTATCAAAGCATCAACTGAGGGAAGCTTGCGCAGCAGGTTTTTTGACATCTTGAACTCCCAAATGCGTTTCAGTGGTCAGCCGACAGCAGCTTCTGATTCTCAACGGCCACGGAAATCACAATTGTGACTCGATTAATTTAGCACTAATCTTCAGCATTTTTCAAGGAAGCCGGAAAAAGTCTGGTGGCCGGAAAAATCATGAGGGATAACGCTCTTCGTGTTCATAGCCTGGAATAAAGGGCAAAACCTTCCTTTATCCGATGATTTTTCCCTTCAGGTATTCATTCCAGACATTTTCAAACCAAGTATCTTCCTGAGGAATGGACCGGATGTCCACCCACTGTTTTTTCGCCTTTGCTCCTTCATCCAGATAAATCTCCAGTATTTTTTGATCCACAAAGGCATCATTCTCGTTCAGGCTGAACGTCCACTCATCACCCAATTGCGGACAGGGCTTCTCCCCTTTTGGGTCCAACACCAGGTAGGAACCCCTGCTTCTTCCGCCTTTCTCGAGATACTCTCCGATGGCTTCAAGATACAGGGCATGCGTCAAACAGAGGTCTAGATTCCTGAAGGCGTCAGGAAGCCGTTCGGCAGATGAGACCTTCATCTTCCTCTTCAGGCTGGAATACTGGGCCCAGGCATCTTGAATAGCTCTTTTGACTTTTTGCGGGTCCCGGATATGAGCACCGCTGGCCGACATCCTCTCCTGAATCTCCTCCCTTGCTTTGAGCATCACAGATTCCGCGCCAGCCTGAGAACTGATCATCTGCCTGGCCTGTTCCAATTTCCTTTTGACCTGTTCTTCAACGCAATCCTTAAAGCGTTTCTCGTCAGCAGGAGCTTCTGCATACTTTCTTGAAATGTAAAGCGCTGCCCGCATGCTTCCGACCTGCCCTGAATTCAAGGCGGAGCCGCCCGGCCTGTAGACTCCATGGCTGCCGTTGACCTCCCCCACCGGGAAGAGGTGTTTGATGTTCGATTCCCACCAGATATTTCCTTTGAGGCCGCCGTTGTTATGCTGGGCGCAGACAGCAATCTCCAGGTTCTCTCTGGTTAGATCGATCCCCTGGCTTTGATAAAGGTCGACAGCTGGCTGGTTCATCTTCTGGAGCCGCTCGATCGGAGTTCCCAACGAAGCGCCTGATCTCTCCAGATAGGAGGAGGCTTCTTTATCCAGCAGGTCAAAGGAAAAATCCTCAAGGAGGCCCCCGCCCGAAGGATTCCGCTTGAAGTCAAGGAAGACTCTTCTCCCCTTGATCACGGTTTCCTGGTAGACCAGGATATCAATCAGTGACGAGCCTTGATCACGGACCTTTCTAGGGTCAAACGGCCACTGGTAACCCTTAAGGAATATCGCCGTGGCCAGCTTTCCCATGTCCGGGAAGTAACGATTCAGGAATTCCTGCTCATCCTTACCCTTCTCATCAGTGGACACATAGCGGGGAATTACCTGCTGGTAGGTGCCGGAGAGGTTCCATCTGAACTTGATCGAGGCCAGGCCGTACTGCGATTCGGTGAGGTTGTGGCCGATGGCGCCGGCTTCGAAAGCCAGGCCGCTCGACCCCAGCTGGCTTTCCGGGTAAACAGAGGTTTTGTATATTCCGGCTGGTCCCCCGGTGCCCAGGACCACGTTCACGACACTAAAAACAACAAACCCATAGTGTTCCCGGTCCAGGCTATCCCTATCGACGGCCAGAGCGCCGATGACATGCTTTTCGTCCTTTTTCGTTTCTGTCAGGAGGGCGATGACCTCAAGCCGGTTGAAGACCTTGATCCCTTTGTTCTTGACACCTCTGGCCAGGCACTCGAACATCAAACGGGAGGTGAGAGGCCCGGCTGAGGTCGCCCTGCCCCGCGGGTCATGATCGGTTTTGTACCCGACATAAGCTCCGAACCGGTCGTGGGGAAAGGGAACGCCGAGGCTCACCAGATGGAAAAAGGCCTGGACGGAATTCTGGGCCTCACAGAGGGCGATATCGCCGTGCATGCAGCCTCCGTTGAACAGGTCCCGCGCCATCTCCAGAGGCGAATCAGGAACGTCCCCGGCAAGGGAGA
>JAOUKO010000232.1 GCA_029882525.1 Candidatus Aminicenantota bacterium | reverse complement strand
CATCATTTGAACATAATCCGACTTAACCTCGGTCAGAAGGTTGGTAAGAGCAGAGATGAAGAGGTCCTGTTGAGATCCATCCCAGAATGTCCTCCGAAGGTGATATACAGGAGAGCCCTCGAGATATTCCAATCCGATAAACATATAAGAAACTCCCTTTTTGGAATAATCAATAAACCAGTTGTCTATGCTAGCCATCCAAGCATATGGATTCGAGTCTCCTTCCATTTTCCTCCAACCTTTATCACTGACTTCCCAGACCGATTCTCCGTCGGTTGCAGTGAATTGGTCGCTGCCCTCAAAACCTTGGCGGTAAAAAAACGGGCGCTTGTACATGCGGACCAATCTTGGTTGCTCGCCTCTTGTACTTTGAACGCTGAATACCATGAGCATGGTTTTGACCGCTTTCCAGGCTTCTCTGCCGCCAATTGCTTCGATATGCCTTTCGATGACCTCTTCGGCTGTTGTCGCCAGCTTGCCTTCGTTCTCTTTCACGAATTCTGCCAAGGTGGCTTCTTCTCGAATCGATTTCATTTTAGAGATGACTTTGATGCTTTGTTCGCTGTTCCCGGCCACGTAGTGTGCGTTTGCCAGGAGCCAGTACACATTTATCGAATCCGGGTAGAGTTTGACTTCCATTTCCAGCACTGCCACCGTGTCTTGCGGCCGCCCTGCTTGAAGAAGCTTATTCCCGAGAGCTGTGAATTCGGCTTCGATGAATGAATAGTCTTCCTTTTTGGTTTTCAGCAGAAAAAATTTCGCCTTTGCTGCGTCGATACCCTTTTCATTCAGCACCTGCTCAATCACGGCTGCGGCTGACTCTTTTTCCTTCGCCGCCTCCTCCTGGGCCAAAACTCCTAATGCTGCAAACACAGCCATCAACACAGCCAAACAAAGCACAATCATAAGTCGGATGTGTTTTTTACTGGGTTTGCTTATTGTGTTTGTCAATTTCACCTCCATAGAAAAAAGCCTGCTTATTTTCAGTGCATCCAAATCTATCCTCAAGTCCCTTCTGTTATCTGAAAAGGGCCATTAATCACTATTAACCATTTCTATTATTATGAAAGAAAACATACCAACCGTGAAATATCTCTTTAGTATTAAATAATACTTAAAATGTATTAAAAATAGCCATCTAGTCCCTTCTTTTATCTGAAAAGGGCCATTAATTGATTATGTGAGTGCTTATGAAACAGCCTTATTTTTTCAGTTTTTTTATGAATCCGGCGTCCACCCACCAGATATGGCTCTCACCGCCCCGCTGGCTGCGAAAAAACATATATTTTCCGTCCGGAGTGACGATCGGACAGATGTCGATGCCGGGTGAGTTGATGGGTTTTCCCAGGTTATCGGGTTCGGTCCACCCGCCGTCCTCTTTGCGGTAGCTGATGTAGAGGTCATAGTTCCGGGAGAAAAGCAGGTAGCTGCTGTCCGGCGCGATGAAAGGCATCCCCTCGCCCTTATCGGTATTGATAGGAGGGCCGAGGTTTTGGGGTTTCTGCCATTTGCCGTCCACAAGCTTAGAGCAATAGATGTCCCCTTCGCCGTATCCCTCAGGGATACTGGAGCTGAAGTAGATGGTATGGTCAGCGTCCACAGAAATCTGCCAGTGATGGGGATAGTCGTTAACGGTAGGATCGACGGCCTTGGGCTCAGACCACCCCTCTGGAGTTCTGTCTACATACCAGATCCTCTCCTTGCGAGACTGTGGATCGCCAGGAAGCGGTATAGCAGACATGAAATAAACGCGCTCTCCATCAGGCGCAAAAAACGGAACATCTCCTTCTTCATCTCCGGTGAAGGGAGTGAAGCAGGGGGCTGTCCAGCGTCCTTTTTTCCGCTCTGACATTAAAATCCCTCCCGTGGAATAGAGCTGGCCGGGAATCATGATCATGGGTGCCCACATGAC
This sequence comes from Candidatus Aminicenantota bacterium, assembly GCA_029882525.1. Lineage (GTDB taxonomy): Bacteria > Acidobacteriota > Aminicenantia > Aminicenantales > Aminicenantaceae > SOIA01. The sequence goes on along the minus strand of JAOUKO010000232.1, from coordinate 2,892 downwards.
TGTATTCCCGTCCGGAGAGAAGGCTGCGGTACTGTGAAGCCCCCAGATGGAGGACACGATCCCGACGGCGAAAAGCTCCGGCGTGCCACCGGGAGGCTTCTGGCCCATATAGTCTCCTTCGAGGACAGGAAACTGGATGGGCTTGTCTTCCGCACCTTTTTCTATCAGGAGAGCGCGAACTTTGTCCTGCTTCATCTCATCGGCGGCGTTCAGAGGGGTTTGCCCCATGATGCTACGTGCGTTGATGTCCGCTCCCTCGGTGATCAACCGCTTGACGTTTTCAACCCGGCCGTCTCTTGCCGCATAATGAAGGGGTGTCCATCCGTAGTTGTCTTTCAGGTTGATATCCAGGCCCTTGGCGATCAGGATCTCCAATATTTGGATTGAATCGCCGGACGCGGCCGAATGCAGCAGCGTACCGCCGTTGGAAAGCTTAAATGTGGGATCGCCGCCTGCCTTGGCAACAGCATCGAAAAGCCGGCTCAGGCCGTGAGATGCAGCTTCGGAAAAGAGATACCGGGCTTCACGTCCCCCTGAAGGAATGCATGCTCCCGCATCCAGAAGAAGATCGACAACCTCTTTTTTGCCCCGCCAGGCAGCCAGATCGAGCGATGAATCCTGGAATTTGTCCCTGGCGTTGACGTTAGCGCCGGCTTGGAGAAGGACCCGTATGGTTTCCGGCCCCCCTCTTTCCCTGGCACACAGAAGAAGCGGAGTGCGTGTGTAATTGTCTCGGCTTTCGATATCCGCGCCTTTTTCTATCAGGAGAGCTGCTGCATCAGCGGCATTGTTCATAGCTGCTTGATGGAGTGCGGTATTCGCCCCGTAGTCCTTGGCATCGACGGCAGCTCCTTTGGCGAGCAGAAGCTCTATGGCCTCAGTATTATTGCGAACCGCCAGGCTGTGAAGAGGGACGACTTTGTTGCTGTCCTCAAAATTGACATCCGCGCCATTGTCCACGAGAAACCTCACGACCTCGAGATGGACGCCACGGCAGGCCCAGTGAAGCGGCGTGCGGCCGTTTTCATCCCTGGCGTTGACAAGCTCGGGATTCTGTTTGATCAGGGTTTTGACGCCTTCCAAATCTCCCTTCTGAGCGAGTTCGTGAATTTCTTCAGCAAACGCCCGGCCTCCAAAAGCGATCAGAAATCCTGCTAGAATCAATATCCACGTTATCCTAGATTTTTTGATTTTGTTTTCCAACTTCACCTCCACAGATACATACACTTATCCCTAATTCCATATTTGCGGTGCAAAAAATATGCCAACGTAATCTCATGAGGTATTCCAACGCCTATTCAACTCTATATGTCCATTCTCGAACAGTATTTGTCCGTATCCGAACAAAAAAACCCTCTATTATCTTTTCAGAGGATTTCATCTTAACCTGATATTGATGTTCTGTATTATAAAGACACCAAGGAAAACACGGCAGGAAAAGTCTTGGCAGTGGCAAAATCCTAATGAAAAATCTGAGACTTGGGAATGGCCCCTCTTAGCACTTGAGAAACAGCAGATCGATTTTGAGAGCTGCTTTTCACAGGTACAGAGAGAACAAGGTTTTCTACTGAGGCTGAAAAACCGTCCGGACGAGATGGAGATATCCGTCCGGGTCGTCCTTGAACTCGAGCAGGCCGTAGACGCCGTGCCCGGTCAGGCAGACCCTTTTGAACCGCCAGTTCGCGTTAAGGACGAACGGGCCCGGGTCGATCTCGAAATCGCACAGAAAATCTCCTTCCGGGGAATAAGCCCGGATGACGAGGGGACAATTCTCCAGACTCTCGGTCTTTTTACAGACCAGGATATTCCCTTCCGTATCAGTCCAGACATTCTGCAGGATATCGAGAACATCGGGAAGCAGGGGATCGGCCGTTGACGGCTTTCTTCCTTCTGCTATTGCCCTTCGATTCAGGAACGCCTTGTACTCCGCCCGATACTTCGAAGTGACGGGAATCGCTTTCCAGCCAGTGTCCAGCGTCCTGAGCTTGAGGCCTTCGGCCGAAAAGACGTCCAGCCTGGCATCTCTCGTCATCCCGACAACCAGCCCGCCGTCGAGGGTCCGGGTCAGAACCACGGCTCCCGGCTCGGCCATGCCGAGTCTTCCCGGGCTCAGTTGTTTCACGGGATTCCTGATTTCGTGCTTGACGATCGATTTCTGCACGCCGCTCATCCAATCGATAATCATGACTTCCTCGATGTTAATCATTTCCGTTGGTTCCATCCTGCCTCCGATGTAGACGTAAGCGATCTTCCCGTTTTTCAAGGCGATGGGACGCTGGTATAACGTCCGGTAGTAACAATCTTGACGAACTCCCCATCCAGGTCAAAGATACTGATGCGCTGGTTCGTGGCAAATTCGCCAACGACCAGATATTTCCCGTCCAGGATGGAGAGATGTCCCGGATTCGTCAGGTCTCCAGGACCCTGGCCATGACGCCCGATCACCTTGATGAATTTTCCGCTGGCGTCGAATTTGAAGATCGTGTGACGCTTCCCATTCGAGACAAAGACGGACCCGTCTGGAGCGACAGCGATATTGCCGCTCTCGAAAAAGAGGTCAGCCGGCAGGTTGGGCATCCAGTCTTCGTCAGCACGGAGGAGGATTTGACCTGTCCGGTAGCGATCCGCCAGCGTCTTCGGAGCCGGTGCGGCCGCAGTGGCGAGCAAGACGGCTGTAAGAAGAATGACTATAGCTCTGGCCTTCATTGCGTATTCTCCTTTGCTTAACCTGAATCGAGAAGTTGGAATGCAATAATCATTCCAAGTCCAAGACAATCGCTGAAGATCCACTCCAGGCCTGTGGGGCCGTCTGTCGATCTTTGGGGAGATGTTCGAGCCCTGCGTCGCCGGCAGGATTCGCGTCAGAAAAAAACAGTGCCTTTTGTCAATTTC
>JAOUKO010000230.1 GCA_029882525.1 Candidatus Aminicenantota bacterium | reverse complement strand
CTCCCTTAGAAACGCAAGAATCATTTTCTTTCTGTATGTCATGAATTTAGCCAGGTTCTTTACATGAAGTAAATCAGGGTTAACAACAGGCCACCGCCCTTTCTCCAATAATTGCAATAATTGGGGGCTGTCCCCAATTTACAACCGTTAAGACCTTTAGTTAATATATCAGGAAAGAATTGAAGTCAAAGGCAAAAACAGTAAATAATTGGGAACTGTCCCCAATTTTTTAGTAAATGTCAAATGTTGAGATGCGACCCCATTTATCATAAAATACACAGCAGTGTGATCAGGGTCATAGCATCAGATATTTTATCCTCTCCGAGATGGAATAAATGGAGAAGGTTCTCTTTCATCTTGAATAATGACATCAAAAAAGGAGTCTAATCATGAAAAAAAATCGGTTTGGACGACGCGATTTCATAAAACAATGCTTGACAGGATCTGCCGCTGTCGCCGGACTATCCTGCAAGAACCTGTTTGTTGGGAAAAAAGGCAAAGTCTATGATTCCAAAGGACTGCCCACTCGTGTCCTGGGGAAAACAGGAGTACGCGTGCCCCTTATCGTCGTTGGCTGCGGAAGCCGATTCTGTACGGTTCAAGAACCGGAAAAAAGCGTGGAGATCCTCAATTATGCCCTGGACCACGGCTTTTACTACTGGGATACAGCCCATGACTATGTCTACAACAATGTGGTCAGTGAAGAGCGTCTGGGACTTGTCCTGAAAGACCGTCGGGAAGAGGTTTTTCTGTCCACCAAAGTCGGAGAGAGGACCTACGACAGCGCCATGCGCCATTTTGAGGAGAGTTTGAAACGCCTCCAGACCGACCGGCTCGACCTCCTGCAGATCCATCTTATCCGCTCTCTGGAGGACGTGGAAAAGATCTGTGCAGAGGACGGCGTGCTCAAAGCCCTCCGGAAGCTCAAGGACGAAAAAGTGACCCGTTTCATCGGATTCTCAGGGCACCTGTCGGCAGAGGCAATGACGGAGATGCTCAACCGCTATGATTTCGACACCATGCTCATCGCTCTCAACCACTATCAGGAACGCCAAGGGGATTTCGAGAAACAGGCCATACCTACGGCAGCCGAGAAGAAAATGGGGATTCTGGCGATGAAGGCCATCCGTCCCAGAGAAACGGTGGAAGGCCTGGCTGCGGATGACCTGATCCGCTATGCCCTGAGCCTCAAACACGTTGACGCCGCAGTCATCGGCACAGACAGCCTCGATGTCCTGAAGAAAAACATCCAGTTGGTGAGGAACTTCAAGAAGATGACCCCTGAAGAGATGAAGAAGATCAGCGTTGACCTGGAGCCCGTCTTCGCAGGCCAGAACCTCCCCTGGATGAATCCTGAGTATACGGACGGTGTCCGGGTTTGATGAAGAGTGCTTGTGATGGCAAATACAAAGTTCTTAAAAGAAAATGCGGCTCGTCAATTCACTGGAACAGGAATTATAAAGAGCGTGTGCTCACCCAACGCGCCAACAATCTCCACCATACCGGAAAAAGGGGGACGGAAAGGATGAAACCATCACAACAAACGATCAGGATCTTTCTTGTTCTGGCCATCTTTTTCTTTTTTGCGAACTGCGTGAAAAATGGAAGGAACGAGCTCCCTCTTCTGGCAAGTTATGACTTTGAAGGCGAAAAAACGGAAGGATGGCAGCCCAACGTCCCTGAGAACTGGCAGGTTGTTGAAAAAGACGGTTCCAAGGTCTATGAGCTTATCTCGCCCGGAAAACAGGGCGAAATCCGGGCTCCAACGTCCTGGTCAATCCTGTTCGAACACGACATCACGTCATTCGTATTCACAGGCCGCCTGAAATGCATGACAGAGGCCTCCAATCCACACCGGGACATGTGCCTATTCTTTCACTTTCAAGACCCGAGCCATTTCTATTACGTCCACTTCTCGGCTTCGAGCGACAGCGCTCACAATATCATCGGTCTCGTCAACGGAGCCGACCGGGTCAAGATCAACTCTGAGCCGCCTGGAGACTCCGTGTTCCGCCTTACGGACATGGACTGGCACAGGTTCAAGGTGACCTATGACGCCGCAACCGGAGATATTAAGGGCTTTCTTGATAACATGGATACGCCGATCCTGACCGCCCGCGATAAAACACTGACGCACGGGCATGTCGGAGTCGGCTCCTTCGATGACACGGGTCACTTTGACGACATCGCGCTCTGGGGAAAGAAAAAATCTCCAAATCCATGAGCACAATAAGTCACAGTGATGACCTCCGCCGCGGCCTGCCCATGGTCGAAGCCAGGGACCCTGAAGCCCTGGAAAGAGAAAGACGGGTCTTAAGAGAAATAAACGCCCGGCCCCACTTCTGGCAGCGGTGGAAAAGCTACTGGGGGCTCTCCGGCCCTGGCTGGGTGCAGAGCGCCCTGACTCTCGGCGCCGGATCAGCCGGTTCAGCCATTTTTGCCGGCGCAGTCTACGGCTACAAGCTGCTCTGGGTACAGCCGGTGGCCATGTTCCTGGGAGTGATGATGTTCGCTGCCATAGGCCACCAGCTTCTCGTCACCCGCGCCCGGCCCTATGACGTGTTCTGGAAAAAACTGCATCCCAGCCTGGCTCTTCTCTGGGGATTCAATGTCCTGCTGGCCTCAATAGTCTGGCAGTTCCCCCAGTACTCCCTCGGGACCGCGGTCTTCAAGGACATCTTCGACGTTTTCGGCATCAACATGCCCAAAGGATTGATAGCACTGGTGCTGCTGGTGTTCGGGACCACTGTCTGCTGGGGCTACGGCCGCGGCAGCCGCAAGGCCGTCCGTGTTTTCGAACGCATCCTCAAATACCTGCTTTTGCTCATGGTCCTCTCCTTCCTGCTCGTGGTCATCAAGACCGGAGTGGACTGGATTGAGACGCTGAAGGGCTATTTCTCTTTTCACATTCCGAGGAGCCGCGAAGGCATAACCATAGTCCTGGGGCAGCTGGGCGCAGCCGTCGGAGTCAACATGACCTTTCTCTACCCCTACACCATGCTGGCCCGCGGCTGGGGAAAAGAGCACCGCAGGCTGAAAAATTTCGATTTGGGGACTTCGATGTTTCTCCCCTTTGTTCTCTCCACGAGTTTCGTCACCATTGCCTGTGCCAACACCCTGTATGCCCGGGGGATCAAAGTCCAGGATGCAGTGGACGCCGCCCATGCTCTGGAGCCCCTGGTTGGCCTCACCTTCGGGCGTCTGATCTTCTCCTTCGGCATCCTGAGCATGTGCTTCACCACACTTGTCATCGAAATGCTCATCTGCGGTTTTGTGCTCAGCGAGATGTTTAGTTTCGAGCCTCGCGGCTGGGCGTACCGAGCCAGCACCATGCTGGCCAACATCGGCATTCTCGGCGCTTTCTACAAAATGCCCCTCTGGCTGCCGGTCATGACTTCATCGTTCAATCTGCTCATGATGCCTGCGGCCTACATTTGTTTTTTTATCCTCCAGAATAAAAAAAGCTACCTCGGCCAAGAGGTCAACCGGGGAATCAAGGGAACCGTGTGGAACATCATCCTCGTTGTGGCCATTCTGGTCGTAGCCGCCGGCGCAGTGATAAAAGTTCTCTCGGCTCTCGGCTAAGGGCAGAGCGGATAAAGAAAAGTTTTCATTCTCTCTCCTTAACAGAAGGGGACTGTCGCCTGTCTTGCTTTTTCTATTTGTCTTCCAGCTTTAACGGCTTGAAAGGCTTGAACAGCGAGAAATCTGACTCCTTGAGCAGCTTCTTGAAGTTCTCGACATCGGTCTGAAAAACGCTGTTAAATTTCTCAAGAAAAGCTCCCGTCTGGGTTTTGGCTTTTTCATACATCACCTTGGCAGCCTGGCTAATGGGCTCATTCCCGGCCCTCATCATCCCCATCACAGCCTGCATCACCCGGCTATTCAGGCCGGCTGAGCGGTCAGCGATTCCCTGTTTGGGGGGTGTCGGGTTCAAGGTTTCAGACAGCTCATTCAGCTTGCCTTCAAGCTCCCGGGCCGCGCTCATCAAATCTCTTGTCTTCGGAGAGCGGACCGTCCGGGCTACCTCGACCACCGTCTGAACGGCTTTCTTCGTCTCTTCAATCTGCTGTCCTGCAGAAGTTATGGTATTCGACAGATTCTGTGCCTTTTTGCCCATCTCATAATTGGCCTTGAGGACATCCAGGTCCACCTCAAGACGAGGATCGCTTTTCACAGAGAAAGCCTGGCTGACCTCCTGGTCATCATATTTAATTTTAACAGTGTACTCACCGGGCAGGACCGTCATGCCGCCCCTCATGAACCCAAAACCTCTTGCTTGTCCTGGTTGGGAGGCCCGGGGATCCTGCTCCCTGAAGCTCCAGTAGACCCGATTGATCCCCTTGTTCTCGGTCCCGTTCAACCTGGCCACAACCTGGCCCTGGCTGTCCTCGACTGTGATGGAAACGCGTGAGGAGCCGCCCATCATCCCCATGCCACGGAACTGTGCCATGCCGCCCATCTGTCTCATCCTGGCCATCATCTGCTGTCTCATCTCATCTCTTTCCTCGGATTCCGGCTCTTCGGCTTTGCGCTCACTGGGGATGAGATAGTAGGTAAAACAGGCGCCCGTTCTCTTGTTCTCGCCCGCATAAGCAGTATCTCCGGGACTCATGTAGGAACTCAACCGGCCTTGCTGGTACTGAACAGCATCCTGAACCTTGAAGAGATGAAGTTTCTTCTGGAGCAGTTCATCTGAGATTTCACGCAGAGGCGAAATATCGTCGATAATGTAAATCGACCGGCCGTGGGTAGCGATGATCAGGTCATTCTCGCGCGGATGCACGGCCAGGTCCCGCACCGGGACCGTGGGCAGCCCCTGGGTCC
>JAOUKO010000231.1 GCA_029882525.1 Candidatus Aminicenantota bacterium | reverse complement strand
GACCTGCCATCTCCAGAAGACGAAGAAAAAAAATTCAAGTTGCCCCTAGGTGTGGATGGAAGCATTCAAGCCAAACTGGCCGAGAAAGAAGCTATTGAAGGAGAGAAAAACATCACGGCGAACGGGGATATCCGAGTTTTTCATTCGGTTCAGGGGAATTTAAATGTGGACCTCGATTCCAACTTCAATTACACCAACACCGCTTTTGAAGGAGAAAAAAATCTTGACCTGTCCAATATGATGGTATCGATCTCCAGGAATAATCATGCTTTCAGGGCCGGAGACATCAGTTTGAGTGAGTCCGAGTACACAGTTTCTGGGTTGGGTAGACGAGGGATGGAGTATATATATGATAATCAAAAAGCATATATTCATTTTTTTGATGTCAGCTCTCAGCAGCTCAAAGGGTTCGAGGGATTCGGCATTCCGAAAGCCAGCATAAGTATACTCGGCGGAGCATTCGGTTATAAATTTCTGAATGATAAACTTGCGGTTAAAGCAATCTATATTTTCGGGAAGGATGACCCGAGTCAAGCAATAAACACGGAATTTTCGCCTTTTTTCGAAAGCAGAAAAGGAAACGTCGTAGCTCTGACGCAGGAGGCAATCCTCTTCCAGAATAAATTGAATGTCAAGGCCGAAATCGGCCGAAGCAGTTACGACGAAGACCTCGCTGATGACCAGGAAGCAGTCTCGGATACAGCTTTTAACATAGGTGGAAATTTTTCTCTAGGGGCCTTAAATCTTGGCACAAGATACGCTCAGGTGGGAAGGGATTACAACACGGTCGGATTTCAGGCCTTCTCCAATGACAGGAAAAGTTATGAGAGCAGCGTGGGAATTGTCTATAAAAAAATGAACTTGACAGCGTCTTACTTCACAGAGCGTGACAATGTGGAGAACGACCCTTTAGGCTATACCACAAGAAGCAAAAATGGAAACATAAATCTATCAGTCGGACTCTCAAATAAGGTCATGTTAGATTTGGGATATAACTCCAGCAAACAAAAATCCTTTCTGGATGATATGGAAACTTCGTTGGAGGATAGTTCGACCAGTGAATTCAGAAGCACAGTCAATTTCATGCTGAATCAAGGCGGGAGTATTGCCATTTCTTTAATCAACTCGGCTGTTTCAAGTCAGAATGACCCGGACATTGCACTCTCTACTGTTACTTTGAATTTGACTGGTTCATTCCGGTACAAGGAAACTCTCACTATCAGCCCGGTAGTCGGCTATTCGATCGCGAACAGAAAGTTCGTCCTTGGCGATTCAGAAACGTATAATGCGTTTTTGACAGGAGAAGTCAATATCGTTCCTCAAGTATTCTCCATGTTCATTTCGAGTTCATTCAACAGGGTGGAATCCTTTGTTCTCGATAAAACGAATATATTCGAACTCGGAGGAGGACTCAACCTGCATCTAGCCCAGTTAATAAAAATAGGAAGCTTATCATTCTGTCTAAGGGGAAATTACAGAAACTCAAAGATTTCTGGATTATTCGAATCTGACTACAGAGTCTTGCTGCAGTGCGATTTTTCTTATTGAGAAAAGGAGGAAAGATGAGAAGAACTTTGAAAATACTTATACTGGCAGCGTTCCTTCTTACATATACTCAAAGTCTTATGGCGGTTATCACCTATTCTCCATCTCCGCCCAATGTCGATCAGGAGGTGACATTTACAGTGACGCATCCTGATGGGATTTCTCAGGGACGCGTGCTGTGGAATTTCGGGGACGGAGCATTGCCTCTATGGGATAATCCAACGGTCTTCAAGGAGTATCGAAGAAAGGGAACCTATGCTGTTTCGGCGAGATACACCACGCTCAGGAGCCAGGACGTAATAGACAGGGTCAGCGTGACTGTGGTGGAGAGAAGACGAATATCGTTAAGCCCTCTCTATCCGATTGTCAATACTCTGGTTACCTTTAGAGCAGAAAATTTTGTATCCCCAATTGTGGATTGGGATTTTGGCGATCAAACATTCATCACGGGTGGGACCACAGAAACTCATACTTATGCGAGTCCGGGAACGTATACAGTCACTGCTGTGGATCTTATATCGGACGCCACTTTTACCGCAACCGTTAGGGTTTCAACTGAGGCAACAGGGCCCCGTGCGACTTTTCAGGTTTATTTTATCCAGTTAAGGTTTGATGATGGGAAATCTTATAAAATCATTCCTAAGGATTTTGGCCCGCTGAATGTCTACGCGGATATTAAATATGAGGGAACAGGAATCTTCCGAGCACAGTGGATACTGGATGGAGCTCCATTGGGAATCGTAACTCGGGCTTTGCCTTTTGCAAGACAGATCACAATCGATACAAGTGATATCATGAGTCTGCCCACGATCACTCCTGGAATTCATGAAGTGAGCTTAAGAGTGACCGAGCCTCCCACAGAAAACCCGATACCGGCAATCAGATATTTCGTCGCTTTGGAAAGGCCAGAAGTCGCAAGAGTTGACCTCTCCCTCACCAGAGTCACCGGACTGGATAAAACAGAGATAACTGTGAGCAGGGATTATATCGAGGCTCCGACTGAAAAATATTTTATTTTGAAAGGATCGATCAGGATTGGAGTAGATAGAGAGATACCTCATGTGCTGATGAGGATCTATTTAAACAACGAGGTTGTGGACCAGAAGCTGATTGAGAATGTGAAGCCCAACGCGGAAATCGAGTTTGAAACTTCAATCTATAACGCATCTTCGGAACTGAAAAAAGTATATCTTGTCTTCTATAACATTTCACAAAAGCCTCCTGAGTTGTTGTATATCAAAAGATACATCCTCCGGCCAAAAGAGAAAATATGAATGGATGATTCGAAGAAACAGCTCAATAAATATGTTTTGAGGATGCAACACGAATTATTGCGTTAATACTAATGTAAACGCATTAAATAATGTGTCCTGACTGCGGTTCGGAATTCCTGTTGCACTTTTCCTGCCGCACCCGCGGGTTCTGTCCCTCCTGTCATGCCAAGCGGCTTGAGGAATGGGGCGAGTGGATGCGGGAGACTCTCCTCCTGGATGTTCCCCACCGCCAGGTGGTCTTTGTCATCCCCAAGATGCTCCGCATCTTCTTCAAGTACAAGCGTCAAAGTGCGAAAGTCGGAGGAGAGAGAGCATAAGCTCCTCGTCATCGAGGAGGAATGCCAGAGAATTCCCCCCACAGGCTGGGCTGAGATGATCCGCAAAGTTTATGAAAAAGGCTCACCCGGCCACCACAGCCGAAAACCAAATCTTATTCTTTTGGATTGATGCTGGATAAAATAACAGTTGCTGTCCCTGTTTACATCTATTATCCACTCTCTTTATGTGCTCTTGTTCGTTTCTTCTTTTTTAAATTAGAGGCACATATCTTCCTAATTTATAAGATGCGGGCTCGAGTTGCCTATAGCCGGAGCCGGTTATAACGGGGGCTGGCAAAGCAGGACCACTTCTATCTAATAAACTGATTGAAACGCCTGTCTTATCTCCAGCGGGGGCGCGAAAAGTCCCTGTGACTCTATAGGTATTGATTCCTGGATTAATAACCTGACGTGTAAGATCCCTGAGAACAGTCCCCTCTCCCCTTGAATTGCAGGGCTCAACGACTCGAATCTGCACATTTGAGATCCTAGCGCCATCATTCTTTACACGAAAAGTAAAGGTAACGCTCTGGCCATCCTTAGCTTCTGCAGGACTCATGGTTAGTGTCTCCCCCATGAAGCTAACGTTATAGCTTCCTGCATAGCTTAATGCCAGATAAGCCAAAAGAGAAATGACTCCCACCAAGACAGATATTATTATCAAACTTATCCTTTTCATAATTTTTACCTCCTCTTAAGCTTGATACCCGCCATTTAACACGCAAGAAAGCGTTGATATGCAACTGCTTCATTCTAGTTATTCGCTTTCAATACACTCAAGTGCCATCACTCCCTTCTTAGTTATTTAATAAGAAATTCCTTTTCGCTACGCTGGCTGGGCGAGCTCTTTATCCTCGTTTTCCCATTCAACCATCGTAGAGAAATATAAATAATGACAAAAAAGATGTCAAGGACAATCGCAACTTGCTCATGTCGGTCAAAAAAGCAGCAAAAGCCGCAGAGATGCTCAAAAAACGCCGGAAATTAGCCGGACCTCTCCTCACAGGTATTCCATCCGCTCCACCTTTTCGGTGTCTTTCCCGTACTGGTAGAGAACCTTGCCTTCTTTCTCCGAAAAGGAGAGGCGCTCTAGGGAAAGAGAAGTGGTATAATGGTAACACAGATGACTCTGGGTCATCCGTTCTTGGTTCAAGTCCAGGCTTCCCAGCCAATAAAGGTTGGATACATATAGAAATTTCTTAGTATTTTGAAGAAGTCATCTAAAGAGAATATGCTGCTTTATGACAGGCGGATAACCTATCTAAGATTATCTATAATCTGGTCGGTTCTTTTTATATTTATCACTTGTGCCCTCTCAAATAAAAATTCTATTCGCAAAAGCCATACTGAGGAATCGGCATGCCAGATTGTTGAAGCAAGCACCTATCTGTCTTTCAAGGGAAGAAAAATTCCTTTTTCTTTTTTTCATTCCCACGAAAGCATGTATCACTGGGTGATTGAATTACAGAAAAAAAATGTCCGTATCAACAGATACACGACGATCATAAACTTCGATTTTCACAGCGATGCCTATGGGGAAAAAATCAAGGATAACACATCCGAAGACTTTAAAAGTTTAAGAAACCTGGATATTGGCAATTGGCTGAGGTTTTTAAGTGTCAATAAAATCTGTCAGGGATTGAAAGTCCTCGTTTCCAGCCCCGAATTGTTATCGGCAATTAAAAAAGCCC
>JAOUKO010000229.1 GCA_029882525.1 Candidatus Aminicenantota bacterium | reverse complement strand
TAAGCCGACGGGTCCCCCCCCGCTACGAGGGCTCGAGGGCGGTATCCTGGTCCGCTCAATAGAGAGTGTAAAATGAATTATTGCGTTAATATGAGTTGAGAAGCGCGGCGAAGGTTCCTCTCTATCCGAAGCCCATGGTGGAGGGGGAGAGGGTCTTGGCTAGGATGGAGGGGAGCCGGCGCTGTGATAGATTACAGCTCCATAATTAATTGTCACGGAAATAGGGATGCTTTTTTTTAAGATTAAGTTGATTTTCATAGTGAAAAATTATAATATTTCTAGACTGTTTTATTCTTTTTTTCATCAATCTATTTATAGAATGGAGGAATAATTATGGATAGTGCAGCTATCGAGAAGGCCAAAGAATATTTTGGCCAGATTGTCGAAGAGCAGCTCAAGCGCGTAGAAGAGTTAAAAAAAGCTCAAGACTGGATCGATTATTCGCAGGTGAAGCCCATTATCATCGGCATCATCGGCGGCGACGGGATCGGCCCCTTCATCGCCAAAGAATCCAAACGCGTCTTGGAATTCATGCTCCAGGAAGAGGTAAAAAGCGGGAAAGTCGTTATGCGCGACATCGAAGGGCTGACAATCGAAAACCGCTCCGAGCACAATAAATCTATCCCGGACGACGTCCAGGAAGAGATTAAAAAATGCCATGTCACTCTGAAGGGACCGACCACCACACCCCGGAAAGGAGACCCGTGGCCCAATATTGAAAGCTGTAATGTGGCTATGCGCCGCTACCTGGACCTCTTCGCTAATGTCCGGCCTATCAAAGTTCCCAAGGATGGGATTGACTGGATGTTCTTTCGAGAGAACACTGAGGGTGCCTATATCATGGGGAGCAAGGGAATCAATGTCACCGATGATTTAGCCATGGATTTTAAAGTCATCAGCACCCAGGGAGCAGAGAGGATAATCCGTCTGGCTTTCGAATATGCCAAGAAAAATAACATCAACCGCGTGACCATCGTCACCAAAGCGAATGTCATTAAGACATCTGATGGAAAATTCCTTGATATGGGCTATAAGATTGCCAAAGAATACCCTGAGATCGAAGCCGACGATTGGTACATCGATATCATGACCGCCAAGCTCGTCGATCCCAAACGCAGAACCCAGTTCAAAGTCGTTGTTCTCCCCAACCTCTACGGAGACATCCTGACCGATGAAGCGGCCGAGTTCCAGGGAGGAGTGGGCACGGCCGGAAGTGCCAACATCGGAAAACGCTATGCCATGTTCGAAGCCATCCACGGCTCAGCGCCGCGCATGGTAAAAGAGGGGCGGGCCAAGTATGCAGACCCCTGCAGCATGATCCGGGCTGCTTCCATGTTGATCAACCATATCGGATATCCTGAAAGAGCAAAGAACCTGGAGATGGCTCTCGATATTTGCGGTCAGTATGAAAAAAAGCTGGTCATAACCGGTCGGGATACGGGTGTGACCGGAGCGGAATTTGCTGATTATCTCATGGAAACCCTTCATGATCCCAACCTGAAGAAGAAATGGGAGAGCTATACCAAACAGGCTAGCTAAAAATAACTACCTGGGCGGCTTTTTTTGCGATAAAAAGGCGCTCCTCCCGTGATTAGAAAAAATTGGAAAAATGAGACAGCGCACCGTGGGAAAGGTACCTTAATCTTTTTTTTGAAAAAAAAGAGGACAGGCCATAACTTCTTCTTGACTGCAAAAATCATATGAATTATATTCAGATGTTAATTGAACCAGGTTCTCTTTTAAAGCAAGCCAAAGTTACGATTCAAAAACAAAACGAGGTGAAATAGCACACCCTGAGAGCGAAAAAATCGGAACGAAATGATTTTCGTTCTCTGAATAATCAAATAATACAGGAGGTTCAATAATGAGAAAAAAGATAACAGTCATCGGAGCTGGTCACGTTGGAGAAGCCACAGCCTTTAAGATCGCTGAGAGGGAATTGGGAGATGTGGTCCTTCTGGATGTCATCGAAGACATGCCCATCGGAAAAGGACTGGATATTCGTGAAGGCGGGCCGGTCGGTAACTACGACTCCGCGATCATCGGGACGAACTCCTATAAGGACACAGCCAACTCTGAAATCGTTGTCATCACAGCCGGAAAGCCCAGAACGCCCGGAATGAGCCGGGATGAGCTGGTCGACTCCAACTTTAAGATCGTCAAGCCGGTCACCGAAGAAGTCGTTAAACATTCCCCCAAAGCCATGCTCCTCGTCGTTTCCAATCCTCTCGATGCCATGGCCTACACGGCTTTCAAAGTCAGCAAATTCCCGAAAAACAGAGTCTTCGGGATGGCCGGAATCCTCGACACTACTCGTTTCAGAGCATTCATAGCCATGGAGCTCAATGTTTCCGTAGAGTGCATTCAGGCTTTGGTCCTCGGGGGTCACGGAGACACCATGGTGCCCATTGCCAGGTACACGACAGTCTCTGGTATTCCTGTGTCGCATTTCATCCCCCAAGACAGGCTTGATGCTATTATCGATAGAACCAGAAAGGGTGGCGGTGAAATCGTTAAATACCTGAAGACAGGAAGCGCCTATTACGCTCCTTCGCTGGCTATTGCGGAAATGGTCGAATCCATCATCAGGGACAAGAAAAAGATCCTTCCCTGTGCAGCCTACCTCCAGGGAGAGTACGGAATCAAAGACCTGTATTTTGGAGTTCCCATTAAATTAGGGGCCAATGGTGTGGAAGAGATCATAGAGATAGACCTGACCGATGAAGAAAAAGAAATGATCAAGAGTTCCGAAGCTGCTGTCCGCGCTGTCACCGACCTGCTCAAGTTCTAAGAAAATGGCAGAGCACAGGATAGAAACGCCGGTCTCGGATGAAACCATAGCCCAGCTCAGGGCTGGGGATAGAGTCTTCATCACCGGCCATCTTTACACAGGGAGAGATTCAGCCCATAAAAAGCTGATTGAGCTTGTTGAACAAGGGAAAGACCTTCCTATTGACATCAAGGGCCAGATTATCTATTACGTGGGACCAACCCCAGCCCGCCCGGGAAAGCCGATCGGGTCTGCGGGTCCGACCACAAGCTACAGGATGGATTCCTATGCTCCGACCCTTCATTCACTCGGTCTGAAAGGCACCATCGGAAAAGGCTTGCGGAATGAAGAGGTCAAAGAGTCCCTGAAAAAATTCAAGGCTGTCTATCTAGCCGCTGTCGGTGGAGCCGGGGCTCTCATCTCCAAGAGCATCGAAGAATCTGAGGTCATCGCCTACCCGGAGCTAGGCCCTGAAGCGATACGGAGAGTCAAGGTCAAGGACTTCCCCTGCATCGTCATCAACGACATGTATGGTGGAGACCTGTACGAAGAAGGAAAAAAGCAGTACCGAAAAGAATAAACACAAGGTAGAGTTCAAAAACGACGACCTATCATTGACCTCTCTCTTAAATGATTATGAGATCTGGAGAAAACATCTTCAGTCTAATAAAAGTTATCCTTTAAAAAGGTTGATCAACAATTTCAGAAAAGGATTAGAATAATGAAAATTCATGAGTATCAAGCCAAACACATCCTCAAAGCGCACGGCGTCCAGATCCCCCAGGGAGAAGTAGCTGATAGTCCTTCCAAAGCCAGGGAAATCGCGGAAAAGATCGGCACTAAGGTCGTGCTCAAAGCGCAGGTGCATGCAGGCGGACGAGGCAAAGGAGGTGGAATCAAGCTCGCCGGCTCCCCGGAGGAAGCAGAAAAAATCGCCAAGGAAATGATCGGGATGAACCTGGTCACCCCCCAGACTGGACCAGAGGGAAAGCTGGTCAGCAGAATCCTTGTGGAAGAAGCACTCGATATCGCCAAAGAGCTGTACACCGGGATTGTCATCGACAGGGCCAAGGAAGCACCGGTCGTCATGGCTTCTTCAGAAGGTGGAGTCGAGATTGAAAAAGTCGCTGCGGAGACACCGGAGCTGATTTTCAAAGAGTACATCAACCCGGCCACTGGATTTCTCCCCTTCCAGGCCCGGAACCTCGCTTTTAAGCTGGGGCTTGAAGGCGAAACATTCAAGCAGGCGGTCAAGTTTATCTCGAGCCTTTACAAAGCCTTCGAGGCCACCGATGCCTCCCTGGCAGAGATCAATCCCCTGCTGGTGACCAAACAGGGAAACGTCCTCGCCTTGGACGCCAAGATGAATTTTGATGACAATGCCCTTGCCCGCCACCCTGACATCAAAGAAATGAGAGACCTGAATGAGGAAGAACCATTAGAGGTCGAAGCTTCCAAACACGACCTGAACTATATCAAGCTGGACGGCAATGTGGGCTGCATGGTCAACGGAGCCGGATTGGCGATGGCGACCATGGACATCATCATGCACTCAGGCGGAATGCCGGCTAACTTCCTCGATGTGGGCGGAGGTGTATCAGAAGAAGCTGTTAAAAATGCGTTCAAGATTCTCGTCTCGGATAAGGACGTCAAGGCCGCATTGGTCAACATCTTCGGAGGGATTGTCCGCTGCGACCTGGTGGCAAGCGGCATAGTGAAAGCGGCTAAGGAATTAAAACTCAAAGTCCCGATGGTCGTCCGTCTTGAAGGAACGAACGTCGAAGAAGGCAAAAAGATATTGAAAGAATCGGGGCTTTCCTTTTATCCCGCAGAATCCATGAAGGAAGCGGCAGAGAAAGTTGTCCCTCTCGCCAAATAACAAGACTGAAAGGAGCGGAATATGAGTATCATCATTGACGAAAACACGAGAGTCGTTGTCCAGGGGATCACGGGCGGAGAGGGCACTTTCCATAGCCAGAGGATGCAGGAGTACGGGACCAAGGTTGTCGCTGGAGTCACCCCTGGAAAGGGGGGCACCTCTCATCTTGGAGTCCCGGTAT
>JAOUKO010000228.1 GCA_029882525.1 Candidatus Aminicenantota bacterium | reverse complement strand
GAGCCGCCCCAGGGAGTTTCCCTGGAGGAACACCTGGAAAAGGTGGCCAAGGATGGATTCCAGGATCAGATGAAGATCCTGGCCATGAGGAAGAAAGGAGATGAACTTTCCCATACTCTTGAGGATTACGAGGAGAGGCTGGAAAGAGAGATCAAGCTAGTTAAGGAGATGGGTTTTGAGGGCTATTTCCTGATCGTCTGGGATTTGATCAAGATGGCCAAGGACAACCACATCCCGGTTGGACCGGGCAGGGGTTCAGTCGCAGGGAGCCTTCTCGCCTACAGCCTGGGGATAACGGATGTCGACCCGCTGGAGTACGGTCTTCTGTTCGAAAGATTCCTCAATCCTGAGCGAATCAGCCTCCCTGATATTGACATCGATTTTTGCGGGAGACGCAGGGATGAAATCCTTTCCTACGTGAGAGAGAAGTACGGACAGGATAACGTCTGCCAGATCATCACTTTTGGGACCATGGCCGCCCGCCAGGCAGTGCGGGATGTCGGGAGGGCTCTTGAAGTTCCTCTCCCCGAGGTGGACAAGATTGCCAAAATGATCCCTCCTTTCGGGCCTGAGGCGTCGATCGAAGGGGCCCTGAAGAATATCCCCCAGTTGAAGGAGATGAGGGACAAGGACGCCAAGATCGCCCACCTTCTCTCCGTCGCCCAGAAGCTGGAGGGGCAGGTTCGCCATCCCTCGATCCACGCCGCAGGTATCGTAATCACTCCCAAACCGCTGGTGGAATTCATGCCCCTTTATAAGTCCGTTAAGGGTGAGGTGACAACGCAGTTCCCGATGCAGGACATCGAAGCCATCGGCCTGCTCAAGATGGACCTTCTCGGTCTGCGCAACCTCACCGTGATCAAGGACACGGTCGAGCTTGTCGAAAAGGAGAAAGGAGAGAAGATCGACCTGAAAAACATCCCCCTGGATGATGAAAAAACATTCGAGGTCTTCCAGTCCGGAAACACGGACGGAGTCTTCCAGTTCGAAAGCCCGGGGATGAAGGACCTGCTCAGGAATTTCAAGCCGGAAAGCTTCCGTGACCTGATTGCTTTGAATGCCCTCTACCGTCCCGGGCCTCTCAAGAGCGGGATGACGGATGAATTCATCAAATGCAAGAACCATCCTGAGCGGATAAGTTACGAGCTGCCGGAGCTGGAGCCCATCCTGAAGGAAACCCAGGGCCTTATCGTCTACCAGGAACAGGTGATGCAGATCGCGACAGAGCTGGCAGGCTTTTCCATGGCCGAAGCCGACATCCTGCGGAAAGCCATGGGCAAGAAAGTCACGGGCATGATGAAAGCGCAAAAGCAGCGGTTTGTGCAGGGAGCGAAGAAAAAGGGCATCAGCCAGGCGAAAGCGAACAAGATTTTCGATCAAATCAATTATTTTGCCGGCTACGGCTTCAATAAGTCCCACAGCGCTGCCTACGCCTATCTGGCCTACCGGACGGCCTACCTGAAGGCGCATTATCCGGAGAGGTTCCTCGCGGCCCTGCTGACTTCAGAAGCGGAAAAGGGAGCCACTCCTCAGGTGGTCAAGTACATAAACGAATGCGCAGAAATGGGGATCAAAGTCCTGCCCCCGGATATCAACGAAAGCGATTTCAATTTCACCGTGGTCAAGGGAGACATCCGTTTCGGTCTTTCCGCCATAAAAAATGTCGGTGAAGGAGCGGTCCAGACAATACTGGAAGCGAGGAAAAAGAAAGGAAAATTCACCTCCCCCTTTGATATCTGCGAAGAGGTTGACTCTAAAGTCTTCAACCGTAAGGTGATCGAGAGCTTGATCAAAGCAGGCGCCTTCGATTCCCTGGGTTGGAAGAGGTCTCAGCTCTTTCATCTTATAGATTATATGATCGAATACGCCCATGAAATTCAGAAGGTCAAAGTGTCCAGACAGAATTTCCTTTTTGGCGGCAGCCAGGTTGAGCCTCCTGCTGTTCCCGCCGAGGTCAAGGAGATGCCGGAATGGGATAAACCCCTCTCTCTTTCCTATGAGAAAGATGCGCTGGGGTTTTATATCACCGGGCACCCCCTGGCTGAATTCGGAAAGCAGCTGAGGAGGCTTGTGTCCCACTCCCTCAACCAACTGGATGATGAGAAGGATTTCAACAGTGAGATTCGGGTCGCGGGCATCATCTCCTCTTTGAAGCCTCTCAAAACCAGAAAAGATGAACGAATGGCCACTTTTATCCTGGAGGACATGGGCGGGAGGATCGAGGTTGTCGCCTTCCCGGAAAGCTATAGAAAATATTATGACTGTCTCCGGCAGGACCATCTCGTCTGGGTCAAAGGGAAATTCCTAGGCGAGGGAGAAAGCCGGAGGATCCATCTCCTCCACATCATGCCCTTGAGCGAGGCTTTCCAGAAGCAGGCGAAAAGAGTGGTCCTGAGGATCTTCCTTCCCGGGATCGAGGAATCCGTGTTCGAAGAGCTGAGGAGCATCCTCGACCAGAATCGGGGTGACTGTCCGGTGTTTTTTGAGCTGGAAACTCCCCATTCCTACCGGATGGTCGTGGAGGCGGGCGAGATTGCCGGCGTTTCTCTGTCAGAAGATCTGACAAGAAAGATCGAGAGTTTATTGGGCGAGGACTCTGTCTTCATCGAATATTGACCCCCACCATATACTATTAAATCGTTTCTTAAATCTTAATTATCTTATTAAAAATAAATTTCTCTTAATCAATTTCAACCAAGTACCGGATAACCTGATGAAGATTATAAATACAGGAAATTCGTTTTTGGCCTTGCCGCAAATCCCTCACCATTTTTCATGATTTGCCTCCCCTGACATCCTGAAATAAGAATATAAAATCAAAAACGGAAAGGTCAACGACTCAAAAAGCGGCACAATTCTCATCGAAGAACATTCGCTTCAAAGACAGCAGGGGGCGGATCATGTATCTGCCGACTCGCTCTGCGTCTCTCTTGGATGTAGCCCTGACTTTAGAGGACTAATCGATATTATCTTTTGATCGTGATTTCCCACCCGGGTCTTACTTTACCGAAAATAGGGCTGTCTATCAAAATACCTAACCAGAGTTTATAACAATGTTATCCTAATCCCAATCCTCAGTGAAATTCCGCTTAAATCCAAGGTTGCTTCCCTTATGTTTTTATATTCAAGGCCAGTAGGCTTTGAGGGAGAGATGATTAAGTCCGGGCATCTCTCTCCATAACCGATATCTGATAGGTCTCTTTCTCCGATATATAAAATTCCTTCATCTTTTGTTAGTTCGGGAAGCAGCGAGCTTGAATTATAGTAATAATAAGTTCTTTCTCCCTCGAGTTTTTTTATCCGGGCGTATCTTCCTTGCGCTTCGATCACCAAAGCTAGAGTGTCTGTTAATTTGAACTCAAAGCCAACTCCGCCGAGAAGACCGAGGCCATTGCCGTTTACATCATATTTATTGGAGATCTCAACAAGAAAACAATCCGGCCTTGCGGGGTCGAGAGGAACATTCAAATTGTATTTATATAGTGAACACTTGGAAAAATAATAACCTAATCCTCCACTGAGGAGGATAGCGGTTTTGGCTCCAAGTGGTAAGGTGTAGCAGACCCTTAGGTTAATAGGAACAGTTTTGAATTCTGGCTCTGCGGTAAATCCAATTAAATGGCTGGGGATATAATATATCCAATACGACGTAAAGGGGAATATACCCGCAGTTTGGAAATAGCTTTTATCTTTTCCAGCCATATATCCAATTCCAAGACCGATTGTAAATTTAGAGCTTATGTTCAGTCTTAATTCCCCCTCAAGATCAGAGCTAAGATTATCTATCTTTTCTAACTTGGAGCCTTCATAGAAAGGAAGCGCAGTCGATAGAAAGTCATTAAAGTCCTCAAGATGGGAGTTGATGTCGCCCACACGCGTAGAGCATAATCCAGCGGCGAGCTTAATGCTTAGTTTTGGCTTGAAATTTTCCCTATTTTCGGGTCTGGCGATTTTGCTAAATAGAATCAAAAATAAGAGAAATACAAACCAGCCTACTAATATTTTTCTTGTTAAAGTGCTCATTTCTACCCCCTTTATCTTTGCTCAATAGTTTTATTAATTATAATTTTTTTGCTCCCAATCTGTCAAATTAAAGAGCCGGCTAGAAGAGTTAGTGTGCTTTTTAAACTTGAACAGCGAACACCTGGAAGTTCATTCCTTCTTTCAAAGGAGGAATGTATGAAACGGGTTCACAGAGGATTTTATATTGAAATATACAGGAAATTCGTTTTTGGCCTTGCCGCAAATCCCTCACCATTTTTCATGACCTTCTCTTTGCTCGGGAGGAGAGGTCTGGGTGACTTTTGACACTTGCGGCGCCCTTCATTGGCCCAGGCTCGCCCTGGAAACCCAAGGATCTGGGGTGGGAGACTACCTTTTATTGTCCCTATGAGTATTCCACCCCGCAGGCCAAAGAGGCTTACGATAGCCTGCCTCGCATCGCGGCCAATGGGGATATATGCAACTGCATCTGCGCATATGGGTCAAAGGAGGGTGATTGCGGGATATGCAGATGACAATCAAGAGACATTTCATGATATCCATTGATAATCGTAGCTACGAAGCAGATTTTGCCCATAGAAATTCTTGCGGCGGGGATGTGCGGCTGGGGAAAAAGGGGAATGAGTTGTGTCCCTGAATTAGGGCTTGCCCTCGAGGGCTTCCAGCCATTCCTCCATGGCCCGGATGTGGAGGTCGACGGCCGCGTCGATGTCTGCGGGCGGGATGAGGCCCTTCGCGGCGCAGTATTCGGCGAGCGAGGCGTCGATGTCCTGCCAGGTGGAGAGATGAGGCGCTGGCGCGGGCTCTTCAGTTGGGCCCGTTTCCGGCTCA
>JAOUKO010000227.1 GCA_029882525.1 Candidatus Aminicenantota bacterium | reverse complement strand
CAATCCCTGGTCGACCCAATCCCAGATAAAGCCTCCCTGGAGCTCTCTGTGCTTTTCGAAATAATCCCAGTAATCCTGGAGGTTGCCGACGCTGTTTCCCATGGCATGGGCGTACTCACACAAGATGAGCGGGCGGTCGTCCAGGCCCCGGCTGAGGTACTCTTCAAGGTGCTGGATTTGCTTGTACATGGGACAGACGATATCCGTATGGGGCTTGAGTCCGGCCGGCTCATATTGCACCGGCCTGGAGGGGTCGCGCTTCTTGATCCAGGCATAGGTGGATTCGAAGTTGACTCCGTCTCCAGCCTCATTCCCGAGGGACCAGATGATGATCGAAGGATGGTTCTTATCCCTTTCCACCATCCGGATGGTCCGCTCCATATGCGCTTTTTTCCACTCAGGCTTGTTAGCGAGCGTTCTATCCGGATGAAAGCCCATACCATGAGATTCAATGTTGGCTTCATCGACCACGTAGAGTCCGTATTGGTCGCACAGCTCGTACCATCGGGGAACGTTCGGGTAGTGGCTTGTCCGGACTGCATTGATGTTGAACTGCTTCATCAGCCGGATATCCTTCATCATGTATTCTTCCGAGACCACACGGCCAGTCTCAGGCTCATGCTCATGGCGGTTGACTCCTTTGATCATGATGGGAAGCCCGTTGACCAGAAGCTGCCCCCCTTTTATCTCCACCTTCCTGAATCCGGTCCTGCAGCCTACGACCTCAATAACCTGTCCTGAATCATTCAGGAGAGACAGAACAAGTGAGTAGAGATTCGGAGTCTCTGCGCTCCATCTCGCCGGGTTTTCGACGATCCTTTCAAAACGAATCTCTGCTTCGTTCAATCCTTCAAATTTGATCTCCTCGCTTAACGGAGCCTCAAAAACAGGCTGATTATTCGCATCCAGAAGTTCCATCCGAAGCGAATAATTCTTCGGGATCTCGGGTGTATAATTTCTCATTTTCACCGTTACCATGAGTTTCCCGTTCACATAAGATTCATCCAAGTCCCCGAGGACGAAAAAGTCCCGGACCATCACATTCGGGGTGGAAAAAAGGAACACCTCACGCTCGATTCCGCTGATTTTCCAGTAATCCTGGCCTTCGAGATAGGCACCATCGCTCCAGCGGTAGACTTCCACAGCAAGCGTGTTTTGGCCTTCGCGCAGATACCGGGTGATGTTGAATTCAGCCGGAGTCTTACTTCCCTGGCTGTACCCCACTTCTTTACCGTTAATCCAGGCATACATGGCTGACTTCACTCCGCCGAAATGAAGAAAAACCTGGCGGCTATTCCAATCTTCAGGAACGGTAAAACCTCTCCGGTAAGAGCCCACAGGATTATAGTCATGGGGGATGCGGGGAGGATTGGCAGGAAACGGATACTCCTCATCGGTGTAGATGGGGACTCCGTAGCCCTGCAGCTCCCAGTTTCCGGGAACCTTTATCTCCTCCCATTGGCTGACATCGTATTCATCCTTATAGAAATCGACAGGCCGGTCAGCCGGTTTTCTCACCCAGCTGAACTTCCAGAGTCCGTTCAATGATTTGTAATAAGGAGATTGAGCCAGTTTGTTCTTTAAAGCGGTCTGGACATCCGCATACGGGATGTAGGTGCAGTGAGCAGGCTCCTTTTCCCGGCCCACAACGGCCGGGTTCTCCCAATCAGGAACCTTATCTTTCGTTCCGGACTTTACTGTCGGCAATTCTATTTTCGAAAACATATAACCAGGAATAAGACTCAGGGAAATCAGGATAAAAGCAAGATTTAAATTCATCACCCTCATCGATTTTTATCTCCTCCCAATCACATCCATAGAGCTAAATAAGTCTTTGAAAGGGTCTGAATATATTCTATCCATTGTCTCGCGCTCAGCAAGAGTCTTTTAAAAAATGCGCTCAGAACATGATTTCTTCATAAAACGTCAACGGAAAATAAAACCTTGTCGCAGCGGGTCGTCCGGGTCAAAATAAAATCTATTCTCTCCGGTAATAAAGGCACTTCCCGTGACTTCCGGGATCACCGCCCTGTAGATGCCAAAATCAGTTATATCCACAATCCTCACTTTAAAACATGTGCCCAGGATACTCTCCACGATAATCGCCTGTCCCGGAAACAGCTCGCCACGGGAATAATGTATCGCTGCCCTGGCACTGACACCCGTCCCTGTGGGCGAACGGTCCAGCTCTCCTTCGGCAAAGATGCAGACATTGCGGCTGTGATGAGAGGGATCATGAGCGTCGCCGACAAAAATCGTCCCGTATAAAAAGCCTAAATCCTTTTCAAAGGGATGCTCGATCTCTATGTTGTCCATGACCGCCTGCTTGACTTTCCTGCCCGCTTCGATCAACTCGTGAAAATTTTCCTCCCGCAGTCCCAGCCTCAGCTCTTCAGCGCTGCAAAACGCATAGAAAGCCCCCCCGAACGCCACATCACACTGCACGATTCCAAGATCCGGGACTTCTATCACCTGATTGCTCTTGAAGACAAAAGATGGAACATTCTGGAATGTGACCTCCTTAACCTTTCCTTTTTCCAGACGAGCCTTGGCCGTAACTCGACCGGCAGGCGTGTCCATCCTCAGCACCGGCTCCTCCCCTTCTTTAACAATCATGCCCTTATCCAGGGCCACCGTTGCCAGCGCGATGACTCCGTGCCCGCACATGGTGCTGAAGCCCTGGTTATGCATGAACAGGACACCAAAATCCCCATCCGAAGTGACCGGTTGGGTGATGATCGCTCCGTACATATCCGCATGTCCCCTTGGCTCCCACATCAACCCGGTCCGGAGATGGTCCAGGTTTTCCTGAGCATAACGCCTCTTTTCAAGGATGGAGTCCCCCGGGATTTCTTCAATCCCCCCGGTTATGATCCTCAAGGGCTCGCCCGCGGCATGGGCATCTATGGTGGTTATGACTTTCCAGTCTTTCGGAGGCTTCCAGTCTTTGAGCATCTTATCCCTCCATATCATTGAGCCGAGTTAAAATTCAGGCTCAAGACAATCATTCAGGTTGTTTATAGAAATGGCTCTCGTCTATTCCATTGGCTTTACGTTTTATTCTGGATTAAACCGGTTTATGTGTCACCTTGTAGATAGCTGATTCCCGGTATCCTGTTATGACCCTGAAGTAATCGCTCAACAGCCGGTCAGAAGCGGCATCTCCTGTATCCACCAAAAGCGGCCGGCCGCTAAACGAATTTATTTTCTGTTGAGTGGAGATGACGATGATATTCTCTTTCCCCACCTGCTTTATGACCTCCGGACTGATCTGCTGATTCCCTCTCCCCAACAAATAACCCTGGCCGCCGATCGGGGTGATGATGAGTTTCGCTTTCCTGCCCTTGATTCCCTTGAGCAATTCTTTTTCGCTTAAATCCTTCCCGACAAGCTTTCCCCTATGAACCAGGTCCACACCCAGAAGCGAACCCTCCAGGCCCAGTCTTTCCATGACCGCCCTGGTCGTGGTCCCCGGACCGATGATATAAGCGTATTCATCAGACATGCTCTCAACCACTTCATGGGCGATGGCTTCCTGATAATACCTCTCATCCCCGGAGCTGCCTGCCTTTAGACTCTGCACATAGCTTCTTCTGAACGGGATCTTCAAATAGCCGTATAATCTTGCCGACAGGATTCCCTCCCTGTAATCATCCTCATCGATGTCCATGACCTCTGCCTCTTTGATCTTTCTCGCTTTCCCCTGGAGG
The DNA here is from genome assembly GCA_029882525.1 of Candidatus Aminicenantota bacterium. Taxonomy (GTDB): domain Bacteria; phylum Acidobacteriota; class Aminicenantia; order Aminicenantales; family Aminicenantaceae; genus SOIA01. The sequence goes on along the minus strand of JAOUKO010000227.1, from coordinate 1,142 downwards.
AAAAGAGCGGCTAACTCCCCTGCTGCCGCGGGATTAGAGGCGAACACGGCTGAATGGACCTTCACGCCAGCCGGAATTCCCAACACGACCTGGGTACCCTCCAGGGCCTGGTAGACATCCCTGGCTGTGCCATCACCACCGCTAAAAAGCAGCAGGTCCACACCTCTGTCTCTCATTATTCGGGCCGCTTTCCTGGTGTCAGAAGCCGTCGTTACCGAAGCTCCTCCGACTCCGATGATTTCTGGCGAGAACCCGCAGCGGACGACTGCTCTCTCCCCCATTTTATCTGCACAGGTGATTATTTTTATGTTCTGTTTGAGAGGCTTGAGTTTATCCAGCGCTTCCTCAGTGCGCTGCCAGGATTGCGGTTTCGCCCCTAGCTTTTTAGCCTTTTCGAGAACATCCAATCCATCCGTCCCCTTCAAACCGACCCGTCCTCCCATCCCGGCAATAGGATTAATCAACAATCCTAATCTTCTCAAATGCAATCAACCTGACGGTCTTCTTTTTAATGAGTAAACCAATTTATATGGCTGCAAGATACTCTCTCTTGCTTTTAACATTGAGAAAAATGAATGTCAATTGCTAAACCCAGCTGGAACCACGCTGATGATTATTGACAAACACCCCTATTAAAGTCAGAATAAAGCAAATTTTTGCGAATCTTGAGGTGGGCCATGAAGGATGAGCGAAGCGGAAAGATCGTCGTAGTCTCCCACTGCATACTGAACGTCCACTCCTTGGAAGATAACCTGGCCATCTATCCCGGTCTTGAAGAGGAAGTGATCGATCTCCTTATTAAAAAAGGTGTCGGTCTCTACCAAATCCCCTGTCCTGAAGTGGAACTGTCTGGCATCTTCAGGAAAGCCCTGCCCAAAGAGTCCTATGACCATCCCAAGATAAGAAAAGTCTATCGCGACCTGGCTGAGAATATCGTTAAAACACTGAAATGGTACCTCAAAAAAGGATACGAAATTTCTGCCGTGATCGGGGCAGAGGGAAGCCCTACCTGCGGCATAGATTTTGTGGGCAGATGGAAGAAAGACACCAGAGGAAAAAAGGAGTTCCCAAGGGATGTCGAATTCGTGCCAGGGATGGGAGTCTTCATGGAAGAGTTCAAAAAGTCCCTGGATAAAATTGGC
>JAOUKO010000226.1 GCA_029882525.1 Candidatus Aminicenantota bacterium | reverse complement strand
TGCGATTATTCCGATTCTTCTTCCCATCTCTCGCCGGTCTTTTTTACGATCCCTCTCTCAGAGGTTTGGATAAAACGGATGATCTCATTCTTGTCCTCACCGGAAGGCATTTCTTTCTCGATCTTCTCCAGCGCCTGAGATGTATTCAGTTCAGAAAGGAAAATGATCCGAAACATATCCCGCAGATCCTTGAGTCTCTTTCTGTCAAACCCTCTCCGCCTCAACCCGATGGCATTCAAACCGTAGATGTGAACCGGACGGGCTCCGGCAACCCGGCAGAAAGGAAGGACATCCTGGGTGATCACAGAGTATCCGCCGATGAAGGCGTACTTGCCGACCCGACAGAACTGATGAACCGCGCTGAAAGCACCGACCTGAGCAAAGTCATGGACAGTGACATGCCCGGCCAGCGTGGCGGCGTTAATAAAAATGGTTTCATTCCCGACACAGGAGTCATGACCAACATGGGAGTAAGCCATGAAATAGTTATCATTCCCGATAACGGTTTTCCCTCCGCCCTTGACCGTTCCTCTGTTGATGGTTACGAACTCCCGGAATGTGTTCCCAGCCCCTATTTTGACCAGAGTCTCTTCTCCTTTGTAGCCGATGTCCTGGGGCTCTGTCCCGACCGAAGAAAAAGCGGAAAACCGGCAGCTTTCTCCGATATCAGTCAGGCCAGCGATGCAGACATGGGCATCCAGCTTCGTATTTTTGCCAACAATAACCTTTTCCCCGATGAAAGAATAGGGGCCTATCCAGGTTCCTGAATCCAAGGAAGCCTTGGGATGGACAGTAGCGGTGGGATGGATAAAGACCTCATTCTTGCTCATTCCGTTCCTCAAGATACATGAGCGAGGCCAGGATTTCGGCCTCAGCCACGACTTCCCCATCCACGCAGGCTTTACCTTCCATGTGACAAAATCGTTTCTTGAGTCTTAGGAACTCGACCTCCAGCCTCAGCTGGTCACCCGGAACAACGGGCTTTCTGAATTTAGCGTTATTCACCGCGCTCAAAAAAACAAGCACCTTTTCCGGCTCGGGAAGAGAATTGTAGAGGAGGATTCCTCCTGCCTGGGCCAGGGATTCAATTATCAGCACACCGGGCATAACCTTTAGCCGGGGGAAATGACCCTGGAAAAAAGGCTCATTATAGGTGACATTCTTAAGGGCAACCAGGGACTTCCTCTCTTCGAGCCTGAGTACCCTGTCGACCAGCAAGAAGGGATAGCGGTGAGGAAGGATCTTGAGGATTTTTTCTATATCGAGCAACTCTTTATTTCTTTGCCGGAGCTTTAGAGACATCGTATCTCTTGATGACTTCTTCGGTGAGGTCAACGCTCGGGCTGACGTAGATGGCTCCGCTGCTGGCCTGGTCAAAAATGATCTCCAGGTTCCTCTCTTTGCCCAACTGTTCGACGATCGGGCGCACTTCATTCTGAAGCTTATTGAAAAGCCTGTCTCTCAACTGCTGGAATTCGCGGAAGGAATCTTCCGCATACCGCTTCCGGTCAGTCCTTTTCCTCTCGATGTCAGCAGACAGGTTCATGAGCGCCTCGTCGGTCAGGGTAAGCCTCTGGGTGTTGAGCTTGGTCTCCAGCTGACGGATCTCATCATCCATATCGTTCAGCTTTTGCTGATTGCTTTTGTTCTTCTCCTCCAGCTGCGCCACTATTCTCTTTCCCTCTGTGGATCTTTCAAGAACTCCCAAAGAATTGACAACGCCTATTTTGACATCCTGCTGGCTGAAACCTTGAGAGACCAGGGCAGTAACACAAAGAGCAAGTAAAAGAACTTGGCCTGTGCTTCTCCTCATCTTTTGCCTCCTTAATTTGTTTCGTATAATGTGTCTTAAATCTTTTAGAATGTGGTTCCAATCGCAAAGCGGACAGCGAAATTGGAATCATCTGCCCGTATCCTGCGGTTATTATACGCAAAAATGAGCCTGAAGGGAACACGCAGAGCAGGAACAAATATTCTCAACTCCAGCCCTGTTGAAGTGAACATGTTGCTTAAAGCGAATTTTTGATTCCGGTCCAGTGCATTCCCCATATCGTAAAAGAGAATCGCGTAAACAGGGCCCTGGGGTCCGAAGGGAATGATATACTCGGCATTAAAAACGAGAGATTTTTCTCCTCCGATGATATAGCCGTTCTCATCACGAGTCCCGATTGTGTATATGTTATAGCCCCTGATGGACCTCTCTCCACCCAGGAAAAACTTCTCCCAGACGGGGATACTCGAACCTCCAAAGGGCTTGATGAACTGGTATTCGATATGAAATCCCAAAACGTGGTTCAGCCACAACGGATTGAAGAGAGTCCACTCAAAGCGGGGCTTGATTATGTCGATATCCCCTCCGAGAAAGCCGCCGGCAAATTTACAGGATGCCATGTAAAGGGTCCCTCTGGTCGGAGTGATGGGGCTGTTCACGGTGGAGCGGTATATGGATGGGGAGATGCTGCTTATGGCATAAGGTTTATCTGCCCAGGCCGAATATGGGTTGTAGATAGAAACCGGCTCCTCATCCTCCCCGGAAGCGAGTTCCGGAATTTCAATCTCAACATATTCATAGGAATAGGTCAGGTTTGTCCTGAGATATCCTTTCACCCTGGCTCCGAAAATCAAATCAGCTCCTTCTCCTTTTCTCCTGAACATGGTGGAATAGAGGATGTCGCGGTGAAAAATATTAAACCCTAAATTCACCGGCAAGTCGAGAAAATAGGGCTCGGTAAACCCGAACATATAATACCTGATTCTTTTTCCGTGTTGAGCCATAAGATTCAGGTTCTCACCGGCTCCCAGGAAATTCACCGTGGAATAGCTCAAACCGACAAAGGTGCCCTCATAACCGCTGTAGCCGGCTGTGAATTGTATATTATTCCTCTGGAGCTCCCTTACCTTCAGCGTCACATCCATCAAAGAAGGATTGTCAGGAAGATTTTTTAAATCCGGCTCCCCCTCCATCTCGACCAGCCCGAGCTGCTGCAGCCGGAGTATGCTGTTCTTAAACAAGAACAGCCTGAAAGGATCCCCCTCTTTGAGGAGCAGTTCCCGCCTGAGGACTTTATCTTTGGTATAGGTATTTCCCTTGAAATCGAGTCTGTTCAGGAAGACCAGCTCTCCTTCAAAGACGTTAAAGGTCACGTTCACCCGTTTTCTCTTGGGGTCCAGGTTTTCAACCGGAAAAACCTGCGCATAAAGGTAGCCGGCGTCTGCATACATCTCTTTTATATCCCCAACGCTCTTTTCTCTGACCTTGGTGCTGTAAACGTTGTCTTGCTCAAATTTGATCACCTGACGCAGATACTTGGTGGCAATGATCTTGTTTCCTTCGACCTTCACTTCGCCCACCCTGTACAGGTAGCCTGCATCGACAGGGATGACTATTTTCTTCATATTCTTTTTTCTGAGAAAAATGGACCTCCTGCTGATCTCCTCGATCCTCGGCTCGCCGACCGTGGCCTCCATATAGCCGAATTCCTTGAATTTATCCTTGATGGCTTCCATATCCTCGTTGAGTTTGTTCTCTTTATACACATCCTTGCCTCTGATCCAGGATATGAGGCCGTGCTTCTTGTTTTCTTTCATGGCAGCCCTGAGGGCACTCGGCAGCATCTTGGATTTACCTTCGAACACGACGGCTCCCACTTTAGTCCTCGGACCTTCGTTAATGTCAAACACGATCTCGAACTCATTCTTGCCCTTCTGGTCGGTCTTCACCTCCACTTTTCCGTTGGTCAGGCCTTTTTCAAAAAGCAAGTCCTGTATCGTTTTCCGGATTTTCTGGATTTTGTAAGGATCATAGTGGGAATAGGGAAGAATATACTCGTTCTCTTCCTTGAGCTTATCGACGATATCACTCTCTTTGATCTTTTTTCCGGTCTTGTAGGTGATGGTCTTGATGATGGGATTCTCTTCGACCGTGATCCGAACCACCTTCCCGTTCGTCCCATCCAATTGTTCTATCTTGATGTTGGAGAAAAAACCGGTTGCCCACAGGACCTTGAAGTCTCTTCTCAGCATCTCCTCACTGAAGGGATTCCCCTCCCTGGAGGAGAGGTAGTAGATAACAGTTTCCCGGGCGACCCGGTCATTTCCGACGATCTCGATCTTCTCGATGCTCTCCTGCGCCATGAGAAGAAGAGGAAAGCAGGAGAAAATGAGGAGCAAAGCGACTTTCTTCATCTCTCTCTCCTTATACCAAATAATTACTCTTTTATCAATTATACGTTGGACGACGTAAGCATCTCTCTTTCCGTCCTGAGGGAACCACCTCACCTGATTGAGTGCTGCGGCGACGGTTCCTGTCCGTCCAAAGCCCATTGTGGCAGGTGGGAGAGTCTTGGCGAGGTTGGATGGGAACCGGCACTGTAACGGATTGCACCTTCATCATCAGCTTCACGGAATTGGAGATGCCTCCGTGAACGACCACATCATTGACCACTCTGCCTAAGAGCATAATCCAGCCTCTGTTTCTCTTTTGACTTCAATACTTGAAACCTCAGAGGCGGGATAAAAGTTTCAAACTGCCGCTTTCCATGAGATAGGCCTTATGGCAGAAGCGGGCGACCTTTTCATTATGGGTGACGATAACAGAGGACAGGCCTTTCTTCTGGTGAAGGTCTCGAATGAGTTCGAGGATCGCCTGTCCGGTTTTCCAGTCCATGTTTCCAGTCGGCTCATCAGCCAACAGCAACCTGGGCTCGTTGACAAGTGCTCTGGCAATGGCTACCCGCTGCTGTTCTCCACCCGAAAGCTGACCGGGCTTGATCCGCGCTTTTTCCTCTAAAAGCACTTCCCGGAGCATCGCCTGGGCTCTATCCAGGGCTTCCTTCTTTTCCAGGCCTTTGATCAACAGGGGAAAGGCAATGTTCTCCAGGGTCGTGAATTCGGGCAGGAGGTGGTAGAACTGGAACACGAATCCTATCTTCTTATTTCTGATCT
>JAOUKO010000316.1 GCA_029882525.1 Candidatus Aminicenantota bacterium | reverse complement strand
TTTTTTTAGCTTAATCTAGCTAAGGCGAATATAAATTAGCGTCCCTCCACATTGTTCATAACGGTTTTTTAAGGGAAAAGGTTCAGTTTTAAAAGGTGCCAACCTTCAATTTGGATTGACATCAAATTTCTTCTCTGATATAAGCTTGTATCTTGACACAAAGGCGAATGGAGAGAGCCAAAGAATCCCCAAGGACCGCATTAAACCCAAAGATATATTATGATCAAGATTAGAAATACTCCAGCCCTGAAAAAAAAGGAGGAAAGAATGCATAATAAAAAGATATTTGTTTCTCTTTTGCTCATCATAGCTCTGACCGCCACACTGGGTCTCTCGCAGAACAAAATCACAACCCCGAAGGAATACTTCGGGTTTACTCCCGGAGACGACTACTATCTGGCTAATTACACCCAGTATGCAGAATACCTGAAAAAACTATCGCTCGAGTCCGGCCGAATCTCCTATGACGGAATCGGGATCACTGCTGAAGGAAACCCGATGTTCATGGCGGTCATCACCTCACCCGATAACCAAAGGAAACTCGACCGCTACAAAGAGATCTCCCGGAAGCTGGCTCTGGCAGAAGGGCTCACCGACGAAGAAGCCCGCGCTTTGGCCGCTGAAGGACGGGCAATTGTCTGGATCGACGGCGGGCTGCACGCCACTGAAGTCCTGGGCTCACAACAGTTGATCGAGCTCGTCTACCAAATGGCGAGCCGCAACGACCCGGAAACACTCAGAATCTTGAACGATGTCATCCTGCTCGCTGTCTGCTCCAACCCAGATGGGATGGAGATGGTCGCCAACTGGTACATGAGGGAAAAAGACCCAACCAAGCGCTCAACCAGAGGGCTTCCCCGCCTGTACCAGAAGTACATCGGTCATGATAACAATCGAGATTTCTACATGATTACTCAGCCTGAGACCGAAGCTGTAAGCCAGGTGCTCTATCGGGAATGGTTTCCACAGATCATCTACAACCAGCATCAGACAGGACCGGCAGGGTGCGTCTTGTTCGCCCCGCCCTTTCGAGACCCGTTCAACTACTGCTTCGATCCCCTCGTGCCTCTCGGGATCGAGCTCGTCGGTGCGGCTATGCACAACCGGTTTGTGGCTGAAGACAAACCGGGAGCGACCATGCGGTCGGGCGCGGGATACTCGACCTGGTGGAACGGCGGTTTACGCTCGACATCATACTATCACAACATGATCGGAATCCTTACCGAGACCATCGGAAACCCCACGCCCGTCGAAATCCCCTTTATTCCAGAAAGGCTGCTCCCCAAGAACGACCTTCCCTTCCCTGTCCAGCCCCAGAAGTGGCACTTCCGTCAGTCGATCGAGTACATGATAACGGCGGACCGGGCCATCCTTGACCTGGCATCCAGGCACCGCGAGGATTTTTTGTTCAACATCTACCGCATGGGGAAAAATTCCATCGAACGGGGCAGCCGTGACCATTGGACCATCCGTCCAAGGATGATCGCAGAAGTCGAGAAAGCCTTCGAAAAAGACCAGGCGAGCTCCACAGGTTCTGGCCGTACACGGAGTTACCCGAAAAAATACTATGACATGCTCTATGACCCGGCTAAAAGGGATCCGAGAGGGTACATCATCCCCTCAGACCAGCCCGATTTTCTGACTGCGACAAAATTCGTGAACGCGCTCATCAAGAGCGGCGTCGCAATCCACCGTGCCACCCGCTCATTCAAGATCGGCGAGAAGTCCTATCCAAAAGAGTCGTACATCGTAAAGGCCGCCCAGGCTTTCCGTCCTCATATCCTCTCCATGTTCGAGCCTCAGGATCACCCCGATGACATTCCCTATCCGGGGGGAGCACCGATCCCACCCTATGACAATGCTGGCTGGACGCTTGCCTTTCAGATGGGAGTGGAGTTCGACCGCATCCTTGACGACTTTGACGGCCCCTTCGAAAAAATCGAAGGCCTGGCTCAGCCCCCTTCTGGAAATGTGACAGGAGAAAAGAACGCAGTTGGCTTTCTACTCGACCACAGGGTGAATGACGCCTTTATCGCCATAAACCGGCTTTTAAAAAATAAAGAAGATGTTTACTGGATCAAGCAGGACTTCCTTGCCCAGGGAAAATCCAATCCTGCGGGCACGATTTACATTCCAGCCAAATCCACGACGCTCCCGAGGCTGGAAAAACTGGCGGAAGACACCGGTTTGAACTTCGAGGGAGTCAAATCCAAGCCAACAGGCGAAGCATTCAAGCTGCGCCCGATGCGCATTGGGCTGTGGGACAGTTACGGTGGGTCCATGGACTCCGGATGGGTGCGGTGGATTCTTGAGCAGTTCGAGTTCCCTTTTAAACTGGTCTACCCCCCGACCCTGGATGCCGGCAACCTCAACAGCCAATTCGACGTGCTCATCTTTGTCCGGGGCGCAATCCCCAGTGCTGAAAGAGACGGGGACAGACGTTTTGGCTTCTTCACGCCGCCAGACCCCAAAACCATTCCCGCTGAATACAGGAACATGCTGGGAAGAGTCTCGGTTGAAAAAACAGTGCCGAACTTGCTCCAATTCCTCGAAGAAGGCGGAACCGTGTTGACCATCGGAAGCTCAACTAGTCTCGGCTATCATGCCGGGCTCCCCATCGCCGACGCCATGGTCGAAAAGCTTGACGACGGGACAGAAAAGCCTTTGCCGCGGTCAAAATTCTTCGTACCTGGCTCTTTACTCCAAGTGCGGGTGGACAACACTCATCCCCTGGCCTACGGCCTCAGCGAGAGACTGGACGTCTCCTTCAATAACAGCCCGGTTTTCAGATTAATGCCAGAAGCTTCCTTGAAGGGAGTGCGGCCTGTAGCCTGGTTTGACAGCAAGGACCCTTTGAGAAGCGGCTGGGCGTGGGGAAAGCATTATTTGGATGGAGGAATCGCCGTCGTCGCGGCTGAATTAGGCAAAGGAAAGCTCTTCCTGTTCGGGCCAGAGATTATCCGCCGCGCTCAACCCCATGGGACCTTTAAGTTCCTCTTCAACGGTATTTACTACGGAGGCGCCGCTTCAGTCGAGCTCGAGTAGCCCATCGAAAAAAAGACTGATTAATTGATGTCATTTTTAGACTAAAGGAGTAGAAGGCCTATTTCCCTGATTGGAAGGAACCATATTTTTACATCATGAGTGCTCAAGGGTGTCCTCCCTTGTTTTGACATGAAATTTCTCTTGTGATATAAGTTTCCCTGAGGGGATTTCGGAGGAAGCATTAAATGAATAATCCCCGCTGGACGACTAAAATTGAAGAGGACGAAAAGTTCTCTCTCCCTAAACACAAAAGAGGAAGACAAAATGAGAGCTATTGCCAATCCAGTCATTTCAAGAGTCTTGATACCGGTTTTCCTCGTTTGCCTTGTCGCTTCCGACTTTTCAGGAAAACAGTCTCAAGATATCGATAAGAGTAAAATCC
>JAOUKO010000225.1 GCA_029882525.1 Candidatus Aminicenantota bacterium | reverse complement strand
CAGAGTATCCACCTTGATGATGCTGCCTCCCCAAGTGCAGCCGGCAACTGAGGCCTTTATTGGTGAGAGCCCCTTGCGGTCGAACCAGCCTCCGGATACCAGGTAATTCTCGGGATCGAGGACATATATAGAGTAGAGGGAATTCCGGGTGGTGATGAGGACCATATCCCCAAACTGCAGGTCCTCCTTACGCACCTGCTGGAGGCTCAGGCTGCTCTCAACGATCTTATCGAGTCTGTGGCCTGTTCCAATCATGTTTTTAAAATATTAAACATTATTATAAATAAAAATTAAAAAAAGTATATATTATTTTTCAAATCCGCGTTTTTTCAGCATCTCAACAAATCTCGGGTCAGAGCGAACCCTGTCAAAAATGGGCTCAACTTTGAGCAGCCGGAGCCAGCTGTCGTATTCCTCTAAAGCCTTGTCCAGCATCTGAAAGCCCTGGTCGTTCTCACCAAGGACAAAATACAAGATGGCCGGCAAGGTGGGTGCAACGTAGGTTTGCTTCGACATTTCCAATAATCTATCCACGACTTCCTGCGCTCTCTCCGTCTCGCCCATTTCCGCGTAGGTGATCCCTATCCAGGCCTCGACCGTTGTTTGCCAGCCCTGGGCAAGCTGTCTTTCTGTCTCAAACTCTAGCAGAGCATCTTTGTACCTCTCGTTCTGCAGGTATATGGAGCCGAGGTGAAAATGGGCAAAACTGAAATTCGGGTCCATCTCGAGCGTTTTCCGCAGCACCTCTATGGCCTCTTGGTAGCGGCGCGCCCGGTAGAGGACCTGTCCAAGGTTCTTGTTTATGACAAGGGAGAGAGGATCGAGCTCATGGGCTTTCCTTATCTCCCTGATAGCATCTTCATGCCGTCCCAGGCACATCAGATCATAGGCGTACCAGTGATGAGCTGTGGCGTAGTTGGGATCGAGCTCGATGGCCCGCAAGTATTCTCTCTCCGTGCCTTCTGCGTCAAACTCATAGCGCCATTTGACCTGAGCCAGGGCGACATGGGCTTCGGCAAGCATGTTGTCTATTTCCAGCGCACGGAGGGCCCCATCCCGGACCTTGGGATAAGCTTCTTTTGGCGGATATGTCCCGTATTCCGGGAGGAGGAGGTACGTTTGAGACAAACCGGCGTAGGCGAGAGCGTAATTCCGGTCGATCTGAAGCGCTTCATTGAAATACTCGATCGCTTTCCACAGGTCATCTTCTGTCCTCTTGTTCCAGAAAAAGCGCCCCTTGGAGTAGGCCACGAATGCATCGGAGTTTTCCGTGTACCGCCTGCTCATACGCTCAAGCTCAGCTCCTGTGAGCCTTAACTGGAGGCTGGAGATGATGGAATTGGTGATATCGTCCTGGACAGAAAATATCTCGGAGATGTTCCGGGTGTACTGCTGTCCCCAGATGCGGCTGTTATCACGCACCCTCAACAGCTCCACACTGATTGTTAACTCATCGCCGCGTCTTTGCATCCGGCTGACAAGCAACGCATCCACTCCGAGCTCCCGGCCCACCCTCTGGGGATCGATCTGCTGGCCCTTGTACTGGAATACCGAGCTGCGGGCGATAACCTTTTTGAGCTGGGGAAGTTGCGCCAGTCTGCTGATGATTCGCTCGGTGATTCCGTCGCTCAGATACTCAGTGTTGGGGTCGGCAAGAATATTCTGGAAAGGGAGCACAGCAATCGATTTTACGGCTCCTTCTCCCCTAAAAAACAGCAAGCCCCCGACTGCGATCACCAGGGCCAGAAGAAGAAGGGCGCTTCCATAGACGACTGCCCTGTTCCAATTCTTAACGCTTATTTTCACAGGCTTAGGCCTTCTCCGGGGAAGAATCTTCTCTGTGGTGGTGATCTCTTTCTCGATAGCGGTCAGGTCCGTGAGCAGTTCCTCAGCCGTTTGATACCTCTGCGACTTATCCTTTTCCATGCATCTCATGATCACCCGGCTGAAGTCTCGGGGAATCTGCTCGTTAATCTCCCTCGGATTGGGAGTGGGCTCTGTTTTGTGTTTCAGGGCGATGCTTAAGGAGCTCTCTCCCTCGAACGGCTGTTTGCCGGTCAGCATCTCGTAAAGGATGACGCCGAGCGAATAGATGTCAGACCTCTCATCAGCCTGAACGCCATCCACTTGCTCAGGAGACATGTACTCTGGCGTCCCGACCATCCTTCCGGCTCTGGTGATTCCCTTTGACTCGCTGGAGCGGGCAATCCCAAAATCCATGATCCGGACGTTCCCCTCTCTATCTATCATGATGTTACTGGGCTTCAGGTCCCTGTGCACCACGCCCAAATTATGGGCTTCAGCCAACCCTTCACACGCCTGTTTGGCAATATTGATCGCCGTTCCAATACTCAGTTGCTTGGTCATCCTGAGCATGCTCTTCAGGTCTTCGCCAGGCACGTATTCCATGGTGATGTAGTGCGTGCCCTCCTCTTCGTTCAAGTCGTACATGCGGCACACGTTTTTGTGGATGATCTTGCGCGCGAATTTCAGCTCGTTGCTGAAGCGGGCAATGGTCCTCTCGTCTGCGGCCACATCCGGATTCAGGAGCTTTAAGGCGACTTCTTCCTTTATCTTGTTATCAAATACTTTGTAGACCCGGCCCATGCCTCCTTTGCCTATCTCTTCGATCAACTCATACCTGTCGGCAAAAGTAGTCCCTCTTGCTAATCCCAGGACTGGGAACTGGAGGGTCTTGGTATGCAGAGCAGAGATGTCTTTTGAGGGGGGGAGGGGTGTGGCACACTTGTTGCAGTAGCGGCTGTTGTCAGGATTCTCGGATTGACATTTTGGGCACTTCATACCTGTTGTTGCCTCAGGCTTTCATGGTAAGAATATCAACTCAATTGAAAAGAGTCAAACTCTTTGGAATCGTTTCCCGTTTGAATGTATGTTTCCAATAAGTGATACGAAAATCCATGACTTCCCGTTCGAGAACAACCGACTTATCGAAAAACGATTACTAACGATCCTGAATTCAGTACCCGAAGAACCTGGGCAAGAAGAGACTGATGGCAGGGATGAACGTGACCAGGAAAAGAGCGACGAGCATAGCCAGAAAAAGAGGGAGCAGCGGGCGGATAACCTGGGCAATGCTGGTCCCAGCGATCCCGCACCCCACAAAAAGGACAGTGCCCACCGGCGGAGTACAGAGGCCGATGCTGAGGTTCAAAACCATGATGATGCCGAAATGGATGGGATCGACTCCCAACTGCGTCACTACAGGAAGAAAGATCGGAGTGAAGATCAAAACAGCCGGTGTGATGTCCATAAAAATGCCTACGAGCAGAAGGAAAAGGTTGATGATCAGCAGGATGACGACCTTACTGCTGGAAAGAGCCATGAGCGCGGCGCTGGTGTTCTGAGGGATATTCTCATAGGCGAATATCCAGGACATGCCCATGGAGGTTCCGACGAGCAGCAGGACGATAGCTGTCGTAGAAGCTGACTCCAGAAGGATCTTCGGCAGCTCTTTCCACTTGACTTCCCTGTAGATCAAGACCGAGAGGATAAAGGAATAGAGAACAGCCACAGCCGAAGCTTCAGTCGCCGTGAAATAGCCGGCAACGATTCCTCCGATAACCAGGACGATCAAAAAAAGGCTGGGCACGGCGTCAAGGAAGCGGAGGATACCGTCTTTGATCTTCAGCTTCTCGGACACAGGATACTTCTTCCTGTAGGCGATGACTCCGGCAACAACCATCAATGAGATACCAATGGTGATCCCGGGAAAATACCCGGCGACAAAAAGCGCCCCGATCGAGACTCCGCCGCTGGCCAGTGAATAGACGATGAGAATATTGCTGGGAGGGATGATCAATCCGGTTGTGGCTGAAGTCAAATTGACCGCTGCGCTGTAATTCAGGTCATAGCCCTCTTTCTTCATGGTCGGGATCATGAATCCCCCGATGGCTGAAGCTGTGGCAACAGCCGAGCCGGAGATGGAGCCGAATAGCATGGCTGCCATGGTGTTGACAAAAGCCAGCCCCCCCGGAAACATGCCGACGAGGACCTTGGCAAAATCAATCAGGCGGCGGGCGATCCCTCCTCTGTTCATGAGCTGTCCGGAAAGGATGAAAAAGGGAATAGCCAGGAGAGCAAAGCTGTCCAGCCCGGTCGCCATCCGCTGGGCGACAGTGGTCAGGGCTGGCCCGCCTTCGATGCTCAGCAGCATGGTGGAGATCGTGGCTATCCCTATGCTGAAGGAGATGGGCACACCAAGGATGAGAAGAAGGGCAAAGCTGAAGATGAGGACCAGGATGGGAACGATCTCCATTCTTTTTCCTTAATTCAGCCGCTGCCTGCCGGGCTGACCTTTAGCTCCTCCTGTCCTTTTTCGGGCGAGCGGATTCTCTCCGCGAAAAATACTCCCGCATAGAACATGATCAGAAGTCCGCTCAGCGGAAGCACCAGATAGACATACCCCAATTGGATCCGCAGGGCAGCTGAGATCTGGTTCAACCGCAGAGTGATCGAAACCAGGCGGACGCCGCCGTAGACCATGACAAAAAAGGCGAAGAGGAAGACGAAAACCTGGATGGCTAATTCCGCCAGCCTTCCGGCCTTTTCCGGGAGACTCTTGACCACCACATCGATCGCCAGATGCATCTTCTGGCCGGCAGCGTAGCCGGCTCCCAGCAAACCCACCCAGATCAAAAGAAACCTGGCCAGCTCCTCAGTGAAAGAGCTGGGATCTCTCAAGATGAAGCGCGTGAACACCTGCCACAGGACGTTCAACACGTTAGCCGCCATCAATATTATCAAGGCCCATTCCAGGATCTTATCCACTCTCCTCTTCACTTTCTCCATCATCATCTCACCGCTTTAATCTCCTGAATGAGCTGATACATCTCAGGTTGCTGTTTGTATTCCTCGTAGATCGGTGTGACCTTCTCGGCAAAAAGGCTTTTATCAGGATAGAAGATCTGTACGCCCGACTTTTGAACATGCTCC
>JAOUKO010000224.1 GCA_029882525.1 Candidatus Aminicenantota bacterium | reverse complement strand
CGCCCCATTGACATAATTCCCAGGAGTTTCAAAAGCTTCGGCTGCTTCTTTAGCCGTCTGATGGATGTTCTTCATGATGTTGTGAAGGCGGTTGTCGACTTCTTCTCTTGACCAGGACAGCCTGAGGCTGTTCTGGGACATCTCAAGCCCGGAAACAGCGACACCGCCGGCATTCGCCGCTTTACCTGGACCGAAGAGTATCTTGGCGTCAAGGAACAAATCCACTCCATCTGGGGTAGTGGGCATATTCGCTCCCTCGGAGACAACATAGACACCGTTTTTCAGGAGGTTTTGGGCATCTTTGTCGTTGATTTCGTTCTGGGTTGCACTGGGAAAAGCGCAATCGGCTTTATGATCCCAAAGTGGATTATAATCCTGATTGAGATCAACATCAGTGTAAGAGGCTTTCTTGTATTTTTCGGCGTATTCCTTGATTCTCCCTCTGCGCACGTTCTTCAGCTCCATGACAAAGGCAAGCTTATCCGCATCGATACCTTCTGGATCGTAGATGTAGCCACTGGAGTCGGATAATGTGACGACTTTTCCGTTAAGATGATTGATTTTCTCCACAGTATACTGGGCGACATTGCCACTTCCGGATACAAGACAAACCTTGCCCTCCAGTGTGTCGTTTCTGGTGTTGAGCATCTCAGCAGCAAAATAAACAGCACCGTAGCCAGTTGCCTCAGGACGAATCAGAGATCCTCCCCAATCCAAGCCTTTTCCAGTTAGGACGCCGGTAAATTCATTCCTCAACTTCCTGTACTGCCCGAATAGAAAACCGATTTCCCGTCCTCCCACACCGATATCTCCAGCTGGAACATCTGTGTTGGGGCCGATGTGCCTAAAAAGCTCATTCATGAAAGCCTGACAGAACCGCATAACCTCGTTGTCGCTCTTGCCTTTGGGATCAAAATCGGAACCTCCTTTTCCTCCTCCCATCGGAAGTGTTGTCAGACTGTTTTTAAAGACCTGCTCGAAAGCGAGAAACTTCAAAATCCCCAGATTCACTGTGGGGTGGAATCGAAGCCCTCCTTTATAAGGGCCGATGGCGCTGTTCATCTCGATCCTGTATCCCCGGTTGATATGAATTTCCCCCTCATCATCCATCCAGGGAACACGAAACATAATTACACGTTCTGGCTCCGCGATACGTTCCAACAGCTTGGCTTTCATATACTCTGGATGTCTTTCGAAAACCAGGGCGAGTGATTTGGCCACTTCTTCCGCAGCCTGATGAAATTCGACCTCACCCGGGTTTTTTGCCTTTAATTCAGCCATAAAATCGGATGCGTAGCTAGACATTAGGCCTCTCCTTTCTTATAAAATTATATTTAAGAAATATTGCTGTATTTTTTCTTTTTTGCCCTTCAGCATCGTCAGAAAAACCATAATTTCAAGAGCAATAATCTAAAATATGCAGATTTCACAGGATAAATTAGCATAGGATTGTTATAAATCCGTTTGTTTTTTGTTATGATTTTAATAAATATTTAGGGGCAAAATACGGAGATGCACATTCTATATGTCCATTTATGCTATAATGTATTCTTGAAAATACAGCATTTCAATATGTTCCAGCCCGCTTCATTATCAGGTATGCGTCTCCCTTGACATCAGAAAAAGATGTGAATAATTATAAAGTGCTATTTCCTTGTAAAATTTAATGAAGATTTACAGAAAGGAAATAACCGATGAGTACTCAATCTTTTAATCCATTCAAAATGGCCCAGTCTCAGTTTGGTCACATCGCTGACATGCTTGATTTGGACCAAGCTTCAAGAGAATTACTCAGGAATCCGATGAGGGAACATCAGTTTACCATCCCTGTGCGGATGGACGATGGAAATGTTCAAATATTTCGTGGCTTCAGAGTGGTCCATAACGATGTCCGGGGCCCTGGGAAAGGAGGAATTCGTTTTCACCCGCAGGAGACAATCGATACCATACGAGCTCTAGCCATGTGGATGACCTGGAAATGCGCTGTCATCGATATCCCCCTAGGGGGCAGCTATGGAGGAGTAACATGCGATCCTCATAATCTCAGTATGAGAGAGCAGGAGCAAATCTGCCGGGGGTGGGTGCGCCAGTTGGCGAAAGACCTAGGACCTCTGGTGGACGTGCCAGCTCCGGATATCATGACCAGTGCCCAGCATATGCTCTGGATGCTGGATGAGTTCGAGGCCATTCGAGGGGAGAAGTATCCGGGATTTATCACAGGAAAGCCCGTTGGGATGGGAGGATCTCAAGGCCGCAGAGAGGCTGTAGGATTTGGGCTGATTTTTACTCTGCGTGAAGCTCTCAAAGAATTGGGAATGCGCCCTGAGGACACTACTGCAAGCGTCCAGGGATTTGGTAATGTGGGTCAGCATGCGGTCAGACTGCTCCAACAAATCGGCGGAAAAGTAATCAGCGTTTCCTGCTGGGACCAAAAGGATAACACTTCCTACTGTTACAAAAAAGAATCGGGCATAGATTTTGACGAGCTCTTCGGGATCACCGACAGATTCGGAGGAATCGATAAGGATAAAGCTATCGGGATGAATTATAAGGTTCTCCCCGGGGAAGACTGGTTAGCGCAAGATGTGGATATACTGATCCCGGCTGCTGTGGAAAACCAGATCACTGCCAAAAATGTTAAGAAAATCGGCACTAAAGTCAAGATTATCGCCGAAGGAGCCAACGGCCCCACAACTCCTGAAGCTGACAAGATTATCGCTGAGCGGAAAATATTCATGATCCCCGACCTCCTGGCTAATGCAGGAGGAGCAACCTGCAGTTATTTCGAGCAGGTACAGAGCAACATGAACTACTATTGGGAAAGAGATGAAGTTCTCGGCAAGCTGGACGTTAAGATGACCAACGCCTTTGAGTCTGTCTTAGAATTGGCAAAGAAGAAAAAGATGTACATGCGTGACGCCACCTATACTATCGCTGTGGTTCGTGTCGCTCAAGCCTGTAAAGATAGAGGATGGGTGTAATTATTTAAACACCGATGTTTTTTCTGGAAGCTTCGAAGTGCAGAAATCCACTTTAAGAAAAGGAAAGGCCGAAATTAGCTTTCCTATTTTTGAAAAGCCGCCTTTTTCACTTTAAACAAGAGGTTGATGGAAGAGATTGCTGTACCCTGCTTTCAGGGGATTATGATATGCCAAGACGGATGAAAAGTTCCTACCAGGAAAGCTTGACACCGTTTGACCGACATTTTTTTTCAGGAAAGGAAAAATTTACTTATATCGGGCAAGGTTCCATCGGCGGCAAAGCTCAAGGGTTGGCTGATATTAAGGATGTTCTTGCCGATTTGAATTCTCAATATTCACCAGACGTCGAGATTGACATACCAACATTAACGGTCATAGCTACAAACTTCTTTGATCTCTTTTTAAAAAACAATAGACTGTATGATATCGCCTTTTCTGATGGACGCGACGACCATATAGCTCATGCCTTCCAGAGAGGAGAACTTCCTCCACAACTTGTCGGAGACCTGCGTGCCTTGATCAGCCAAGTCCATTCCCCTCTGGCTATTCGGTCCTCCAGCATGCTCGAGGATGCGATGTTTGAGCCTTTTGCCAGCGTTTACACCACCAAAATGATTCCAAACAATCAGTTTAACCCAGACGTTCGCTTCAGAAAGCTTGTTGAAGCCATAAAATATGTCTATGCCTCCACTTTTTTCAAATCCGCCAAAGACTATATAAACGTCACCAAACATACAACAGCTGATGAGAAAATGGCTGTGATTATTCAAGAGGTCGTTGGAAGCCTGCATAACAGACGGTTCTATCCTCAGATATCAGGTGTGGCGCGCTCGTATAATTTCTATCCCTTGGGACACGCCAAGCCCGAAAATGGCGTTGTTGACCTGGCGTTGGGATTGGGCAAGACAATCGTCGATGAAGGGATAGGCTGGTCATTTTCTCCAGCCTACCCTCAAGTCAATCCCCCGTATAACTCCCTGGGTGATCTTTTAAAACAAAGCCAGACAGAATTCTGGGCTATTCACATGGGTGAGCCTCTCTCCTATAACCCGATTAAAGAAACTGAATACATGCTTAAATACAGCATAACCGAGGCCGAAAAAGATGGAAACCTGAAATTCACCGCATCAACTTATATCCTTGAAGATGATAAAATCAAAATGGGGATCGGAGATAGGGGGCCAAGAATATTGGATTTCGCTCCTATTTTAAAACTCAACAGAATCCCTCTCGCTGAGATACTCAAGGGACTGCTTGAGCTATGCGAACAAAGGCTGAAGAGTATGGTAGAGATCGAATATGCCGTTAGCCTCGATCCAAACCGGGGGACACCCGCGCGTTTCGGTTTCTTACAGGTACGACCCATGGTTGTTTCCCAGGATAAAGTCGATGTTTTACTGGAAGAGCTGTCGCGAGATAATGTTGTGGTGGCTTCTGAATCCGCGCTCGGGAACGGAGCTATCCATACCATTCAAGACATTGTCTACATCAAGCCGGAAAAATTCGAGATCAATAAAACCACGGCAATCGCTAAAGAATTGGAAAAACTCAATCGTTTGCTGGTGAAGGCCAGGCACCCCTATGTACTCATCGGTTTCGGGCGCTGGGGTTCATCCGACCCTAATGGAGGCATACCCCTGAAATTCGGGCAAATCTCGGGAGCCAAGGTCATCGTGGAAACCACCCTGCCCAATATGAACTTTATGCTGAGTCAAGGTTCCCATTTTTTTCATAACATCACGAGCTTTCAAGTATGTTATTTCTCTGTCGCCCATTGGGAGAAACACAGGATTGATTGGGACTGGCTGAATCAGCAAAATGTCATAAACGAAACTCAATTTATCCGCCATGTGAGACTTTCTTCTCCTTTACAAATAAAAGTCGATGGGAAAAAAGGTCGAGGAGTTATCAGTCATGACTGAAGAAAGACAATCCATAGATAGACTTATATGGGGGCTTCAAGAAAGAGCCAAGG
>JAOUKO010000223.1 GCA_029882525.1 Candidatus Aminicenantota bacterium | reverse complement strand
GGATTATTATTGCCAATACTCAAAGGAATACTCGATGCCGCACTCACATGCAGAACATCAGGATTTGCCAGGAGTCTTTCTTTGACAATGTTGTAATTTGTCCGCAGCTGTTGCCGTGCTGCTCGGACCACCAGGATCTGGTCTTTACTGAAACCAAGATCCTTGCTGCGAATATACTGGATCTGCTTGTAGATAGTCGCGGTGGCGATAATGAGCAGGATGGATGCTGTGAATTGGGTAACAATTAATGTCCCTCGAAGGCCGTTTCTCCTTGATCCGGTCTGCAAGGTGTTTTTCAGCACTCTATCCGGTTGGAAGGACGAAAAATACAGAGCGGGGTAGCTGCCCGCGACCAACCCAACGAACACGGCAAGAAGCACCAATCCTGCAAGAAGCGTTCCATTGTTAAGGATATTGAACTCAAGCTGTTTAGCGGCCAGTGAATTGAATCCTGGAAGAAGGAAATAGACCAGGACAACAGCTACGATCAAAGCAATTAAGGCCAGACTCATGGATTCCCCCAAGAACTGTTTGATCAGATCCTTTCGATCCCCTCCGCACACTTTCCGGATTCCGATCTCGTTGATCCTGATGGAGGAGCGGGCCGTAGTAAGGTTCATGAAGTTGATGCAGGCGATGAGCAGAATGATCACGGCGATCGCGGAGAAAACATAGACATACACGACGGGGTCTGTCCCGTAAAAGGAATAAAGGTAGATCTTCTTGACCGGAAAAAGGCCGACATAGAGTTTGATGTTGGTTCTCCTGTCGTATTTGATGATAGTCTCGGATATTTTGTTTTCGACCTCAACCGGGTCTGCCTGGCTCGGCAGCAACACATAAGAGGAAACATCCCTGGACCAGGTACGCGTCCTGGGTTCTCCGATAAAGGGGATGGCTAACACTACGAGATCGAATTCCATATGGGAGTTGCTGGGGATATTCTCAATCACTCCGGTTACGGCCAGATCGATCTGGTTTTCGAATTGGATAACTTTTCCTATCGGGTCCTCGCTCCCGAAATACCTAGCAGCCGCCCGTTCAGTCAAAACCACGGAGTTGAGATTCTCAAAGGCATATTCGGGATTGCCCTTGACAAAGGGGAAGGTGAACATATCCAGAAATTCGTTTCCAACCAAGGCCGCATTTTCAAAAAAACTCTTGTTTTCATACCTTGCGAGGAGAGGAGTCACGGCATACCAGCTTCCCTTCAAAATCTCGGGAAAATCATTCTTCAGTGTGGGAACAAGGGCCCATGGGCTGGACGTCCAGGTTCCTTGTTCACCGGATACTGTTATGAGGTAGAGATCATCGGCCTTCTCATGAAATCTGTCATAACTCAGCTCATGCTGCACCCAGAGAAAAATCAGGATACAGCAGGCCATACCGATAGCCAATCCCAGGATATTTATCAAAGAATATCCCCAGTGCCTTCTCATATGCCTCATCGCCAACTTTAGATAGTTAGTAAACATACAAATCCTCCAATAAATTAAATTGAACAGAAAGGGACGGATAGAGCGTTTGATCTGCCCCCAATACCAGATTTTTGCCTTCAGATTGCCGGATGAGTAAAACACTTGTCCGTATATTTCTCTCAAGTCTCCGATAATGAATTCCCGTTCTTCTTTTTCAAGGAGGTGATACAGGATCCATTCGGAAAATCTTGGCGGTGTTCTCATCTTATCCTTTATCCGTCAGCGCGGCCAGGTCCATGGCAGATAGACGCGACCACATGGAATCGTTGATCCGTTTTGTAAAGGCCAGGGCTTTCATCCCCCTATGTGTCAGGCTGTAGAATTTCTTCCGTTTTCCCCCTCTCTCAGGTGTAGGTTCTCCGATTGTTGTCTCCAGGTATCCATCTCTGGCAAGACGGTTCAAAGGGACGTAGACGGCACCGATAGTCCAGTCCACACCGGTTTTATCAATGATATGTTTTCTGATGGTGACACCATAGGCATTGTCCTTTAAGCTGAAGACAGCCAGGAGAATCAGCTCTTCAGGTTTGGATAGTATCTTCATGTCATCCTCATATTCAATTTTTTAAATCTTAATACGGCATTTTTTCTCGTTTGAGAATAAACTTCATAGATTTATACGTAAATATACTTATTTTGTTTCACTTTTTTTTAAAAAAAAGAAATAGACAGGAAAAGCTTATTTCCTGAGCCCCATTTTCTTGAGGATGGCCTGGCCTCTTGGATGGGAACGAAGGGGTTCCCACTCTTGAGCCACATTCAGAAAAGGAGTCAAGAAATCGTGTTGATTACATGACCATCCCGGCTGAGGACATCTGGAAGATCGAACCGGAAATGACAGTTATCGGGGGCGAGATAGTCTACACAAAGCCAGTGCAAGCGCGGATCTTCATAACACTCGCTAAATTGGCACTACTTCCTCAGCGATGCTTTCGTAAAAACATGCTCTGGGATGTCGGCATTCAGCTCAATGGACTCGAGGAAAAACTCCGTTCCTTTCCCGCTTTTGAGTTCATCCTTAAAGACAACATGGGTGGGTATCCACCGGTTTTGGGTCCGGCTGACATTCATCACGGTAAAGGTTTTGAGAAGTTTCCCGCTTTTGGCAAAACGTTCCTCTTTCAAAGAAACAAACCTCTCTTTATCGACCCAGATCTTCCGTGAGTGATAAGCAATATCGCCTCCCTTAGATGTCAATTCGAGCACCCAACAGGGCCGTTCAAGGAAAACTTCTTCCGCAACAACTTTGGCTTCATAAAGTTTATTCAGTTCAGGATCTTCCATGAAATCTTCATAAGAAAGATCCGATCCCATGACCGACTGCCGCAGCATATGGCCTGAGATCTTTATTGTCCTGTCAGTGGAAGGCATGTATATCCACAACTGGTCTTCGAGTTTAAGCATCTTGGTTCCCTTTTCACGCGCGGGGGCTAAATATTCGGTGAAAGATCTGTCCATACCTTGAAGCCATGATTTGGACTTGATCGAACGGCTTCCCCTCCGTCCGTGGATCACCATCTCACTGGTGGAGACTTTATTGTCTGACCCGATGTTTTCATCCACACGTTCAAGGACCCAATCGCCCGAAGGCCATTCCTCCGTTATGCCGCCAGCCGTCAAAAGAGCAAGCAAACAAAATAGACCGAATATTTTATTCATACTTCCAACTCCTTCATCAATTGGGATGTCTGTCGTTTATAGATGCCGAGGCCTGATATGGATGTTCCAAGAAAAGTGGCTACAAGACCCGGGACAAAACCGATCACATAACTGACTGGAGTGACCTTCGCTCGTACCACATCATTTATCACCATGGATGCGCTTTGCATCATGTTTCCCAAATTGATTCCTTTGACCTGAAGATAATAAGAGAAAGCCAGGCCTAAAGCGGTCCCCAGGATTGAGCCGATAGCACCGATCATCAAGGATTCAGTGATCAGGGAACGGTAGAGATGCCCTTTGTCTTCTCCCAGGGCCAGCCGAACACCGATCTCTCCATATCGTCTGAGACTTCCCATGAGCCCTGCGTTCCAAAGAACAATAGACATCACAGCAATGAAAGAGAAGATCATGACACCCATCATTGAATTCACCAAGGTCATGTAGTCAGCCATCCCTCCCTGGCTGCGAAAAGTGTTCATCACCGGAGAAAACTCATCTTCCTCATCGGAATATTTTGTATTAAACGTTTCGGCAATTCTTTCTGCCTCATCTTCCTGGTAGACGAAATCATCAAAAAAAACCAGGATCTCACCCGCAGCATCTTCCATATCCAGAGCTGCCTGGATATCGGCTAAGTCTGCCACCATGGTGCCGCGGTCCAAAGCCGAGATACCGAAACGAAGCATCCCCACGACCGTGAAGTTCGCCGTAGCCATGTTCCCGTACATCGTCGAGCCGATGAGAGTGGCTGTTTGCCCGGGTTGGATATCCAAACGAAGGGCAAAATCATCGCTGATGAGGACCTCTCCCTGTTTTTCAGGCAGACGCCCGCGCACCACAGCGTTGGCAAGGTTAAGCATTTCCTTCTCCGGGCTCCCTTCAGAAAGCAGATCAACAGCCAGCCCGGCTACAGGACCTTGAGCCTTTGTTTCCCCCTGTTCATCCGGGACATCAAAAAGCCCTCCAAACCGAATTCTGGGGGCAAAAATAAGACCGGAAAAATCCCTGTTCAGGTCAGCCATAAGATTGTTGACGCCGATAAATGCCAGATCATTCGGCATTTGATCAGCGTTCTCCGCGTAAGCCCGGGACATGATTTTCATATGCCCGGACTCAAATTTGGCGCTGGTTTGAATCCAGCTGGTCATAACTCCACTAAAGTAACTATATCCCAGGACTGTAATCGCCACTCCAAATAGAACGGTTAATATTGGGAACAGGCTGCGAGACCTGTCTCGGAATATTCCTTTGAGTATGAATTGAATCATGACATTTTACCTCTCAACGCATCGGTGGGTTTGAGTTTGGCAATTTTGCGTGTGGGCAGGAAACTCACGATCGTCGTGACCATCAGGACCAAGACAACCGTTCCCAACACCAATCCAACGCTGTAGACCGGGAAAAGCTTTTCTCCCAGCGCAAACCCAAAGTCTTCTGTTCCCTCTGGCAGGGCCCAACCTGTTTTAGAAAACCAGACCAAAAAGGGAATCCCGTAAATGGCGGCAACAATGGCAGCCAAAACCGAATGCATGGCTCCTTCCAGTGTGAAAAGCCCGATGACTTTGGACCTGGTGAAGCCCAGGGCCATCATCGTGCCCATCTCTTTCCGCCTCCGGAAAATAGAGAGAACCTGTGTGTTGAAAATGGCCAGCATGGCGAGCGAGAGCAAAAATATATACATGATGGAACCACCTGCCGTTTTGGTCCTCACCAGGGATTCAATATCTGCGAGAAGGAATTCCAAAGGCTTGAAGTTCCATCCTGGGACAGCCGGGATTTCCTCTGTATTTTTGGCAACGAGCACAAGACTCGACTCGTTTT
>JAOUKO010000029.1 GCA_029882525.1 Candidatus Aminicenantota bacterium | reverse complement strand
AGTGAGTCATCTGATACAGCTCTGGTTCCCCTCCATCCTAGCCAAGACCCTCCCCCCCGCCGCCATGGGCTTCGGATGGAGGGGAACCGTCGCTGCACTTTTCAACTCGTATCAACGCAATCATTCGTTTGACATACTCTATTGAGCGGACCTGGATGCCGCCCTCAGCCCCCGTAGCGGAGGGGGGACCCGTCGGCTTATCCGATGGGGGGAACCGACGGGACTGGTTCCCTCGGGGTCCGGGGGCTGAGGGCGGCATCCAGGTCCGCTCAGAGATTTTAATCTTATTTACTCCGTTAAAATGGAGCTGCTTCCTGTTTATTAAATAAATTGACGTGAATTCATTTTTTTCGTATATTAGAAGAGCCTGTAGTGTGTTTAAAGAGTATCACTTGGGGATGTCTCCAGGTTGACAACTCCCTCAAGATTTAGTATTTTAGACCATCGCCCTTTTTTCTAAAGTATAAATCTCAGGTAAGAGGCAATGAAGACGTTTACTCCAAAAAAAGAAGAGATCGAGAAGAAATGGTGGCTGATTGATGCTGAAGGCCGGATTCTCGGGAGGTTGGCCACAGAAGTTGCGATTTTGCTTCGTGGAAAGCGGAAGCCCGATTTTGCTCCATTTTTAGATTGTGGAGATTTTGTGGTTGTCATAAACGCAGAAAAAATCAGCCTGACCGGGAAGAAATTGGAACAGAAGAAGTATTACTCTCATTCCGGTTATCCAGGGGGTTTAAAGGTCAAGACGCTTAAGGAAGTCATAGAGAACAAGCCTGAGGAAGTCATTCGGAAAGCTGTCTGGGGGATGATTCCCAAGGGGAAGCTCGGCCGGGCCGTGTACAAGAAGCTAAAGGTTTACAAGGGCCCCCATCATCCTCATGAGGCTCAGAAACCTCAGGAACACACGTTTTAGGAGGAAAGTTGAGTTTAATCCAGTATTACGGAACAGGGAAGAGAAAAACGTCGGTGGCAAGGGTCTTTCTTCGACCTGGAAAGGGCGATATCTCCTTATACGTGAATCAGAGATCCCGCCAGTTCGATGAGTATTTCAACCTGGAACGCCAGAAACATATGATCAGACAACCGCTGCGTCTGACGGAAACAGAGAACAAATTTGATATTTTTATCCGTGTGAACGGTGGGGGATTATACGGCCAGGCTGAAGCGATCCGCTTGGGTATCTCTCGGGCTTTGATCGAATTCAACAGAGAGTTAAGGACAAGCCTGAAAAGCGCGGGTCTGCTGACGCGGGATGCCAGAGCAAAAGAACGAAAGAAATACGGGTTGTTAGGCGCCAGAAAGGCCCCTCAATATCATAAGAGATAAACGGAGGATTTCTGTTGGTTTCAGTGACTATGAAAGAGCTGTTAGAAGCAGGTGTTCATTTTGGCCACCAGACAAAACGGTGGAATCCCAAAATGAAAGACTACATCTTTGGGCAGAGGAACGGGATCTATATCATCGACCTGCAGAAGACAATTAAGATTTTCAAAGAGGCCCTTAATTTCATAAGGAAGGTCGCGGAGAACGGGAAAGAAGTGCTTCTTGTCGGAACAAAAAAACAGGCCCAGGATATCATCAAAGAAAATTCCCTCAAGTGCGAGTCCAGTTATGTCAATCATCGCTGGCTGGGAGGCCTGCTGACGAACTTCGGGGTGATCAGGGGCAGTGTGGAAAAGTTGATCGAGATGGAAGAGATGAAGGAGGATGGCCGCTGGGACCTTCTGTCCAAGAAGGAACAGTCCAAACTGGAGAAGGTCTACAGGAAGCTCTCCAAGAATTTGGGAGGAATAAAGAATATGGTTGAGCTCCCTGGGTCTTTATTCGTCATAGATTCAACCAAGGAAGAAATTGCCATCAAGGAGGCGCAAAAGCTGAACATCCCGATCGTTGCCGTCGTAGACACGAACGGAGACCCGGAGGACATCGATCATCCTATACCGGGTAACGATGACGCAGTGAGAGCTATCGAGTTGTTCACCTCAAAAGTTTCTGAAGCCATAATAGAAGGCAAGAAGAAAAAAATAGAAAAGGAGCTTCAGGAAGCTAAAAAAGAAGAAACAGCCGGGACAGAAGATAAACAGCCTGCTCCGAAGGGAGAACTGGTCCCTTCAGCCCCTGATGCGAATGCTGACCAGGAAGAAGGAAAGGGTCGTGCTGAACCCGGTGAGTCGGCTTAAGGAAGGAATGTGAGATGGAGATAAAAGCAGACCTTGTCAAAGAGCTTCGTCAACGGACGGGAATCGGAGTGATGGAGTGCAAGGAGGCGCTCCAGGAGTCCAGTGGAGACATAGAAAAGGCAATCGTCCTCCTGAGAAAAAAGGGATATGCCCGGGCTCAGGGTAAAATGAGCCGGGAAACGGCTGAAGGGATCGTCGGCTCTTATATCCATCTGAATGGGAAGCTTGGAGTCCTGGTAGAGGTGAATTGCGAGTCAGACTTCGTAGCTCGCAATGAAGAGTTCAAAGAGCTGGTGAAAAACATTGCCATGCATATTGCCGCTTCCAACCCCAAATATATCTCCTCAGAGGATGTTACCCCGGAGGTAATCAAACAGGAAAAAGAGATCATTCGAGAACAATTCAAGGATTCCAAGAAGCCTCCAGAGATAATCGAGAAGATTATCCAGGGGAAGCTGGATAAGTTTTACGAGGAAGTGTGCTTATTGGAACAGCCTTACGTGAAAGACGATAAGGTTTCCGTTAAGCAGCTCATAAGTACTTATATTGCGAAGTTTGGCGAGAACATCCGAATAAAAAGGTTTGCCCGCTATGAGTTGGGCCAGGCTAATTGAAATTCGGTCATGCCAAAATTAAAACCAGCCTATAAGAGGATTCTATTAAAGCTTTCCGGTGAGTCTCTCCTCGGAAAAAACCCTTACGGTATTGACCTGGATACAGCCAAATCCATTGCTCGAGAGCTGAAAGAGGTCTATGACCTGGGTGTTGAGATTGCCATCATGATCGGTGGGGGCAACATCTTCCGCGGTGTTTCCGGAACGGAAGCAGGAATGGATAGGGCATCAGCGGACTATATGGGACTGCTGGCTACCATCATGAACGGAATCGCTCTCCAGTCCGCTCTCGAGAATGAAGGCGTTCTCACCCGTCACATTTCAGCGATCGAAATAAAAGCCGTGGCTGAGCCTTTTATCAGAAGGAGGGTGATCAGGCATATTGAGAAGGGAAGGATCATCATCTTCAGCGCGGGAATCGGAAGCCCCTTCTTCACCACTGATACTGCAGCCGCTTTGAGAGCGCTTGAGATCAAAGCTGAGGTGATCCTGAAAGCGACCAAAGTGGATGGTGTCTATTCGGCCGACCCGATGAAAGATAAAACAGCCAAAAAATTCAATTCCATAAAGTATCTCGATGTTATCAAAAAAGGCCTGAAGGTCATGGATACGACTGCAATATCGATGTGCAAGGATAACAACCTGCCGATCATAGTTTTTTGTTTGAGGGAGAAGGGAAATATCAAGAGGGCAGTTTTAGGCCAAAAGGTGGGAACGAAAGTCTATTGATCCCACCTGACTATAAGGAGGGATTTTAAAGAATAAGCTTTAAGAGGGATAAAGATGGTCAAAAACGTATTGGTAGAGCTTGAAAAAAGGATGAAGGTTTCTGTGGAGCATTTCCGCAAGGATTTGAGCAAACTGAGGACCGGCCGGGCGAATCTCAGCATTTTTGAAGACATAAAAGTCGATTACTACGGGAGTTTAACTCCTATCAACCAGGTGGCCACACTTGGAGTTCCTGACCCGACGTTGATCACAGTTCAGCCCTGGGACCCTTCGACTTTGGATGCCATCGATAAAGCGATCAGGAACGCTGATCTGGGATTAAACCCGGTCAATGACGGCAAGATGCTCAAAGTCCCCATTCCTCCCATGGACGAGGAGAGAAGGCAAGAAATGGCCAAACATATCAAAAAGTTATTAGAGGACGAGAAGACCGCGCTCCGTATCATGCGGAGAGAGAGCAAGGAGGCCATTGAGAAACTGGAAGAGGATGATGAGATAACCGAGGATGACAAATTCTGGGGTTTTGACAAACTTCAGGAAGTGACAGATGAGTATACCAAAAGGATAGAGGAACTTGCCGACGCAAAGGAAAAAGAAGTTTTAGAAGTATAAAGCCATTCCTGACATCCGCAAGAATAACCTGATCTGACAACAGGCATGGGTTCATGCCCTCCCGATTTTCGATTTCAGATTGTTTATTGCCCTTTTCAGCGGTAAGTCACGCTTAACCCAAGAAAAATCGAAGCAGTCCTTGATGGCTTAATTGTGTTGTTCAGGGTAACGTTTCTGATTGGCTCAGCTGGCCTCTTTTCTTTTCTTGAACCAGTTCTCAGTCGTTCCGAATTTGGTCCTGATGACTACTCCCCAGCCGATTATGCTCAAGCAGAACGTGAAAAGGCCTCCAAGGATGGGAATGAACGAAATGAAGCTGACAAGGACCAAGCCAACTATAACAGCCAGGAAGGGGGAAACTTTGGTCTTGCTAAAAGCGTTGATCAGGCTTTCTCCGAAGAAGTGGAAAAGAATGACACGGCCGAAGATTTTAATGACAAGTCCGATGATGATGAGGGAGAGAAGGATCGGGATGCCTATCAAGACCAAGGAAAGCAAGGTGGAGAAAATGATTAGGCCCACATAGATGATGATGCTCAATAATCCGGTACCCGCAACCGGCCAGAAGGATTTTCTGACTTGATTCGAGGCAAATGCGATCTGCCGGGGGAAGAGAGCCGTGATCAGCAGGGCGAGGAGGAAGGTGATGAAAACGGAGATGAGTTTGATGGCGATGAGGAAGGGAATGAAGGCTCCCTTCCAGCTTTCAGAGAAGAACTTGCCCAGGTCTTCAAAGCCTCTGAAGTAGACGGTGTCTCCTTCTATGGTGCATCCGATTTCTTTGGTCAGTTCTCCTCCCAGGATGAAAATATCTCCTTTGACAATAGCTGTGGATTTCAGGGTGATGTTTGAGCCAAACCCCAAAACGACATCTCCAACTTCTCCACTGATGGTGACCTCACCGCCGAAGGTGACGACGCCTTCTTTGACTTTCCCTTCGATGAGCACATTGCCGCCAAAGGAGACGATATTATTCTGAACCTCGTCTTCAGCGACGACGATATCCTCGTTGATAGTAAAACTCTGTTGGCTCTGGAGAGGGAGGACAACGGAAATTAAAAAGAGGAAGATAAATATAAAAGCTGTTTTATTTTTCATGTTTTTTCTCCAAACGCTAATTTTCTTCTTAAGGCGTAGATGGATGATATGATTAAAATAATGGTGGTGGAGATGATAATGATTTGAAGTTCGGTGCTGATGATGGATGTCAGCAAGGTCAGGCCTTTAAGGAGGAATTCTGCGAATCGCTGGAAGAATATGACCAGGAGCGATGCGAGCTTGAGTACTTTCACGAAGAGGGGAACAAGATATTTTAAGAAGTCAAACACGGCTTCCGTAAAGCTGAGGAGGAGGCTTCTGAGGTTTTGGCCGGTGACAAGAGTGAGAATGAAGAAGCACAAAACCATCGACGCGAAACCGGCAGCGAGGGTTCCCAGCCAGGCAGGGAGAGAAACCTTGGGCGGGAAGATTCTGGCCATAACCTGTTGGGTGAAATCAGGCGGGGCGTCCCAGAGGCGAAGGGATTCTGCAGCTTGGGATAAGAGCTTCCTCTCTTCCAGCGCTTTTTGGCAAATCGAACAGACCCTTAGATGACTCTCGACGTCTTTATTTTCGGAAGGAGAGAGCTCCTTTTCTATATAGAGATAGATTTGTTCAATGCTGAGGCATTTCATGGTTTATCCTCCAGCAGGTTACGAATCATTTCTTTGGCCTGGAAGACTCGATTTTTTATTGTTCCTGTCGGAAGGCCTTTTATTTCGGCGATTTCCTCGTAACTCAACTCGTTGATGTGCCTCCAGATGAACACCTCTCTTAAAGAAGCGGGAATCTTATCCAATGCTCGCTCGATCTTTTCTCTCAGCTGAGAGATTTCGAACTTCCTCACCAGGGGCTGTTCATTCGCCTGGACCTGGATGGGAGGAAGGTCTTTGTCCTGATTCTTCTGCTGGTCGAGGGAGAAAGCATCGATTTTTTTCTTTCGCCAGTAATCGATGATTGTGTTTGAAGCGATCCTGTACAGCCAGGTGCTGAATTTGAATTGAGGCTTGTAGGAGCGAAGCGATGAATATATTTTTATGAACACTTCTTGAGTGAAATCGAGGGCTAATTCACGCTCTCCGACCATACGTCCGATGTAGTTCAGAAGCGGCTGCTGATACTTCTGGATGATCATTTCAAAAGCCTCTTTTTCGCCAAGAATGGCTCTATTGACGAGATTTTTGTCTTCATCCATGGAGGACATCCTGTCCTCAAGAGGTTATACGAAAACGGAGGGATTTGGTTTTGTATTCTGGACTTTTTGGAGAACGTTCATTTTTTCTTGATCGGCTCATCCTTTATGATCTCGACATCCGGAGGGAGCCTGAGCTCGAATACACTCTGAGGAAACCTGATGTTGGTCTTGATTTGAGTGAAATGAAATTCTTGTTTGTTGCCAGCCCAGTCGAAAAAAATGGCTTTTCGGATGAGCCAGGTTCTCTCATCGATCTCCAGCAGAATATGGGTATAGTCGCTTTCCTCCCGAGGAGTCAGTTTCAGCTTCCAGGTCTTCGGGCTTTCAGACGGGAAAGCACTGAATTCGATGGTGTAGTCATCCTTCAGATTTTTCTTGCCGGACAGGAGCGACAGGATTTCTGATTCATACTTTTCCTTGGACAGGTTACTCTGGATAACCTCTTTATCCTCAGGGAAATAAAACCAGAAGACGTCTTCTTTGTAGAGAAAAATCTTCTCCTCAGGGTCTTTGTACTCCCACCTCATCCAGTCCGGTTTCTGAAAATAAAAATCTCCTTTTTCCTCTAAAGGAGTGGAAACGTTGGAGGAATAGTAGCTCTGGATAAAATTCGCCTGGAGGGAGCGGATCGAGCGGAGTTTCATTTCCACGTTGCCAACAACGTCTTCGACC
The DNA here is from genome assembly GCA_029882525.1 of Candidatus Aminicenantota bacterium. Taxonomy (GTDB): domain Bacteria; phylum Acidobacteriota; class Aminicenantia; order Aminicenantales; family Aminicenantaceae; genus SOIA01. Next base: position 11,818 of record JAOUKO010000029.1, on the reverse strand, counting down.
GTGGTCGCCAGGCTGAACAGAGAAAGAAAAAAAACACAGAAAACGTATCTCATGATAATGGGATTATACTAAATGAAGTCAGTCTTTGTATAGATTTGCTAAAAACGAGATATTTTTGTTATAAGTGGCTTCGTGAGGCTTGGATTTTTCTTCTATCTCTTGGGTTATTTCGTCCTTCTGCTCCTTGTCAGTTTCGTTTTTTCAAAGAGGATGAAGAACCTTGAGGATTTTTTCTTCGCATCCCGCAGACTTCCTGCTCTCCTGGTTTTTTTCTCCCTTTGTGCTTCCTGGTTTGGGGCGGCAACGATTCTGGTCTCCACGGACCAAGCTTTGGACAGCGGATTGAGTTCATTCTGGGTCATGGGAGCGCCGGCGGTTATTACCGTTCTTCTTCTCGCCTTTTTTCTTGCCTGCCCGATTCGGCATCTTCCCATAGTGAGCCTGCCCGACCTCGTGGAGATGCGCTACGGACGGGCTGTCCGTCATCTGGCTTCATTGCTGATCGTCTGGTACATGGCGGTGCTGGCTGCCTCCCAGATGGTGGCCATCGGCCAGTTTTTAAAATCATTTCTTGCCCTTCCTTATATCTGGTGTCTGGTGCTGGGCACGGGCGTGGTCCTCGTTTATTCTGTTTTCGGAGGCTTTCTTTCGGTGGCGCTCACCGATGCCCTCCAGTTTATCCTCCTTGTCTCAGGTGTTGTTGGCCTGTTCTTTTTCCTGCTTGGTTCTTCTTCCCTTGGCGAGGTTTCGCTTCTTGCTTCGGAGCTGGAAAAAGCGCACTATTTCAACTTTTTCTATGACTTGAAAAGAAACCTTCTCATCGTGCTCTCCTTCACCTTGGCCTGGACAATTTCCCCGATCGCCTGGCAGAGGATTCAAGCGGCCCGGACAGATAGAGGGGCCCGCCAGGGTCTGTTCGCATCATCCGCCGCGTTTTTTCTCCTCTACTGGATCCTGGTGCTCATCGGCATGCTCTCTCTCCCCTTATTTTTCTCCCAGAAGCAGGAGGGCCCGCTCCTTTCTGTGGTTATTGCTTCTCAGACAGGAGCCTTCCTGAGCGCAGTCCTGTTCGTGGCTGTGGTGGCAGCCGTGATGTCCACCATGGATACAGCCATAAACACCGGGGCGCTGTCTTTAACCAGGGATGTCTACCAGCAGATCTTCCCTTCAAGACAGGGGAAAGAGGTCGTCCTGGCAGGCCGATTCTCGACTCTCCTGGTGGGTGGTGCGGCTTTTCTGATAGCGACCAGATTTCAGAACATCCTGAAGACCTTGGGGCTGGCTTCCGAGATCATGGCCGAGGGTCTGTTTATCCCAGGGATCGCCATGGTATTTTTGAGGAAAAGGCTTCCATTGGCCGGGTTTTTGAGTCTTTTTTTAGGCGGAGGATTTTCAGTGGTTCGTTTTTTATGCGAGCTGGATCTTCTTCCTCTGAGCTGGCCTTCCTGGCCTTATTCTGTTCCTTACGGCCTCGGATTGAGTCTTGCGGGATTCTTGGCCGGGTTTGCTGTCGAGAGATATTTAAAAAAGGGAAAATGAGCTTGAAGGTCATGATTATCAGTTTTTTATTGAACTCTCTTTAGCTGTATTGTTTCTGGCTGAGAGCCTTGGTTTCCGTTTCGGGGAAGAGGTTCCTGGATTTTTATACGGATGGCGGTTTACTGTCTCACCCGTTTTGTATATCATTATGCCGATGTCATTTTTCCCTAAGCTCCGCTGGAGCCTGATCGGTTTTTTGGGCAAGTCTGTTCTCTGGGTTTTGGGCAAATCTGTAAGGATAAAGATCATTGGGGAAGAAAGCTACAAGGAATTGAAAAGTCAAGGGAAGGCAGTGATTTTGCTCATCTGGCACGGACGGATCTTCTTTTCGACTTACTTTTTCCGCTGCAGAGGGATCATGCCCTTGATCAGCCCCAGTGAGGACGGGGAGATCGTCGCCCAGATCACGTCCAGGTGGGGATACCGGAACATAAGAGGCTCAGGCTCGCATTCTGTTTTGAGGGCCTGGGCCAGGATGAAAAGGGAGCTCCAGAAGGGCGGCGAGGTCATCATCGTTCCTGACGGCCCCAGAGGGCCTATACGGGAGTTAAAGCTGGGCGCACTGAAGCTTGCCCAGGAAACAGGAGCTGTGCTCGTGCCGTTCACCTTTTCTGCTTCGAGGAAAAAATTCTTGAATACCTGGGACCGCTTTTTGATCTTTTATCCCTTTACCCGGGTCGTTGCGGTTTTCGGGCCGCCTGTGAATGTGGCTCCGGGCTTGAAGGACGAGGAACTGGAGGTAAAGAGAGGAAAAATAGAGCGTCTCATGATCGAGCTGGATGAGAAGGCTGACCGGTTCTGCGCCTGATCCAATTTCTTGTTGTTCTCGGCAAGAAATTTATGTTATAAATATCGGCAAAAAGGAGAGGAGGATGAAGGCGAAAACATTTTTTTTGATTATTTTGTTTTTCAGTTTTTCTGTCTCCCTGTTTTCCCAGAGCGTTGAGGAGCTGATCGCCCAGGCGGATCAGTTGTATCTCGAGATGAGGGACATGGCGACAGCAGAAAAAGCCCGGGATTTGTACTTGAAGGCCAGGGATAAAGCAGAGGACAAGTACGAGCCGTTCTGGAAGCTGTCGAGGATATATTACTACATCGGCGACAACGCTCAGAGCAGTAAGGACAAGAAGATCATTTTTTCCCAGGGGATTTACTACGCGGAAAGGGCTGCGGAGCTGGAGCCGGAAAAGCCAGATGGCTACTACTGGCTCGGCGTCAATTACGGCGTCTACGGAGAAGCAAGGGGTGTGCTCAAAAGCCTCTTCCTGGTGGACGACATCAAAAGAGCGATGAACAAGGTCGTCGAACTGGAACGTTCCTATGAAGAGGGAGGTCCGGACAGAGTGCTGGGCAGGATGTATTTTAAACTGCCGGGGTTTGCCGGTGGGAGCAATGATAAATCTGCTGAGCACCTTCTGAAGTCCCTGGAATACGGTCCCAACGACCCTTTGACGCGGTATTATCTCGCCGACACTTACCTTGCCCTCAAAGAAGTCGAGAAGGCGAGGACGGAATTGGAATTCATCCTAAACCTGGAGTCGGATGACCGCTGGGTCTCTGGAGTTAACGACTGCAAGAAAGATGCCGAAGAGATGCTCAAGAAGAAGCAGTTTCAAAAGTAGAAAAAGGGATTGCCGCTTTAGAGATTATTCTGAGAAAACCTGGGCAGAAAAGACCTCGATCTGAACTCCTTTTTTCCATTCGTCTTCATCCAGCCCTGCTTTCATACAGCCGTGAGATAGATAGGTTTCCAGATCCCAATCCCACTCGACGGGAACCTGAGGAAGGAGGAGACCTTTATTTGGTCCTTTGGTGACGATGATTCCGTGCTTTCCCACTTCAATTTCTTTGAAATCTTTGATCGGTTGGGGAAGGGTTAAAACCGATATTTCGATCACGGTCTCGGGCAATTCCTCAAGAGTCATGGATTGAAAGCGGTAGTCTTGAGTGGCGGCCGCGATCGCGGCATCGCGTATGGTTTCCCACAGAGGTTTATAGGGCAGGGGGTAGCCGATGCACCCCCGAAGCTGATCATTGATTTTGAGAGTCACAAATGCGCCTCTTTTTTTCATCAGCTCTTCATCTTTGACCTTCTTCTTGAGGGTCTTTCCTGTCTTCAGATGATGTTGTATGGATTCCCGCGCTAAGTTGAGGAGGAATGTCTGCTGGTCTGTATTCAAGTTGTTTCCCATTGGTCTTTTTTTATTTAGGCCTGATGAGTTTGACCGGCAGGAGGAAAAAATTGTTTTTGTAGTCTACGACGAAGGACTTGACGGATATTTTTTTCTGCGGGTTGAGTTGAATTTTTAAGAGGAGTTTTCCGCACGCATACGGGGCTAGAATCTTGCTGATCTTTTTCTCATCCGGTCTAAAGGAATAGAATCCAAGGAGCTTGCCTTGGTAGAGATTCTCGAGCTCATGATATTTTTTGAGAGAGGGAAAAAATCCTGGCATGGAGGAAAGAATTTTCTCCACGAAGAACCTGTGGCCTCTCTTGTGGCCGATAAGGAGTCCGTCTGAATGAGCTGCAGGAGAAAGAAGGGTTAAGGTTGTGAGGGAAAGTTGAGCCTCCTGTGATAAGTAGGCGTCCATCGAAAGCCATTATAAATCAAAATAGTTGTGGCCACAACTTCTAATAGTTCCCAGTAAGATTTCCTGGTTCTCTTCCATTTTGTGTGAGTAATTTTATTAGCAAAATACACGGAAATGGCATCGCTCCCTTCAGATTTTTAACGCCATTCCCTCACCGTCCCTCCTCCACCATGGGCTTCGGATGGAGGGGAACCGGCGCCACCCTTATCAACTCATATTAAGGCAATAATGCGTGTGACATCCTCTATTGAGCGGACCTGGATGCCGCCCTCGAGCCCCCGTAGCGGAGGGGGGACCCGTCGGCTTATCCGAACGGGGGGAACCGACGGGACAGGTTCCCTCGGGGTCCGGGGGCTGAAGGCGGCATCCAGGCCACACAGAGATTGTAACCTTATTTACTGCGTTTACATGAGATCAGTTGTTCCCCTCATCAAGGAAATAGAAATTCTTCCTGCTTCCCATTATCCAGAAATTATGAATAATCCAGGGACCTGGATTATATTAATCCCAGCCAAGGAGCTAAAAACCGGATTCCTAGCCAGATGACGATCACTCCAACGATGTTGAGCCAGAAACCGAATTTCATCATTTGAGTGAGCCGGATCATCCCTGAGCCGTAGACGATGGCGTTGGGGGGAGTGGCCACAGGAAGCATAAAGGCAAAGCTGCAGCCGATCGCGCTTCCCAGGACAGGAGGAAGGGGATTGACCGAGGCCGCTTGAGAGACGGCGATGATGATCGGGATGATCATATTGGCCGACGCGGTGTTCGAAGTCAATTCTGTCAGATAGACGCTGAGGAAAATGGATAGAAAGGTGATGAGCGAGAGGGTGGCGGAGCTGCCTCCCGAGGAAATGAAAAATTTTCCGATAGCGTCAGCCAGTCCAGTCTCAAACATCTGGAACCCTAAAGACAATCCTCCTCCGAAAAGAAGGAGAGTGCCCCAGTCAATCTTTACGGCTTCTTTAAAAGACATTGTGAACTGTCCTCTTCGAAGATTGACAGGAAGGATAAAGAGGAGTCCGGCACCGATTATGGCGGCGACGGATTCAGGGAAGTGTCTCTCCAGCCAGAGAAAAAACGGAGCGTCCCGTCCCAGAACGAGTGAAATGAAACCCGGAAAGACCCAGAGAAAGACCGTGACTGAAAAGGCGGCCAGCACGTTGATTTGACCTCTGCTCAGGCCTTGGATCTTTTTTCCCTTTTCAGGCATAGCCCCGGGCTGTGCTCCTTCGGATGTTTTTCCGGCTTTGAGAGAGAACTTCATGAAAAAGAAAAGGATAAAGAACATCGGAATGAGCACCAGAAAACTGACGAGCATCCACTGGAAAAAAGTGACTCTGTAAGAGGCCAGCTTTTCGAGCATACCGATGGCGATGAGGTTGGGCGGGCTGCCGACCGGAGTGCCGATGCCTCCGATGGAGGCGGAATAAGCCAGCAGCAACAGCAAAAGCACTCCGAATGTAGAGACGCCTTTTTTCTTTTCTTGAGAACCGAGAGTATCCAGGATTCCCAGGGCAATCGGGAACATCATGGCTGTTGTCGCGGTGTTGCTGATCCACATCGAAAGGAATAAGGAGGTCAAGCCCATGGCAAACAGGATTCTGGTCTTATTGTGGGCGATGGATCTCATAGAGAGGATGGAATAAGCTAATTTTTGGTCGAGGGCGTGGACACTCATCGCCCTGGCCAGGACAAAACTTCCCAGAAAGAGCATGATGATGGGATTGGCGAAGGGGGCGAAAGCATCTCCGACCGGGGCGATTTGAAAGACCGTAATGAATACCGGTATGAGGAGAGCAGTGACAGGAATGGGGATGCACTCTGTTACCCACCAGGCAATGACCAGGAGGAAAACAGCCATGAGGCGGCTTGCTTCAGGATTTTGAGGTAAAACCGGAACCCAATACGCCAGGAGGAATAGAACCCAACCAAGGAAAAAGCCGGTGATTTTTCTTTTCTCCATGATTCAAGACTGTGCTTTCAGCGAATCCTGTCTAAGCGTAAGGAATCCAGGACGAATTGTCATGAACAAGGACTCATTATTTTTTCAACACGCTTGGAGATGTTTTTATTTGAGTTTTATTGATGCAGGGCCGCAGTTGACCTTTCATTTCTGAGGAGGATTATATTTTTTTTCATCTGAAAAAACAAGAAATAAGAGAAAAAAGGGACAGACCATTTTTTCTTTAAGAAAGGGGACAGCCCCTCCTTTTCTTAATAAAAGGACTGAAAGGGACAGTCCCCACAGAAAAATGTGCCTGTCCCTTTTTGCCGACTCCTTGACTCCGTCAGGAGATGGAATTATCATGGAAGAGGAAAAAAAGAATGGAATACATATCGCTCATTGTGGGCCCGCTGGAGACAAACTGCTACCTGGTCTACTGCCCGGAGACTCTGGAATGCGCCGTCGTTGACCCGGGAGCAGAAGCGGGCAACATCACTCACCAGATCGCGGAAAAAGAATTGAAACCCAGGCTTATTCTCAACACACACGGCCACGTCGACCACATCGGAGCCAATAGAGATATCAAAGATAAATACGACATCCCTCTTTTCATTCACTCTGCCGACAGCCCCATGCTGGAGAGCGTTCTCCAGTCTGAGATGGGAATATTTCTTGGTGCAAAAGATTCTCCCCCTGCAGACCATTTTCTGGATGATGGGGAGGAGATAAAGATCGGAAAATCTCATTTAAAAGTAATTCATACGCCTGGCCACTCCCCTGGAAGCGTGAGTTTTTTGGGGGATGGCTTCCTGCTTTCCGGAGACACGCTTTTCTTCGGAGGAGTCGGGCGGACCGACCTTCCGGGAGGCTCGTGGCAGGAGATGGCGGATTCCATTAGAAATAAAATATTAACCATGCCCGAGGAAATGATCGTTCTTCCTGGCCACGGCCCGCACACGACCGTTGGTCAAGAGAAATGGTCAAATCCTTTTATCACATGAAAAATGCTTCCCTAACGCCTGAGGCAGTCCTCCAGGTTTTCCTTGAGTTTCTTTCTGTGGAAAAAGGCCTCTCTTCGAATACCATCCAGTCTTACGCCCGTGACCTGGCGAAGCTCTTTCGGTTCTTGCAGAAAGAAAGAATATCCTGGATGAAGGCCGATGAGGAAGGACTGGTCCGTTTTATTCATCACCAGAGCCGGGCCGGTCTTTCCCCTCGTTCCATGGCCAGGCTCATCTCCTCTATCAGGTCTTTTTATAATTTTCTGGTTTTGGATGGGATGATCAAGAAAAACCCTGCTGTCAACCTCTCTTCGCCAAAAACCTGGCTGGCCCTGCCCAAGTTTTTAACGGTGAAAGAGGTTGAATCTCTCCTTGGACAGCCTGACGAGGAGAATGTCCGTGGAGTCAGGGATAAGGCCATGCTGGAGCTGCTCTATGCAACCGGTTTACGGGTGTCAGAGCTTATTGCACTGAGGGCGAAAAACGTGAACCTGGAGGATGGGTTTCTCCTCTGTGTGGGTAAAGGAGGCAAGGAGAGGATCGTACCGATCGGAGATTCGGCTGCCAGGGCTGTCCGCAAGTATCTCGAGGAAGGTCGAGATAAATTTTTAAAAGAATCAAGTGAGTATCTGTTTTTGAGCCAGAGAGGGAATGCTTTCACCCGCCAGGGATTCTGGAAGCTTCTGAAGGGATACGCCAAAAAGGCAGGCTTGGTTCAAAAGATAAGCCCTCACGTCCTGCGCCATTCTTTCGCTACCCATCTTCTGGAGAGAGGCGCGGACCTGAGGTCGGTCCAGTTGATGCTCGGGCACAGTCAAATAACCACCACCCAGGTTTATACCCATGTCAGCAGGAAGCGGCTCCGCCGGGTTTATGATAAATACCATCCTAGAGCTTAATCTAATACAGCACCGGTTCCCCTCCATCCCAGCCAAGACCCTCCAACCCTCCTTCATGGGCTTCGGATGGAGAGGAGCCGGCGCTGCACTTCTCAACTCATATTAACGCAATCATTCGTTTGATATCCTCTATTGAGCGGACCTGGATGCCGCACAGAGATTGTAACCTTATTTACTGCGTTTACATGAGATCAGGTGGTTCCCCTCATCACGGAAATAGAGATACTCGATTTTCTTTATGAAAGCTTGACTGGCTTTATCAATCCTGTTATCATAACTCATTAGTTTAAAAATTAAACTCATAAGTTTAAATAAGAAACTACAGGGTTTAAAAATGAAAAAAAAGGATCTCAAGACAGAAAGAAAACGGTACAGGAGAGAGGAGAACAAGAAGTTTATCCTGAAAGCTGCGGAGAAGGTCTTTGTCCAGAAGGGTTTCAGTCTGGCAACCATGGATGAGATCGCTAAAGAAGCTCAGTTTTCCAAGGCTACCCTGTACCAGTACTTCAAAAGCAAGAGTGAGATGTTTTTCGAGATCATTTATAAATCTTTTGAAGAAGTGCTCCAGAAGATAAAAAGAGTCCAGCAGACGGAGATGAGCACAGAAGAAAAGCTCAAGCAGGCTATCTATACCATCGGTTGCTATTATCACACCAAAAAGAATATAGCCCGAATATTCATCATGGAAAAAGCTTTGATGAGGAAGCTTCTTCATATGAGTTCAAAAGCGCAGGCCCCTCCAACCCATCATCCCCCGATTCCGGCTCGGTATAGAGGCATTCTGGACGAGATTAACAGTCTTGTGTGCGAGATTATCGAGGAGGGAGTAAAGACCGGAGAATTCAGGAAAATGGATGTTGGGCAGGCGTGCTTCATTTTGGGAGCTATGATCCGTGGTTTTTATTTTAAAGGCCCCATCCAGGATAAAAAAGAATTGAGTATCCAGGAGAGCGCCGATCTGCTCCATGATTTTTTCCTCCATGGGATAAAAAAATGACAGCAAAGCATAAAAGGAGATTCAGCATGAAGAAAGGAAGTACTGTTTTCTTGGTCATCCTGTTGACTTTATGGACAGCCCGGTTTTCTTTTCCCCAGGACAAGATAACCCTGACACTCGAGGAGAGTATTCGACTGGCTCTTTCCCAGAATCCGTATCATCTGGCAGCTGAAGAAAGAGTGGAAACAGCCAAGGCTCAAGTCAGAGAAGCGGCAGCGGGTTTTTTCCCGGCTCTCAACGCCCAGGGACTTCACACTCTGGATGAAAAGCTCTTTGAGCTGGAGTTTCCCGATCCCTTAACCGGTCAAACCCAGAGAATTTCTGTGGACTTCACGCGCGACTATCAGTTTTCCTTATCTCTTTCCTTACCTCTTTTCACCGGCGGCCGTTTAACCTCTGGATTTAAACAGGCTAAATACAACCTCCTTTCGTCTGAAGAAGCAGTCCGGCAGTCTGAGCACATCACCGTCTTCAATGCCAAAGCGGCTTTTTACGGCTGTCTTTTGGCGAGGGATTTTGTCAAGGTGGCTGAGGAGGCAGTCGGGGTTGCAGAAAAACATTTCAATAACGTCAAAAGGCTTTATGAAGTCGGGATGGCCTCCAAGTTTGACCTCTTGAGGTCTGAAGTGCAGGCGGCCAACCTGAAGCCTCAGTTGATAAAGGCCAGAAACAACCTGAAAATAGCCGAGCTCAGCCTGAAAACTCTCCTTGGCCTGGATCTTTCCCAGGATATCGAGATCAAAGGAGAATTGAAGTTTGAGCTAACCGAACCTGATTTGGAAGCCTGCATCTCCAAGGCCTTAGTGAAAAGACCTGAGCTCTCTCAGTTGAGCTACCAGAAAAAGATGGCTGGCGAGATGCTGAAGCTGGCGCGGGCCTCCAGACTTCCTTCTTTGGCGGTATCCGGAACCTATAATTTTTGGGCAGACAGGTTAAATTTTGAGAAAGATACCTGGCAGAACTACTATTCGGTCAACCTGGCTCTTTCGGTTCCCCTGTTCAACGGGTTCAGCACCTCTGCCAGAGTCGCTCAATCCAAAGCGGCGATCAGGGAACTGAATCTCACTACCCGGGGTTATTTGGACATGGTGGAATTCGAAGTCAGCCAGGCGCTGTTGAAGCTGAACGAAGCCAAGGAATCCCTTCTTTCCCAGGGGAAAAATGTCGAACAGGCTGAGGAAAGCTTGAGAATCGCTGAGCTCAATTTCTCAGAGGGAATGGTCACAACTCTGGATGTCAGTTCAGCTCAGGCCGCGCTGACCCAGGCCAAGACCAATTATTCTCAGGCCCTTTTTGATTATGTCATCTCCCTGGCTCAATTGGATAAAGCCATGGGAGTGGGATGGAATAATTGATAGATGAGAGGAGAAGAGATGACAACCGTGAGAGATGACTGGAGGAAAAAAATGAACAAAAGGAATATAGTCAAAATGTGTGGGATTGCGCTCCTTTTTCTTTCCTTTGCAGCTTGCCGTCAGCCAGCCGCGGATGAAGGGAAAAAAGACGAGAGCTTTGGTGCTGCTCCGGTTAAAGTTTTTAAAGTTCAAAGACAGAAGATTTCGGAGAAGCTCTTTTATACCGGAGTGATAGAAGCCTGGAATAAGATCAACCTCACACCGGACATCGGCGGGAAGATCGCCAGGATACATGTCGAGGAGGGCGATCGAGTCGAAAAGGGACAGCTTTTAGCCGAGCTGGACACACGGGCTGTTCGGCTTCAGCTGGATCAGGCTCAAGCCGCCTTGGCCGTGGCAGAGGCGAATTATAATGACGCCCAGAAGAACATGGAGAGGATGGAGCGGTTAAAAAAAGAGGACGCTGCTTCCGACCAGCAGTATGAAAAAGTCAAGCTGGCCTATGAGGCGGCTGATGCTCAGCTCAAACAGGCTCGGGCTGCTGTGAACCTGGCCCGTTACAGCCTTGATGTTTCGCTCATGAAGGCTCCTTTCAGCGGAGTCGTTGCCTCCAAGAATGCAGAAGTCGGTGATGTGATCAACCCGATGATGGGCGGATTTTCACCGACCAGCGGGGTCCTGACATTGATGGATTTTTCTCGAGTGAAGATTGAGATCGATGCGACTCAGCAGGATGTGGCCCGTATCAAAAAAGGCCAGTCCGCCCAGCTGAAGGTGACTGCCTTGCCTAACAGGATCTTCCAGGGACGGGTATCCATGGTGAATATCACCGCTGACCCGGTGTCCAAGAAATTCAGGGTGGAAGTTAACGTCGATAACCCTGACCTGGCCTTGAGGCCCAACACGTTCGGTGAAGTCAGCCTTGAAGTCAGCACGCACGAGCATGCCCTGGTCATCCCCCAGAAGGCAGTGCTGGAGAATAAATATGTCTTTCGAGTCAAAAATGATAATACCGTGGAAAGAGTCGAGCTTAACCTCGGCCTTCAGAATTCAGACAGGATCGAAGTCGTCAACGGGCTGAAAGAAGGAGACCTGGTTGTCGTGGAGGGAAACTTCGGTCTTGAGGATGGCACCCAAATAGAGATCAGAGAGGTCATAGAATGAAAATACCAGAAATAGCTGTAAAGCGAAAGGTCTCAACGGCCATGCTGGCCATGATACTGGTCGTGCTGGGATTCATCGCCTTCGCCAGTCTTGGCCTGGATTTTTTCCCGGACATCGAGTTTCCCACGGTCTCCGTGGTCACCACTTACTCCGGCGCTTCGTCCGAGGATATCGAGAACACCATCACCAGGCCTCTCGAACAGATCATCAACACCATCAGCCGGGTCAAGGAGGTGGATTCGATGACGACCGAGGGAGCATCGGTGATCATGGTCGAGTTCGAATGGGGGACAAACCTCGATTTCGGTGCTCAGGATATCAGA
>JAOUKO010000222.1 GCA_029882525.1 Candidatus Aminicenantota bacterium | reverse complement strand
TGGAGGTGGCATTTTCCCGGGCGGCCGTTTCGACCACTGTGGGGTCCTGGCTGAGGTTGAGATAGAATGTCTCCACCCCGGAGAGCTTCCTGTTGCGGCTGGCATTGGCGTGGACCGAGATGAAGATGTCCGCTTGTTTCTGGTTGGCGATCAGGGTCCGGGTCTCGGGGGGGAGATAGATGTCTGTTTCCCTGGTCATGATCACTTCCAGGCCGAGAGACTCCAGGAGCGCTTTCAGCCGCAGGGCGACATCGAGGACGACTTTTTTCTCCTGAAGTTTATTCTGGTCTCCGACACATCCCGGGTCCTTTCCCCCGTGGCCCGGGTCGATCACCACTCTCCGGATCCCCAGGCCCAATTGGCGGATTATGCTGGTTTTCAGCTTGGGTGGCGGAGGAAGATCAGGGACATTCTTGGGATAGACGTCGATGATGAGCCTGAAGGGATCAGGGAGATGCCACACCTTATAGTACGCCTTGCTGAAATCCAGGTCGATCACAGCGCGGACGGTGGACGGGTTTTTTTGGGCGATCCGGACCTGGTCGAGATAGTCGCATTGGACCAGGTAGCTTTGCCCGTGCAGAGAAGGATTCAGCTTGACCTGATAGATGTCCACGTAGACCCGGTCTGGAGAGTGGAGCTGGTTGAAGTTGTAGTCCCGCACCTTCCCGATTTCAATCACAACCCGGGTGAACGAAGGATGGATATGGTAGCGGACTTCATGGATCTCGATCCTCGAGTCAGGATAGGAGGCGAAGGGAAAGAGGAGGGAAAAAAACAGCAGGGATACCCAGAAACAGGTCTTTATTCCTTTGTTCATCGTTATTTCATGCCCATTATATAATATAACTCGATTATTGTCAATGATTTACGACGCATCATGCCCCGAATTTCTTCAGCTTGCCGGCGTGGGCAAGCATCAAAGGCATGGCATAGATGGCCTGAAACCTTCCCAGGTATCCATGGCTGCATTCCCTTTCTGAAAACCGTATCACATGATCGGTCATGGAGGCTTTTGAGAACAGGAGGAAGGGATTGGGATGCCAGGAGTGGCCTTTGAGAAGAGAAGGGGTGGAATGGTCAGAGGTCACGACCAGGACATCGGGCTCGAGGGAGAGCAGGCGCGGGATGTAGCCGTCTGTTTCCTCGATAGCCTTCTTTTTAGCCTCAAAGTTTCCATCCTCGCCTGCCGAATCAGTTTTTTTCACATGAACGTAAAAGAAGTCATGGTTCTTGTAATGCTTCTCCACAGCATCGAAGAGCTCGGGCATCTCCGGACCGACATCCAGAACTTCCATCCCGACCAGCTTGGCCAGCCCCTTATACATCGGATAATTGGCGACGGCTGCGGCGTTGAGTTTATAGAGTTCGTTCAAGGTGGGCAGAGAGGGACAGCCTGAGAATCCCCGTAAAAGGACGGTGTTAGCCTTGGGAGAGTCCTTCAAAAGCTCTGTGGCTTTCTCCATGGTGCGGTTCACCATTAGAGCCGAGTTTTCAGCTTCAGGGGAAAGGGCTCTTGTGGGAACGACGGGCTGGCCGTCTTTTTGAGGGTCAGCGTCTGAGAGAGCATCGGAAAGGCCTTCTCCGCTGAATTTGATCACAAAACGATGCTCCTTCCCGGGGAAAAAGGAGATTTTTATGGCGTTGACCTCTTTCAGGGAGTCGTTGAGCTTTTTACAGATTTGTTCGTTCTCGCTGGTGGGGATCCTTCCCGCTCTTCTGTCAACGATAAGACCGGCTTTCAGGGTCGCAAAGTTCCCCCTGGCTACAAGGTCGTTTCTCCCCACTTCCACACCCACCCCGAGCGCTTCCAGTATTCCTCTCCCCAGGATGTATTTGGTCGGGTCATACCCGAAGAGAGAGAGGTGGGCGGGGCCGCTCCCTGGCGTGATCCCCATGAAGACGGGGTCGGTCAAGCCACAGACGCTTTTTGCGGCGAGGTTGTCCAGGTTGGGAGTCTGCGCCGCTTCGAGCTCGGTTTTCCCCTGGACAGGAAGACCTCCCAGCCCATCCATGACCAGCAGGATAATTTTCGAGTCGGTCTTGACGCTTGTTTCTTGAGCGATTTTTTCCCAGTCCATGGTCAAGACAACTATAAAATAATAGAAAATCGAAGTCAATTCTCGGAAACATCTCTATTTCCGTGACAATTGATTATGAAGGGGTAAGCTGTGAAAGCGGCTGGTTCCTCTCCATCCAAGCCAAGACCCTCCCACCCACCACCATGGGCTCTGGATGGAGGGGAACCGTCGCCGCCTGAGCAATAAATTTTTTTCTAATATGGAAAACAGTTATTTCGCTGAAAAATAGAACCGTCTAAGATTTTGTGCTAAAATCTGAACATGCCTAAGGTCGTTGTCCTTGATTTCGGTTCTCAATACACCCAGCTTATCGCCAGGAAGGTAAGGGAGATGGGCGTTTTTTCTGAGATTTTTCCTTTCAGCATTCGTCTTTCCAGAGTCAAGAAGGAGAATCCGGATGCGATTATCCTCTCCGGGGGGCCGCAGAGCGTCTACGGGAAGAATGCTCCCCGTTTTCCCAGAGACGTGTTCGAGATGGGGGTTCCTGTCCTGGGTGTTTGTTACGGGCTGCAGTTGATGTCCCACCTTCTGGGAGGGAAAGTTGTCCCCACGGAGAAAAGAGAATACGGGTTTGCTTCCCTGAAGATCAAGGATAGTAAGGGCTTGCTTTCAGGAATCAAGGATGACAGCCAGGTCTGGATGAGCCATGGCGACAGAGTGGAAAAGGTTCCGCCTGGATTTGTGGTAACCGGGGGTACCGCTCATTGCGCTGTGGCGGTTATGGAAGAGCGGGAGAAGAAGCTTTTTGGCGTCCAGTTCCATCCCGAGGTGGTGCACACCGAGCAGGGAAAAAAGATCCTGTCGAATTTTTTGTTCTCCATAGCTGAGCTGAAGCCTGCGTGGAAGATGGGTTCATTCATCGAGCGCAAAGTCGAGGAGATTCAGCAGGAAGTCGGGAAGGAAAAGGTTGTCTGCGGGCTCAGCGGAGGAGTCGATTCACTGGTGACCTCGCTGATCGTCCAGAAAGCCATAAGTAATAGACTTTTCTGTATTTTTGTCGATAACGGACTTTTGAGAAAGGGACAGTACCGGGAGTTAATGGAAAAATTCAGGAAAAAATTAGCCCTGAATGTGGTCGGAGTGGACGCTTCCCGCCGGTTCCTGGAAGCCCTGTCAGGAGTCTCTTTCCCCGAGAGGAAGAGGAAGATCATCGGAAGGACGTTCATCCGCATCTTCGAAGAGGAAGCCGCAAAGATCGGGGATGTGGGATTCCTGGCTCAGGGGACGATCTATCCCGACGTGATCGAGAGTAACCCGGTGAGGGGCCCTTCGGACTCCATCAAGTCTCACCACAATGTCGGCGGTTTGCCCTCCCGGATGAAGTTCAAGCTGATTGAGCCGCTCAGAGAGCTCTTCAAGGATGAGGTGAGGGCTCTGGCGGGGGAACTGGGAGTGGACAGGGATTTTATCCTTCAGCATCCCTTCCCTGGCCCAGGTCTGGCAGTCCGGATCGTCGGCGAGGTCACTCCTGACCGGGTCAGGCTTTTGCAGGAGGCTGACGCCATCCTGATCGATGAGATCAAAAAGGCCAGGCTTTATCATAGATTATGGCAGGCCTTTGTGGTCTTGCTTCCGGTGAAGGCGGTCGGAGTCATGGGGGACCGCCGCACTTACCAGAGCGTGGTTGTTATCCGGCTCGTCCAGAGTGTGGATGGGATGACGGCGGATTGGTTTCCTGCCGATTCAAAACTCCTGTCCCGGGTCTCCAACCGGATAGTGAACGAGGTGGATGGTGTCAACAGGGTGGTCTATGACATCACCTCAAAGCCTCCGGGAACCATTGAATGGGAATAAGAGGCGCAGGGAAAAAGCGAAAAAAACTAGAAAAACAGGTTCGGTTTTGCTAGGCTATCTTGTTATGATCGCGGAATAAAGCTTCTTAACCCTGAAAAATAGACCGTGAATTGCTATGGAATTGATGTTCATTCACCTTCATAATCATTCAGAATTCAGCATCCTGGACGGAGCCCTGAAGACTGCGGCCCTGGTTGAGGCTGCCTATCAGAACAACATGCCGGCGGTGGCTCTCACTGACCATGGGAATGTCTTTGGGGCGGTGAGCTTTTTCAAGCAGGCCAGGGAGAGGGAGGTCAAACCGATCCTGGGCTGCGAGATCTACGTGGCTCCGGAGAGCCGTTTTGAGAAGAGAGCCAATATTCGAGCCCCCAACCATTTTCATCTGACCCTGCTCGTCAAGGATGAAAAGGGATACAGGAACCTCTGTCAGTTGGTTACCAAAGCTTATCTTGAAGGATTTTACTACAGGCCCCGGATCGATAAGGAACTCCTGGCCCGCCACAGTGAAGGATTGGTCGGCCTTTCGGGCTGTTTGAAGGGAGAGGCGAGCCATTTTCTGGGAATGGGGCAGATGGAGAAGGCCGAAGAGGCTGCCCGGGAATATGCTTCGTTCTTTGCCGAGGGGGATTTCTACATCGAGATCCAGGACCATGGCCTGAAAGAACAGAAGGAGGTCAACCCTCAACTCATCAGCCTGGCAAAAAAGCTGGCTCTTCCCCTTGTGGCCACCAATGACGTCCACTATCTTGCCAAAGACGATGCGGAGACCCAGGATGTCCTTCTCTGCATCCAGACCAACAAGAAGGTGACAGACCAGGACAGGATCCGTTTCGGGGCCAACGAGTTCTATTTCAAGTCCAGCGCGGAGATGATAGAGCTTTTCAAGGATTTGCCTGAGGCCATCCAGAACACAGCCAGGATCGCAGCCAAGTGTAATTTTGAATTTCCGACTTCCGGGCACTTCCTGCCCAATTACGAACCGCCCCAGGGAGTTTCCCTGGAGGAACACCTGGAAAAGGTGGCCAAGGATGGATTCCAGGATCAGATGAAGATCCTGGCCATGAGGAAGAAAGGAGATGAACTTTCCCATACTCTTGAGGATTAC
>JAOUKO010000221.1 GCA_029882525.1 Candidatus Aminicenantota bacterium | reverse complement strand
ACACCGCTATCTTTTTGGACTGGGAAATATCTCCTCCGGCAAGAGTGACTTTCCACTCTTCAGCGGCGGACTTGAATCCGGCAAAAAACTCTTCCACCCAGCGGAGCTTGGTCTTTGCCGGAAACGCTAATCCGAGAAGCGCATACCTTGGCTTGCCTCCCATCGCCGCCACATCGCTCAGGTTGACATTCAGGCTCTTTCTCCCCAGGAAATAAGGAGGATGCAGGGAAGCGATAAAATGATAATCTTCGATGAGTAAATCTTTGGTGAGTATGAAATATTTTTCCCGGGTTTTTATGACAGAGGCATCATCACCGATACCCACGATCAAGTCCTCAGGAATATCAGAGAATTCTTTCCTGATCGCTGTTAGGATCTCCCGTTCCCCAATGAGTTTGAGCTTCATGGAGCTGGCTATTTAAAAATCAAGGCTTAGTCTTACTTTGAGGCTCTCTTACCAAAGCGTTGTCAAAAACATCGTATATGGACTCAACAAAAATAAATTCCATCTCTCTTTTAATTTTACTGGGAATATCAGCCATATCTTTCTTGTTGGGCAGAGGAAGAATCATTTTTTTCACTCCAGCCCGTTGGGCCGCAAGGACCTTTTCCTTCACTCCGCCAACCGGCAGGATATTTCCTCTCAGGGTGATCTCGCCTGTCATGGCGACATCATGCTTCACCTTTAAACCCGAGCAGATTGAAATCAATGAGGTGGCAATGGTGACTCCAGCAGAAGGCCCGTCTTTGGGTATCGCTCCTTCGGGAATGTGAATGTGAAAATCATTCTTGGAGAAGATCTGGCTGTCTATACCCAGCTCTTCAGCATGAGCCCGGGCATAACTCACGGCTGCCTGGGCTGACTCTTTCATCACCTCGCCTAATGAACCAGTCAAAGAAAGCTGCCCCTTCCCCTTCATTTTGGTAGATTCCACAAAGAGCATTTCTCCTCCGGTGGCCGTCCAGGCAACTCCTGTAGCCACGCCGACGCTGTCCTTCTGCAGCAATTGGTCTTTAAAGATCTTTGGAGGCCCGAGATAATTCTCGATGCTCTGGGAAGTGACTTTGGTCGACTTTTTCCTTCCTTCAGCTACATGCCGGGCCACCTTCCGGCAGACCGACGCAATTTCTCTCTCAAGATTCCTGACACCTGCTTCCCTCGTATAGAGAGAAATGATCTTCTTTACAGCGCCCCTGGTAAAAATGATCAATTTTTCATCCAGAGCATTTTCCTTAATCTGCTTGGGAACCAGGTGGCGCAAGGCGATCTGCAATTTCTCCTCCTCGGTATATCCCGCGAGACGGAGAATTTCCATCCTGTCACGAAAAGCAGGCTGGATCGGGTCGAGAAGGTTGGCTGTGGTGATGAACATCACCTTGGAGAGGTCAAAAGGAACTCCAAGATAATGGTCACGGAAAGAGTAATTTTGCTCCGGGTCCAGGACTTCAAGCAAGGCTGAGGAAGGGTCGCCTCTGAAATCAGCCCCGATCTTATCCACCTCGTCCATCATGAACACGGGATTATTGGATTTCACCCGCCTCAATCCCTGGATGATCTTGCCAGGGAGGGCACCGACATATGTCCGTCTATGACCTCTGATCTCTGCTTCATCCCGAACACCTCCCAGGGATATCCGGATAAACTCTCGGCCCAGAGCCCGGGCAATCGAGCGGCCGAGAGATGTCTTCCCCACTCCTGGAGGCCCGACAAAACACATGATGGGCCCCTTTATCTTCTTTGAAAGTTTCCTGACTCCCAGGTATTCAAGGATCCTTTCCTTTACTCTTTCGAGACCGTAATGGTCCTCATCCAGAATTTGCTTCGCCTTTTTCAGGTCCAGGTTATCGACCGTGCTTTTATTCCAGGGAAGGTCAAACATCCAGTCCAGATAATTGCGGACAACAGCGGTCTCCGCAGACTCTGGGTGCATCTGGGAAAGACGGATGATCTGTTTCTCCAGTTCCTCCTTTACCTCCGGGGAGATTTTCAGCTTGGTCAGCTTTTCCCTGTAAGCCGTAATTTCTTCCTGAATCTCAGTCCCTTCTCCCAGTTCCTTCTGGATCGCTTTCATCTGCTGCCTGAGAAAGTACTGCTTCTGAAGTTTGTCCATTTCGCCTTTAGCCTCGGTGCTGATCTTTGACTGTATATCCAGAAGCTCAAGCTCTCTCGTTAATAGCTCGAAGACTTTCTTCAGCCTTTGAAGGGGGTCAGCAACCTCCAAAATCTTCTGAGCCTCGTTGGTTTTTAACTCCAGATTAGCTGCGGTCAGATCCGCCAGCCTCCCTGGCTCATCGATATTCGCCGAAAGGATCAAAACCTCAGGAGGAATATCCTTGCCCAAAGAGGAGGCCTTCTCCAATCCTGAACGTGTATTTTTGATCAGGGCCTCCACTTCTATCGATTTTTCTGCCTCCTCAGGCTCGGGGATGACACTGATCTCAGCAGTATAAAAGGGTTTATCCTCATCCAGTTTGCCGATTCTTGCTCTCACCAGACCCTGAGCCAGGATTCTCATCCTGCCGTCTGGAAGCTTGAGCATGCGCATGATCAAGGCAACTGTCCCCACCTCATAGACATCTCTTTTTTTGGGTTCCTCTATCTCCATGTTCTTTTGTGTCAGGAGAAGAATCATCCGGTCAGTCGACAGCGAATGGTCAATGGCATTCTTTGACTTCTCTCTTCCCACGAACAGCGGAATCACCATATACGGAAAAACGACGATATCTCTGAGCATGAGAATCGGGAGTTCTTTGGGAACATGAATCTTCTTATCCCGGTCGTCTAATACATCCTCATAGCCATTCTCTTTATCCTTGTTCTTTCTAGCCATTGTATTCCTCCAAGTTTATTCCCTAGCTTTATGGATATTCACGACTCGTTCCTTTTTTCTTTCCCGCCCATATTTTCTCAAGGTTATGATTAAAACACCATTCCGAAGAATGGCGGTTGTTTCTTCGGGAATCACCGCCCCTGGCAAAAAGACAAAACGCCGGAAAGATCCGTATTCCCGTTCCAACCTGATATATTTAGGTTTCCTGGACTTCTCCTCTTCTCTTTTGAATCCCTTTATTTCCAGGCGGTTACTGTGGAGTAATAAAGTGATATCCTTCTGTTCAACTCCAGGGAGTTCAATCTCAACCGTTATATTGTCCGCATTCTCATAGATATCCACATCCGGATTCCAGCCTCCATCCAAACCCAATACCTCTTTTTGCTGGAAACCGAACTCCCCCACGATCCGGTTTATGTCTCCTTTGATATCCTCGATTTTTGAGATAAGCTTGATCTTTTTAACCATTTCCAGGTAGGTCTATTTTTCCTTAAGGAGAGATTCCAGTTCCTGTTTGAATTCCACCACATCCTTGAATTCCCGGTACACCGAGGCAAACCGGACATAGGCGACCTTATCCAGTGTCTTGAGCCTCTTCATCACCAGCTGACCAATTTTCGAAGCAGCCAATTCTTTATCCGTGCGGTCCTGGAGTTTAGTTTCGACCTCTTCAACAATCTCTTCCAGTTTTGCCAGGGGCACAGGCCTTTTTTCACAGGCTTTGAGTAACCCTCGGAGAAGCTTCTGGCTGTCAAAAGGCTGTCTTCTTCCGTCTTTTTTGACGACCATAAAGGGGATTTCTTCGATTTTCTCGTAGGTCGTGAACCTTTTCTTACAGGAAAGGCATTCCCGGCGGCGGCGGATACACAGGCCGTTTTTGCTTTCACGGGAATCGATGACTTTGCTCTCCGGATAGTCGCAGTACGGACACTTCATTTCTTGATATCCTCCCCTAGTTTCTTCAGCTGGAGCAGCGAAATGCCTTCTTTCCATAATATAACATAACCCACCAGGCAAGTCATCACGACCTGGACAGCATGGACCACGATCGTCATGCCAACGGCCAGGTTTAAATCCACATCAAACAGAGAAGTCAAACCGACTTTGCTGAAATAGTGGAATCCCCCCACCATCCCCGGCGTTGGAATGGAAGCCCCTATCAATACCAGAAATACATACGGACAGAGCAGAAAAAAAGGCACAGAGATTTTATAGGCAAAGAAAAAGATCCAGTAATAAAAAATGATGCCTATCCAGACGACAAAGGAGAGAAGGATATAAATGAGCAGGTTCCCGACAGAATGAAAAAACTTCAGGCCCTGGATGAATCCCTTTGAAGCTTTGAGAATCTTCTGGGAGATTTTCTCGGGTACAGGCTTCAGCAATAAAGTGATGACGGAAAGAGCCTTTTCCTTGAAGAAATAGAGAGCAAGGATGATGGCCAGGAGGATGGTGGCAATGACCACGCCGATGATGCCGTAGAGCTGAAGACTGGAGTACGCCTCTTCTTTTCCCTGGAAATAGGAAGAATAGAGGGGTTTGGCCAGAAGAAATATCCCGAGCAAAAAGCACATGGTGAACATATCGAATATTCTCTCAACAACCACAGTGCCGATGGAAAATCCTCTGCTTATTCTCTCCTTCTGCGCCAGGTACAACGGCTTGACCAGCTCTCCCAGCCTTCCTGGGAAAAGGAGAGTAACCGTGAAGCCCACTGCGTTTCCGGCGAACATATGGGAAAATTTAACATCTTTTTTCTCGTGCATCAGGAGGAATTTCCAGCGGAAACCCCGGGTGGCGAAGTGAACGGGAACAAGGATAACGACCAGGATGAAGAATTTGAGGTCCACATCCGTCAAGTAGCCCAGGACTTCCTTCCATTCCACTCTCCGGATGAAAAAGAAAAGAAAAACCAGGGTGAGGAGGAAGAATATTCCAAACCGGAGCAGATTTTTTCTCATAGTGAATCGTCAATCTTACCATCGGAAAATTGTCAAGTCAACGTAGAGAGGGAGGTTGAAAAACTTCAAGATATCGATTATCATTTCCTAGACTGGGAAGTCGTCCAATGGTAGGACACATGACTCTGGATCATGGAATCGGGGTTCGAATCCCTGCTTCCCAGCCAGTCATATTTTCGCATTTTTCCCTGTAAAAGCTTAGTTCATCTCTGACTTTAT
>JAOUKO010000028.1 GCA_029882525.1 Candidatus Aminicenantota bacterium | reverse complement strand
CCTGCAGATGGCGCCTTCGATCATCGTTGACAGAGAGAACGTGGGTGGCGTGGAGTCCGGCCAGCAGTCGTCTTATGTGGCCAGGGGAGCCGGTTCCTACAGCAACAACGTCTGGGCGATGGACGGTATCGTCATCACCGACCCTGCAGCCATCGGAGCGTCGCCGAGCTACTATGACTTTGACGCTTTTGAAGAGATGCAGGTCACGGTCGGTGGCGCGGACGTGACCGTTCAGACCGGTGGAGTTGCGTTGAACATGGTGACCCGCCGCGGCGGGAACAAGATCACCCTGGGCGGCCGTTTCTACATGGTCGACGAGAAGTTCCAGGCCAAGAACGCGGAGTATGTGGCCGGGGTTCAGCTCGACGAGCCCGACTTCCTGGGTGTGAATTTGATCCGGAACAACAAGGACTACGGGTTCAACCTGGGCGGACCGCTGGTCAAGGACAAGGCCTGGCTGTGGGGTTCCTACGGTGTCCAGGACATCAAGACCACGACCGTTTACCAGCAGCCGGATGACACCCTGCTTGTCAACTACGCGGCCAAGCTGAACGTGCAGCTCATTCCTGAGAACAGGTTTGAGGCTTTTCTGCACAGCGGCGGCAAGAACAAGTGGGGCCGCTCTTCGAGCGCTGCCAATCCCGCTGGTCTGTATCAGGGAGGCCGGTATCATTTCGGCAGCCCGATCTTGAAGTTCCAGGATGAGCATATGTTCGGGGACAACCTGTTTGTGTCCTTGAAGTATGCCTTCTCGGACGCGGGCTTCAACCTGACCCCGATGGGCGACCGGGATTTCGAACACCCTGCCGCCTATGATAATACAAGAGACATTTGGGAAGCTCCTGATGGATTGGTTGCATTAACCCGCTACTATGTTGAGCGTCCGGTCAACCAGTACAACTTCCTGCTCAACTACTTCAACGACAGCCTGCTTGGCGTGAGCCATGACATCAAGGTTGGATTCGAGTACGCGGACAGGAACGCCTACACCGAGTCCGTCTATCCCGGAAACTTCTATTACCTCTGGAACTACGACAGCCCGACCATCGACCTTGACGCCCTTCCCGCGCCCTACGGCACAAGCACCTGGGACGGCACTCCCAATATTCCCACTGATGCCGAGAATGTGAAGTTTTTCCAGTACCATAGAGGTTACTACAGGGACTACGGAGTCAGCGCGCTTTCTGCCTACCTCAGCGACACCATCACCTTCGGCAAGTTCAACCTGATCGTTGGATTGAGGTATGACAGGCAGGTCCCAAGGCTCAATCCGGCCACGATCCTGACAGTGACCGACAACCCGGCCTGGGAAACCATCACTGGCGGAAACACAGCCATCTCTGACGCGTTCGATGCCCTCTTGCCCGGGATCGATATGACGGATGAATTTCAGACGCTGTACGACCGGAATGGAGATAAATGGGGCTGGACGTTTTTCTCTCCGAGACTCGGACTGACCTGGGACATCACCGGAGACGGCAAGACTATCGGCAAGGCATCATTTGCCATGTACGGCGACTTCATGGGCACCGGCTCCTTCAACCAGATGCCCGGTGGAACAGGCGGAAACATCAATTTCTGGTGGCTGGATCAGAACAGGGATGAAGTCATGGAATTCACCGAGCTCTACTGGCGGGGAACCGGTGACAGTGTGGCTGATTATCTGCCCTATCAGGTGTTTGACGCTGCCGGTAACTTCCTGCCGACTGCGGCTGAGATCGACGATGCCTACGGCGTTATGTATGGCGGAGTGGCATCCTGGGCGACCAGGAACGACCTGACCGCTCCTTATGATGAGCTCGACCCGTCCTTTGGTTCTACCCGGACAACCGAGTTCATGCTCACGGTTGAGAGAGAGATTTTCACCGACTTCGCGGTGACTGTCAACGCCTCCTACAGAAAATACGATAATTTCAACTGGAGGGTTCCTTTCTTCCCTGTTGGCGGAACGAACTATTATCAGCAGAGCGACTGGTTTGTGAGCGCCACCAGCATCGTCGCAGATGCCCTCCCACCCGCATCTTATGATGTGACGGGAGTAGATACTCTGTGGGACGGCGATACAGGCGAGGCCCCTGACCATGATTGGTATGTCTATGACCATGACTACACTGCCTCGGATGGAACATACCTTGGCAATGTTGAAGATGGCCTCACTGCCTATGACCTGTATGAGAGACAACCCGGTTATTACAGAGACTACTATGGAGTCGACATCATCTTCAACAAGAGGCTGAGCAACAAGTGGATGCTGAACGGAAGCTTGACCTGGCAGCACCAGGCAGAGCATTATGGAGAAGGCAGTTACTTTCACGATACAAACCTCTGGGCTATCGACGGCAGGGCTTATGCGCCTCTGATCGGCGGCGCCAGCGGCAAGATCAACCAGTACACCTACTCCAGATGGATGGTCAAAGCTGGAGGACTCTATCAGCTCCCCTACGACTTCAACGTCTCCTTCACCTTCCTGGCCAGAGAAGGCTGGCCGCTTATAGAGCAGATCAGCTATACAGACTACAGACTTCCCAACACCAGAAGCAGAGGCTACACTTCCTACATCCATCCTTTCGGCGAATTTCGTCTGAACACCTTCTACAGGTTTGACCTCAGGCTGGAAAAGGTCATCAACCTCGGTGACACCGGAAGGATCTATTTGATGGCCGACCTGTTTAACGTCTTCAACGCCAAGCTGGAGAACAGAAGGTACCAGAGGACTTGGGGAAGAATTTACCACTATACGGACGATACTTTTTCCTTCACCCGCACCGCCACTGCCTACACACTGAACGAGATCCTGAACCCGAGAGTGCTGAGACTTGGAGTGAGGTTCCAGTTCTAAAAGTTCTTTATTGAACATGAATGCCTCTCCCATGTTCGATACATGGGAGGGGCATTTTCCTGTTGGTCCGCAGCTCTCAAGAGAAAAATTATGACAATCACCCGAAACATCAAGTATCCGTCAAAGAGATGAATCGAGATTCATAAACCGAAGATGAGTGAGGCTGATTTAAAAAAATTGAGTGAGGAAGTTCCCAGCAACAAGCTTATTCGAGTGCATCCTGTATGGTATTCGTTCATCAAATACTGTGAAGGAATACAAAACGGAGAGATTGAAAAGTTGAAGATTCAAAATGGTCTCCCGATACTAGCGGAGGAAGTGAAAAGGATGATCAAATTTGTGAAGGTAGAACAGAAATAATCTGTGTGAGTATCCTTGCTTGAACAAGGGGGGATCGATGGGATCAACACATTCAGTCATTGAGCTGAAAGAGGGAATATTGGAATTTTCCAGCCGTAAGAAAAAAAGTGCCGATGTCATTCAGGTTGAATCAGACATGGTTTTTTTTGATGAGCAAGTCCGGATGAAAGAAGGGGCACTGGAGGAAATAGAGGCCAATATTATCGAAAGTATAAAAGGAGAGAATGAGCACTCGAAAAAGCACAGGTTGAAAAGGAAGCTTTTCTGGATTTTCATGGAATATTTTTTTGAAAGCAGCGATATTTCATTGAAAAGTTTTATGGGAAAAATAGAGAAGAACATAATATTGAGGACTCTCTACAAAGTTAACGGAGAGCAGAAGAAAGCGGCAGAAATATTGGGCTTGAAGTACACAACCTTGAACGAGAAGATAAAAAAGTACCGTATCCGCCTCCAAAAATAGTGTTCCCAGCAGAATATTCAATATTGCTGGCAATTCAGGATTGAGACTGGCTGTTAAAAAATCCATGAAGACCGGGCTGCATTTTCACACCCGCATCGAACCCTGTTTGACTCTTTTCGTAAGAAGCAGTAAAACTTTAAGATGCGGGAGTCATACAGATGAAGTTAAAGCCAAAGAAAGTTTTATCGCCTTTTTTCCTTTATCTGTTTTTCATTTTTGCCTTTTTTGGGACAGTCGTTCAGCCAGAGATTGGATTGGCCTGTGCCTCAAGAGTTAATCCCGGTATTCTTCCGCTTCTAGAGAATCAGGAATCCGGTCAGGAAAAAACATCTGAATCCTGGATGGGAGTATATATGAACGGGATCAAAGTCGGATACAGCCTCAATCAGGAATTCTCGCTCATAAAGAATGGAAGAAGACACAGGAAAGAATACGATAAATCCTGGATGCAGATATCCCGATTGGGAGGAACTCCTGTAGAACTGACTACGATTCAGGAATCTCTTTACGATGAGAAAGGCAAACCTCTGGAGTGTGTCCTGAGGACGAAAATGTCCGAGACCGAGACCGTCATGAAAGCTGAGATCGGTCAGAATAAAATAATATTCCAGATAGGGGATAAAGTCATAAAAGAACTGCCTTACGAAGAGGAATTTTATCTGGAGATCCCGGTGCGGCAGATAATCGAACAGGAAGGTTTGAAGCCCGGAAAGAAATACAGCTTTAAAATTCTTGACTTCACAACTCATAACCTTATCGATTCCAGCTTCGAGGTGGTCGGCAGGGAGGATGTTTTAATCCTGGGAGAGAAATTGAATTTATGGCGTGTCGCAGGAAAAACAGACTCTGTCATTACTGTCTCCAGCGAAGATTGGATTGACGGGGACGGGAATGTCCAGAAAAGCGTTTCCAAAACCAGTTTCATGGAATTGACTTCGCTCCGGATGCCCGAGGAGAAAGCCCTTGAGGTCTCAGGGGAGAACTTCGATATCGCTTTTTCTACGATCATCAAACCCAACATAACGTTCGAGAATCCTCTCGAGGTTCAGATGGTCAAATTCAAACTCAGCGGTATTCCCCCGGAGAGAATACATGATTTCCCTTTTGACGGGATAAGTCAGAAGATCCTGGAATCGGGGGAGAATTATGTTCTCATTCAGACTTTTTCCCTGGTATTCAGGGAGGAGGACGCTGTTTCTTTTCCGGTTGAAGAAGAAGACCTCCGCCGCTTTTTAATGCCGACCTCCTTCTGTCAATCCGATGACCCCGAAATCAAAAGAACCGCCGGGGATATAGTCGGTGAAGAGAGGAATTCCTGGCGGGCGGCCAAGAAGATCGCCGAGTGGGTGAAAAGAGAGATGACTCCAACCTATGACGTGGGCTTCGCCGATGCCAGGGAGATCCTAGAGAACCGTAAAGGAGACTGCTCTGAACATACCGTATTGACAGTGGCGCTTCTTCGCGCCGCAGGGATCCCGGCCAGGGCGGCAGTGGGAATCATGTATGGCCGCGGCATATTTGCCTATCATATGTGGCCAGAAGTCTATGCGGGCCAGTGGGTAGGCCTTGATGCCAAATGGCTGGCCGTCGATAAGAAGAGCGGAGAGCTTTACACCGACGCCACTCATATCAAATTCGGCCAGAGCCTTCTGGACGAAAACATTTTCAAAGAGATGGCTCAGGCTGTCTCGGATGTCATAGGCAAGCTGAAGCTGGAGATAATCGAATATTATCAAGATAGATAAGATCATTGACGAAGAGGTGACTAAGATGAATTTCTTCAAGAAATGTACTCTCTTCTGGATAGCATTTCTCTTCTTTTTCTCTTTTTTCACTCATCTGGCTGCTGCAGATGAAAACCGTCCGGGTCTTTCCCTGAAGGCAACTTTTGACCTCTATGTCCAGGCCATTCACAACTCTGATCTAAAAAGCCTTTTTACCACCGTGACCGATGGTCAAGACTTTTTCTTCCTGACGAGCACAGGAAAACTCATCGATTCCCGGGAGGGCTATTACACGTTCCATGAGGACTGGTTTAAGGAGACAGGCTGGGAGATGCCCGTAGAGCTGTTGGAAGTCCACGAGGGGAAAGACTACGGTTATACGGTGGCCAAGTTTTATTACAAACAGAGGCTGCCGGAAAGCGGAACATATAATTTGGACTCCTATTTCACCCTGATTTTCCATAAGGAAGACGGGATGTGGAAAGTTGTCGGGGATATATGCACTCCGATCGAGCGCTACCTAATAGAAAAGAATCCGGATCTCAGATATTCAGCGGACCAGACATATCTTTTGGATATGATCAAAACCCGGCGGACAGTCCGGAGATTCAAGCCCACGCCCGTTCCCCAGGAGCATATTTTGAAAATCCTGGATGCCGCTCGTCTCGCGCCCACAGCCGGAAACCAGCAGCCCTGGAAATTTCTGGTGATTCAGGACAGAGCCAGGCTTGACCAGCTTCAAAAGGAAGCGGTTTCGTGGTATCTTGAGGGATATAAAATAAAAAGAAACCCGACAGAGGAACAGCTTTCCAAACTGCGCACCCAGCTTGAAGAGGTTGTGAAAAACGTTCTCTCAGCCCCTGTATATGTGGCTGTGCTGGTGGATTCCCAGGCCCAATATCCCGATTATATTCTCTATGACGGGTCTCTGGCCGCGGGAAATCTGATGATCGCAGCCAGAGCCCTGGGCTACGGAACCGGTTTTTTCACCACTTTTTTCCCTGAGGTGAAAATGAAGGAGTTCTTTGGTATCCCCGAGCAGTACAGGCTTATCTGTTTTACTCCTATCGGAGTTCCTTATGAGTGGCCCGACATGCCCCCAAAAAAGAGCCTTGATGAATTGGTGATTTTTGAGAGATTCTAGAAGATCTGTGTGCCAAGAAATAACGAAAATCAAAAAAAGAGTTGAGGACTACAGTCCGCAGATAACCGGTACCCTCAGCGATCTTATCGCCATTCCGACCGTGAACCCGCCGGGCAAGGCCTACCAGGAGTGCGCGAAGTATCTGTGCGGCAGGTTAAAGGATTGGGGGTTTGAGCATCGTTTAGTCACAGTCCCGGATGACAAATATCCCCGTTATTCCATCATCGGAGCCCATGGGGATGGAAAGGGAAGCCTTCATTTTCACGGCCATTATGATGTTGTGCCCGCAGATTCAGACGGACAGTTCAAACCCGTGCTTAAGGACGGTTCCCTATACGGCCGCGGCAGTTCGGACATGAAAGGCGGGCTGGCGGCCATGCTGTTTGCCCTCCTTGTCCTCCGGGACTGTGGATTTGGAAAATACGGATATATCACATTCTCCCTGGTCCCGGATGAGGAAACAGGCGGCAGCCGTGGCACTCGCCATCTTTTTGAGGCTGGGCTTGTTTCTCGGAACATAAAAGGAATGCTGATGCCCGAGCCGACGAGCGGTGCGGTCTGGAATGCGAACAAGGGCGCGCTTACCTATCGAATCACGATCAAAGGCAAGCCGGCCCATGTCGCACTCGAGCACACCGGGGATAATGCCTTTGAGAGGATGATGAGAATAGCCCGGTCTCTTTTTGAATTGAGAAAAGATGTCCAGAGGAGAAAGACATCGCTTCCGGTCGAACCTCCGCAAGCCAATCGCTCAGCGATGCTCATCGGAGGAGAATCAGGAAGCGGAGTCAATTTCAACGTAGTTCCTGATAAAGCCTTTTTCACTGTGGATAGAAGGCTCAATCCTGAAGAGAGCCTGGATGACGCCAGGACCGAGCTGATGGAAGTCTTCAATGAGCACACCAAGAAAGGCGTGGATTTGGATGTCGAGCTGCTCCAGGAAGGAGAATCATCCACGGCTGATCCTGCCAGTCCACTGGCGCTGGCCCTGACCCATTCAGTCAGAAATATCACAGGGGAGGAGCCGGTGTTTGAGCTCTGTCCGGGATTATGCGAGATTCGCTTCTTTAACAAGCGGCATATCCCTGCTTACGCCTATGGGCCGGGGATTCTGGAGGTTTCCCACGGACCTGAAGAGTTTGTTCGCGTCAGAGATCTTCTGGACTGCACGGCGATCTACGCTCTCACAGCGCTCCGGTTTTTTGGTTGATTAAGTGAAAGAATGAAGGCATATCTGGATTGCTATCCCTGTTTTTTTATCCAGGCGCTCAAGACAGCCCGCCTGGTCACTTCAGAGGAGAAAGTGATCCTTCAGATATTGAAGGAGGTGAGCCTGTATCTCAGCCAGGTCTCCTTTGATGTCACTCCTTCCGAGATAGGCCGGGGAGTTTACCTCATCATCTCCCGGATAACAGGAGTGAAGGACCCGTATAAAGAAGTCAAAGAGAGATGCATCCGTCAGGCTCTTGCCCTCTATCCCGAGCTGAAGCAACTGATCACAGCCTCGGAGGACAGGCTGATGACGGCTGTCCGGCTGGCGATCGCCGGAAATGTCATCGACTTTGGTACCAGCTCCTCTTTTGACCTGGACAGAGATCTAAAAGCTGTACTCTCTCAGGATTTTGCCCTCGACCACTCCGATGATTTTCGAAAAGCTCTCGTGGAAGCTTCTAAGATTCTCTACATCGCGGACAATGCCGGGGAGACTGTGTTCGACCGGCTGCTCATCGAAGAGATCGGCCGGCCGGTCGTCTATGCGGTCCGGGAGAAGCCCATCATTAATGATGCCACCCGTGAGGATGCGGTTCTGTCCGGTCTGGAAAAGGTTTCGAAGGTCATGTCATCCGGCTGCGACGCGCCTGGAAACATCCTGAAATTTTGCTCCGAGGAATTTTTCAGAGTGTATCGCTCGGCTGACCTGATCATCAGCAAAGGCCAGGGAAACTACGAAGCTCTCTCGGATGAGAAGAGACCAATATTCTTCCTGTTAAAAGCGAAGTGTCCGGTCGTAGCCCGGGACCTCGGGTTGGAAGAGGGGAGCATCATCCTTTTGAAACGAGGGAGAAATAAGAAAGTTCTTTCCTAGGAGTTTTTTTCGGTCAGACCTTGAACCGGGCGCGCTTCTTATGAGAAAATTGCGGTAATTTATGAAAGGAGCGGTTTCATGGCAAAAGGAATAGGAAGGAGAGAGTTTGTCAAGAAGACAGCCAAGATCGGGTTTTCCGCTGCCTTAGGAGGCAGCGTGATCTTTCCGTGGTTGAACAGCTCGGTTCAGGCTTATGACAGGAAAGGGATTGATATTGCCGTTGCTATCGGCAGTGATTACTTGAAGAACACGATTAAGGCTGTCGACCTCCTTGGAGGAATGAAAAGATTCGTGAAAAAGGGCTCCAAGGTGGCCATTCTCCCCAACACCCAGAGTCGACATCCTGGAGCATACACCAAGCCGGAAATCGTCCGCGCTGTCATCAGAATGTGTAAGGAGGCAGGAGCCGTGGAGGTCAACTGCCTCAGCTGGCTGACGCCCAAACACTGGGCAGACACGGGTCTGGATCAAGCCGTGAAAGAAGAGGGCGCGAATTTGAAACTTGTGGACAGCGACGACGAATCCCTATACAAGCCCGTGCCCATACCCAAAGGAGTCTCTCTCAAGGAAGCACAGATCATGAAAGAGTTCTACAATAATGATGTCTTCATCAACATGCCCGTGACCAAGGATCACGCGGGAAACAAATTCACCGGAACCATGAAGAATTTGATGGGCCTGAATTTTCGGAGAAAAAACAGGACTTTCCATAAGGAAGGATGGCAGACCGAACAGAGCGCGATCGAGCACCTGGACAAGTGCATCGCGGATTTGAACACGGTCATCAAGCCCGCGCTCTGCGTGGTGGATGGGACTGAATTGATAACGACCAACGGCCCTATGGGCCCGGGGAAGCTCATCAAGCCTCAAAAGGTCATTGCCGGCGTGGACAGGGTGGCTGTAGATGCCTACTGCACGACTTTATGGGGGCTGGATGTCCGGGACATCATCATGATCAACAAGGGATATGAGAATAAACTCGGACAGATTGACCTCAAAAAGACGAAGATAGAAGAGGTCAAAGTCTGAAAATTAAGCAGCCGAATGGCGAGAAACCTTATTTTATATTCAGTGCTACCCGTCTTTGTGGCCCTATTCCTCTTTAGCCCGGAGACAACACAGGCCTCCTTGCAGGGCGACCTGTCACGGTTCCTGCCGGGATCAGGAGAGGTCCAGGGTTGGGAAAGGGATGGGGCTCCTCAAGCATATCGAGGGGAAGGTTTATACGAGTATATTAACGGCGGCGCTGAGATCTACCATGAGTATGGTTTCCGACAGGTTGTTGTCCAGGATTTCAAGAGAAAAGACGGGAAGTCCATCTCCGTCGAGATATTTGAAATGGAGGATCCCGAGAGTGCCTACGGGATTTTTACTTTTAAGACCAATCCTGAAGACAGAGAAATATCCCTGGGTTCCGACGCTCTGCTCTCCGATTATTATCTCAACTTCTGGAAAGCCAGATATCTTGTCACCCTGACAGGGTTTGATGAGGATGAGGAAACGATAAGAGGGCTTCAAAATATCGCCCACTCAATCGATACGAAGATCAAGGCCGACGGGAACAGGCCTTCTCTGGTCTCTGCCCTGCCCGAAGAAGGCTTGGAGAGAGCCAGCTTGAAGTATTTTGAAGGGAATCTGGGATTGCATAACAGCTATCCATTCTTCACTGAGGATGTTTTCCGCCTCAAAGAGGGAATAAAGGGTGATTACAAGGGAGGATATTCGCTCTACATCATCGAATCCAGAACTGCTGAAAAGGGACCGGTAGACTTTGATGATTTAAAGAAAAGTTTTAAAGCGAGTTCAAGATACAGTCATTTTCGTTCACTGGAGGAATTGATCTTCCGGGTGGAGGACAGAAAAGGAAAGCAGGTCTATGTGACCCAGTCCAAAGATAAAACTCTTATTGTCATAGGAACTGTCAGCCAGGAACGGATTAAAAATATCTTCGCCGGGATTCAAGAAATAAAATAAAAAAATTAAGGAGGAGAAACACAATGAAAATCAAAGGACAGACCGTAATCGTCGATGCTTTTAAAGGATACTCCAGGAGAGATTTTGTGAAATACTTTTTTGCCGGCTCAGCCCTCACTCTTTCTGCTCTGAATAAACTGAATGCCTCAATCTACCAGAGTATAACTTCTTTGAATGAGAGGTATATCGAGGATGAGTCTCCGGACGGAGTCTATTGGGATGCGCTG
Source organism: Candidatus Aminicenantota bacterium (assembly GCA_029882525.1). Taxonomy (GTDB): domain Bacteria; phylum Acidobacteriota; class Aminicenantia; order Aminicenantales; family Aminicenantaceae; genus SOIA01. The sequence goes on along the minus strand of JAOUKO010000028.1, from coordinate 8,185 downwards.
AGTAAGCATTTTCTTTTTCAGGACGGGCTGATCATGATGAACAACGGCACGGTGGGCCCGATGCCCAAACCCGTCTTCCATACTCTGATGAAATATTTCAGAGTTCAGGTCACAAACCCGTTCGATGTTTACGCGTTCATCCCCCGGAAAATAGAAGAGGTGCGGACTAAGCTGGCTGAATTCATCAATGCCTCTCCTGATGAGGTCGTTATCACCAGGAACACGACCGAGGGGATGAATTTTGTGGCCAATGGTCTGGACCTGGAGGAGGGAGACGAGGTCCTTCTTTCCTCGATGGAGCATCCAGGTGGAACTCATCCCTGGAGGCTCAAAGAAAAAAGATTCGGAATCGTGATCAAGGAAGTACCGATTGGACTCCCTCCTAAGAGCGTGGATGAGATCGTGAGTGCTTTTGAAAAAGCCATAACCCCCCGAACCAAGATTATCAGCATCAGCCATACTGTGTTTATCTCGGGCCTCATTGCTCCTTTGAAGGAGTTGAGCCAGATGACCCATGAAAAGGATGTGCTTGTCCTGGCCGACAGCGCGCACGGTATCGGTATGCTCGATCTGGACATGAAGAGACTGGGGATTGATTTCTTCGCTTCGAGCCCCTACAAATGGCTGGGTGCTCCCACGGGTGTGGGATTGCTGTATGTCAGAAAAGAGGTCCAGGACAGGCTGTGGCCCACGATCGCCTCATCGGGATGGAACAGGTATAATAACGCGAGGAAGTTCGAGACTTTAAGCCAGAGGGCAGACGCTTTGACTATTGCCTTAGGAGAAGCCATTGATTTCCAGAATGCGATCGGAAGGGAAAGGATAGAGAGAAGGATCAAGACACTTGCCGGGTATTTGAAGAGGGAGCTGAAAAAGATCCCAGGAGTCAAGCTCCATACGTCAGAGGATCCCTATCTCAGCGGAGGGCTGACCGCCTTTTCCGTGGAAGATATCGACCCAGAAAAAATAGTCAATTACGTGCGGGAGAAATATAACATCGTTGTCCGGACGATCGGGAATAAGATCCAGGGCACCTACGGAGTGAGGGTATCGACTCATGTTTACGTCTCCCTCAAACATATCGACATGCTGCTCGAAGGGATCAGACATCTCGTCAAAAACAAGAAATAAGGAGATAATCTTTCTTTTCAAGAGCGACCTCTGGAGAGGACATTTGATTCTCTTATAAATAGGATTCGTCTGTAAAATTCTTTAACAAACTCACCATATCCTCCTTGCAGCCAGGAATTTCCCCCTGAAAAAGTCTAAACAAGGGAATCCTGCGGATTGGCACAAAATTTGCTATATTTTTTGTGTGGAAGCCATGAGTGAAAGAAAATTGCGATCAGTACGGTTCGATTTTTATTCAAAGCAGACGATCGCCATCGTAATCGTCTTTCTCCTCTTTGTCATCCTCAATGCCTGTCCCAACTCCGGGGAAAAAAGGGAATTTTTCGGCGAATTCTTAGCCAACGACAGCGGTGTGTCCCACGGCGGTTTTGAATGGGCTGGCAGTTATACGGCCAGCCTTGTGGTCAGAGGGACCAAAGGGGACCTGACCCTTACTTTCGAGATCGGGCTGGGTGATTATTTGCAGAAGCATAAATTTTCCGTATCCGAATTTGCGCTAGCAGGCGGAACCATCAGCTTTAAGATCGAGGGGAGACCGGCGACTCTCGTTCAAGTTGAAGAGGACGCCATCTGGAACAGGCAGTACGATAATTATCTTTCTGCGAATAATTCAGACGATCCCTCCGAGCAGATTGGCTATCTTCCCATCGAACCTTTTGAAGGGTATAATTCCCGCTATTACATTGACCTCAGGCTCAGCCCTCTCGTATCCGGAACAACATTTTTGCCGCTTGATTGATAAAGCCTATCTCAAGCTATTCCGGCAACCCTAAAAAACATCAATCACTATTCTTTCTTTTTGAACCTGTCCCTGGATGCGGTTGAGGTCTTCTCTGCCTGCGGGTCTGAGCTGGTTGGAAGGATAGCCCCTGTCCAGCGTGTAGAGCTGAATGGAGACAGGTTTGATTCGTTTCAACCTCTCGATCCATTCTTCGATATTTTCAGGATTGAGGTTTCCTCTTCCACCCGCAGCAACCAAAGTCTGGATGTGGACAGCGGATAGTTGAACCAGCCCTTCGGTTATGGCTTCGATGTCAACTCCCGGACAAGGCTGGTTGTACTTTGTGAACGTCTTTCTCGAGCCGCAGTCAAGCTTCATGATCCGCATGTCAAGTTTAGAGAGTGAAGCCCTGGTCAATGGATCGGAGACAAGAGCGGAATTGGAGAGAATGGCGGTTTTAGCCCCGGGCGCAAGCTGGCCTCGCAGGGTGATGACCTCCTCCACGATCTTGTCGAATTCCGGATGCAGGGTTGGTTCCCCGTTTCCGGAAAACGTGATGTAAGCCGGCAGCGTCGGCAGTTCCGTCAAGGCATTCTTCAAAGCTGACCTGACGGCGTTGACAGAGGGCAGGTCAGGGATATCATCGGCTCGGGCAACATGGGTTTCAGTCCAACCGTACTGGCAGTAAACGCAGTTGAACGGACAGACTTTTCGAGCCGGAGGCAGGATATTTATTCCCAGCGACCGCCCCAGGCGTCTGGAGTTAACCGGCCCGTAGATGATTCCCTTTTGAAGCTCTAAAATCATCTCTGACTTCCTTTGGACAACTCACGCAGGGCTTCCCCAAGCCTGGAAATGCCTTCTCTGATTTCTTTTTCATCGATCCGGGCTATAGAGATTCTGATGTATTCAGAGGATAGTCTATTGGGGAAATAGTATCTTCCTGGAGAGACGACAACACCGTATCGAGCCATGAATCCGTGAAGCTGATGTTCATCCAGCTTGAGAGGCATTTTGACCCAGATTGTGTAACCCCCTGAGGGACGAGTCCAGGTGACCGCATCCGGAAAACAGTTTTCCATGGTCTGTAAGGCCACCTGCATCCGTTTCCGGAATACTCGATGCAGGCGTTTGAGATGAAGGTCGTAATAGCCCCTGTTTAAGAATTCATGGAGAATGATCTGGGAGAGGTTCCCGCTGGTCAGGTCAGAAAAGCGTTTGAGCGCTGTGGCTCTGTTGATGCAGTCCTTGTCCGCAGTGATCCAGCCGATTCTCAATCCCGGAAACAGGGCCTTGGAAAAAGTCCCCAGATAGATGACGATGTTTTTTTCATCGATGGATTTGATGGGCAAGGGAACCTTCCCGAAGTATTTCATGTCCTCTTCGAACCCGTCTTCCACGATGGGCACCTTATGACGAAGGCAGACATTCAGGAGTTTTTCCCGGTGCGGGTGACTCGTGGTGATACCTGTCGGATTCTGGAAATTCGGTATGGTGTAGACAAAGCTCACACGTTCTCTGTTCAGGACACTTTCCAGAAAGTTCAGGTCCATCCCGTCTTTCCTCATCGGGATCCCTAATATTTTGGCTCCGCTGAATTGGAGAATAGGGATGACGTTGGCGTAGGTGGGGGATTCGACAGCGATTTTCTCGCCCGGACCGGATAAAACACGGATGAGCAGGTCTATAGCCTGTTGAGCGCCGTTGGTGATGAGGATTTCCTCGCCGGAGACAGAGATGCTGTGGAGGCGCAGTCGTCTGGCAATAAGCTGTCGAAGCGGGGGATATCCCTTATGAGCCCCGTACTGAAGAGAATCAGGGCCTGAGTTGTTCAGGACATGGTTGACGCACCTCTGGAATTCCTTCATGGGATAGAGGCGGGGGTCGAGGTCGAGCTGGGATATGTTGATGGCGTCTTCCCTGATTTTTATGTCTTGGGGGCGTTCCGGCGAATACCGGAGAAAGATCTTGTACAGCTTCCTGGATTGGGAATTCGAGATCTTATCCCAGTCGAGAAGGCTTGTTCTTGCGGGGTCGTACTCGACCTCTTTTCGCCGTTTTTGAACCCTGTTGTATGAGCCCGGACGGCTTTTGAGATATCCGAGGGCCTGGAGCTCTTCATAGGCCCGGACCACTGTGGAACGGTTGACTCCCAGTTTTTTGGCCAGGATTCTGGTGGCAGGGAGAGGCTGGTCGACACCCATTGTTCCCTGGTCAACAAGGTTTTTGATCCCATCGATGACCTGCTGGTAGAGAGGCTTGGGGCTGAATCTGTCGATTTTGAGCAGCATAACTGTCTCCTGATTGTTTTAATTACCTTTCAAATATAATTCTGAAATTGGTATCCGTCAACATCCAATATTTAATTTATTTAAATCATCCAATTTGAAATAAAAAAACTGGTATATTCAGAATAGCAGATTATATGAATAAGTTGAATTATCTGCTTGGAATTAAAAAAAATGAACCTTAAGGCAGCAGATTTCGTGGTTTTCTGACAGAAGAGCCTAAGGCATGGATAGCCTTATTTCTTTTTTACTTCCCTGATGTCTCTGGAGCTTCTGATCTATCTCTATTTTCTGTTCGCTGGCGAACATCCTCTGTCATGCCAGCGGACACTTTTTGAACAAATTCTCTGTTTCCGCTATTTTCCCCTGAGAGAGAATGTATTTGGCACATTAATTGCTCTATTCCATGTCTGAAAGAGGAGAGCTTTGGTTGGTGGATGAACACTTTGAAAAAAGACGTGAGGAGACTCATTCGCTTTTCGATTTTCTCCTTGACCATCACTTTCTAACAGGGGTATTTCGATGATAAAGAATTACATAAAAACTGCTTTCAGAAACCTGATAAAACATAAAGCCTTTTCGCTGATCAATATCTCAGGGCTGGCCATCGGGATGGCCTGCTGTCTATTGATCATCATTTTCGTCCAGGATGAGCTCAGCTATGATAAATTCCACGCCAAAGCAGACCGGATATACAGGATGACATCAGAAGAAAACCAAAGAGGCATCATTGCCAATTATCCGCTCGTATTTTCGGGTGTCCCGTCCGTTCTTCAAAATGACTATTCAGAAGTGTTGAATTTTGTCCGGTTCGATCCTCGATTGAACGTTTTAATCGGCAGCGGGGATAAACAATTTTATGAAGAGCGCCTTTTTTATGCGGATGCGAGCGTTTTTGAAGTGTTCACTTTCCCTTTGATCAAAGGAGACCCAAGAACCGCCTTGAAGGAGCCGTATTCCATCGTCCTGACCGAAAAAATGGCAGAAAAATACTTTAGCGGCGAAGACCCGATAGGCCAGACGCTGACCATCGATAATGAACATGATTATAAGATTAAGGGAATCCTGAAAAGAATTCCCAGAAATTCCCATATCAAATTCGATTTTCTGGCTTCGGTGGCCACCCTGGAAGCGCAGGACCCGAGATACGGAAAATTGTGGGCCTGGAACTGTTATGCCTACTTGCTCCTTCCCGGGGATTATTCTTATCTGGGATTGGAGAGGAAGTTCCCTGATTTTATCCGAAGACACCGGGGTGAAAAGGCTGCACAATCCTATGCATTCTCTCTCCAGCCTCTGACCAGTATCCATCTCCATTCTCATCTTGCGTATGAAATTGAAGCGAGCGGTGATATTCGATATGTATACATCTTCTCGGCCATCGCTTTTTTTATCTTGCTCATTGCCTGTATCAACTTCATGAATCTGTCTACAGCGCGTTCGGTGAACCGGGCGAAAGAAGTGGGAGTGAGAAAAGTTTTAGGTGCGGACAGAATCCGCCTCACAAAACAGTTTCTTGGTGAATCGCTTTTTCTCTCCCTTGTGGCACTGCCGATTGCCGTGGCCTTGGTCGAGCTCTTTCTCCCCGCTTTCAACGTCCTGACCGGGAAGGATTTAAGAATAGATTATTTCGGGAACAGTGTTGTTCTTATCGGTTTGACCGGGATTCTTCTTTTTGTAGGCATCATATCCGGGAGCTACCCTGCTTTTTTTCTTTCAACCTTCAGACCTTCAGAGGTGTTAAAGGGAAAGTTGAAGGCTGGAAGTGGAAGTTCGCTGTTTCGAAAGGTCCTGGTGGTTGTCCAGTTCTCCATCTCCATCGTCTTGATTGCAGGAACGATCATCATTTACAACCAGTTGGATTTTATCCGCAATAAAAAACTCGGGTTTGACAAAGATCATGTTGTGGTTATGCCCGTGAGCCGCTCCGGGATAGGACAGAATTTTGAGGCATTCAAAAGAGAGCTGCTTCAAAACCCGGGCGTAGAGAGTGTCTGCGGCTCGACCAGCTTGCCGAGCCTCCTGCCGACTCGAAGTGTGTTTATACCTGAGGGAGTTGAGGAAGGGGAAAGATTGACCTTGCGGAATGTTTTGGTCGATTACGATTTCATCAAGACCTTTGGCCTGGAGATCAAAGAGGGAAGAGAATTTTCCAGGGATTTTGCCACAGACATGAAAGAGGCTTTTGTCGTCAATGAAGCAGCCGCTAAAGAATTTGGCTGGGATTCAGCCGTAGGTAAAAGGCTTATAGACCTGGAAGGACCGAAGGGACATATCGTCGGGGTGGTAAAGGATTTTCATTTTCGCTCCAAGCATCAAAGGATCGAGCCTCTGATTCTTTCTCTTCTTCCCAGCAGCCGCTATGTTTACTTTGTGTCCGTGAAAATAAAGTCCTCGAATATCAGTGATACCCTGGCTTTCCTGAAGAGCAGGTGGAATGCATTCTCTCCAGGCTGGCCTTTTGAGTATTTTTTCCTCGATGACAATTTCGACAGGATGTATAAGAGCGAGGATAGACTGAGACAGGTTTTTCTGACTTTTACCTTCCTGGCCATTTTTATCGCCTGTCTCGGACTGTTCGGGCTGGCTGCCTTCACTGCCGAGCAGCGTACAAAGGAGATCGGCATCCGTAAGGTTCTGGGAGCATCGGTGCCAGGGGTTGTCCTTTTGTTGTCAAAGGAATTCATAAAATGGGTGCTTATAGCCAATGTTATTGCCTGGCCGGTTGCCTATTTCGCCCTGAGCCGCTGGCTGGAGAACTTTGCTTATCGTATCAGTATAAGTTGGTGGGTGTTCATTGCAGCAGCCTTTCTTGCCTTAGGCATTGCCCTGGTCACGGTGGGCTTCCAGGCTGGCAAAGCTGCCCTGGCCAACCCCTCAGATGCTTTACGGTATGAATGATTGGGGACGTTCCCAAAAGGGACACCTTATTAAATATTAAATAATGATATTTTATGGAATGAGATGAAGAAAAGGGATTTTTTGGTAGAGAAACGCTCTGACGAACATCTTCAAGGAGGAAGTCATGTTTAACAACGCCGTTAAGGTCGCCCTGCGGAACATGAAAAGACAGAAGGGATATTCCCTGATAAACATCCTGGGGTTGGCGGTCGGCATGGCCTGCTGTATCCTTATCCTGTTATGGGTCCAGGATGAGCTCAGCTATGACCAATATCACGAAAAGGCTGACCAGATCCATAGAGTCATTGTCAAAGGAAGGATGTCCAACCGGGAAATCAATTTTTCCAGTTCACCGGCTCCCCTGGCCAATACCCTTGTTAACGAGTTTCCTGAAGTCCTGGAAGCCACACGGTTCCTGAGCAGCAGTGATATTCTTGTCAAATATCAGGATAAGTTTTTCAATGAAGGCCTGATTTTATTCGCTGATTCGAATTTCTTCGATGTTTTTTCCATCCCTTTGCTCAAGGGAGACTCCCGAGAGGTACTGAGTCTGCCGAATTCCGTGGTGATCACCAGAGCTGCGGCTTTGAAATACTTTGGCGAAGAAGATCCCATCGGCAAGACATTGACGATGAACAACCGGATGGATTTCCGGATAACCGGGTTGGCAGAGAACGTCCCTCCCAACACGCATTTCCACACGGACTTTTTTGCCTCTTTAGAGTCAATCCCGGACAGTAAAAGTCCCAACTGGTTCAGCAATCCTTATCATACCTACATCGTTCTCCAGGAAGGAACCTCTGCTGACGAGCTTCAAGACAAGCTCCCGGAGATCGTCACCAAGTACGTCGGTCCTCAGGCCCAAAAGATCATGGGAATTACCCTGGAGCAGTTCCAGGCATCGGGAAACACCTTCGGATACTTCCTGCAGCCGCTTACCTCTATTCATCTCCACTCCGACCTGGAATACGAGCTGGAGCCCAACGGGAGCGTGACCTATGTCTATATTTTTTCTGTGATTGCTTTTTTTATCCTGGTCATTGCCTGCATCAACTTCATGAACCTGGCTACGGCAAGGTCGGCCAACCGGGCCAAGGAGGTCGGCGTCCGGAAGGTTTTGGGTTCGAACCGGTCGCGGCTGGTC
>JAOUKO010000220.1 GCA_029882525.1 Candidatus Aminicenantota bacterium | reverse complement strand
AAAAAAGCACAGTTCGGCTTGGCTTCTCAATCTAGGGTTTATCCTGGGAGGTTTAGTTTTTCTTGTGGCTGGCTCAAGACTGTTTGTGGATGGTGCCGTTTCAATAGCGGAGATGATAGGGGTAAGCAAGCTCGTTATAGGATTGACTATCGTTGCTGCAGGGACGTCTCTTCCGGAAGTGGCGACGTCGGTGGTGGCCTCCATTCGGGGGCACCAGGATATCGCTGTGGGAAATGTGATCGGCAGCAATATATTCAACATACTTGCGGTACTCGGCTTTTCAAGCCTTATTTCATCAGGCGGCTTGAATGTCGCCGCTTCAGCTCTTCGGTTCGATATACCAGTGATGATAGTCGTTGCCATAGCCTGTCTTCCTATTTTTTTCACTGGAAAAGTCATTGCCCGGTGGGAAGGCCTGCTGTTTCTGTTTTATTATCTGGCTTACGTAGCGTATCTCATTTTTAGCTCCGCTCACCATAAAGCGCTGCCTTTGTTCAGTATGATGATGGTGGTGTTTGTCATTCCGATAACGGTATTGACGCTGTTGATCACGACTTTATATTCCTTTCGTCGAGATAAAAAGGTTTGATAAAGCATGGATAAGGATTGATAGGCCATCCCCTTCCATGCAGCATCTGCAGAGAAAACTGTTTTCAGGATTTCTTCTTTAATATCTTGTAATAACAGAGAGAAATCAAAACTGTAACAAGTCCCCACCCAACGATCAGAAAAATCCAACCCCCAACGTTCACTTCCTCTTTCTCCAGGCCAATTTCACGAGGAATCCAACTCCCAGGATTACACCGGTTATGGTCAATCGAGCGGCCCATCGGAAGAGTCCCTGTTGTGAGTCTATTCCCTTCATCAAAATGACTGAAGTCTCGCTCCTTAAATCCTGCCAGAACCATCCACAGAATAAGATTATAAGGAAAAGGGGAACAAAATATTTCAGTATGTAATAAAAGATCCTGGGGATCTTAATGTCAGCGCCTCTGTTCATTTCTTCCCAGCCAGCATCCAGTCCAAATTTGAGGTATCCCAGCAGCCGGTTTTTCAATCTTGATCCTGAAATCCTGGTCCTGGAAAAAGCAAAGACGAATACGAGCGTCTCGCACATGGCCAGTAATGCCAGCAAAATGGTTCCGATCCAAAAATCGTATTGATCCATGTATCCGTGTTTCAAGAAGAAAATAACCGGGAGTCCTAACACAAAGAGAATCAACCCAACTATTTTCGCAGCGCGAACTCTAGGTATTCCGAATTTTTCCCCCAACAGTGCCATGAGTGGGGATGTCAACGCCACCGATGACGTTATTCCTGCAAAGAAGAGGAGAATGAACCACATTGCCCCAAAAAAAAAGCCGAGGGGAAGCTTCTGCAAAATGATAGGCATGGCCACAAAGCCCAGGTCAAAAGAGCCCTGGCTGGCAATGAGCTGTGTTGTTGTGATTCCAAAAAAGGCCACGGAAATGGGAATGGCGATGGAACCGCCCAAAACCACCTCCACAAACTCATTGGTTGCTGATGTCGATAATCCGGTCAATACACAATCATCATCCTTTCTCAAGTAGGATGCGTATGTCTGGATGGTTCCTGTTCCGATAGAAAGAGTAAAAAAGATCTGCCCGGCTGCTGCGAGCCATACGGAAAAATCGGTCAGTCTTGAAAAATTGGGATTCCACATATAAGCAAGCCCGTTCATAACATTTCTGTCAGGGTATCTGGGATCAGGAGTTCCCAGGGTCAAGACTCTGATGACTAAAATGAAACCGAATAAGAACAGAAGAGGCATGGCAATCTTTGCCAGTCTTTCAATGCCTCGAGAAATTCCCTTTCCTATGACCCAGATGTTTATGATAAGCGTGATGAGCCAGAAAAATATAGCCACAACAATTGAAGAAAAAAACTCTCCACTTTGACTCACGCCCTGGAAGCTCTGCAAAAAAGTATTCATCTTTTCCATTTCCGCGATATCGAAATATTTTTTTGTTATAGAGAAAAAGGAATAGGCGAGAGTCCATGATTCGATGTAAATATAATACACGGCGAAGAGCAGAGGAATCGATATTCCAATCGATCCTATGTACTTTGCCCATCTACTCCTCCACATCGCATCGAACTGCCCGGCTGTCGTCGAATGCCCGAACTGACCTCCGTATCTGCCCATTGTCCATTCGAGCCACATCAGGGGAATTCCCATCAGGATAAAGGCACAAAAGTAGGGGATCATGAAAGCGCCGCCACCGTTGAGCGCAACCTGTCTGGGGAATCGCAGGAAATTCCCTAACCCCACAGCATTACCTGCCATGGCCAGGACCAGGCCGACTCGGGTGGCCCATCTTTCTCTCTCTGTCACGGGTAGCGCCTCTTACAGTTCACTGATTACCTTTGAGTTTTTGGAATCAATCTTTTTCTGGATTCAGAAAATTATACATTCTGTCCCCTCTGTGAACGCCCAATAGAGGGCCTGAGATTCTCTTTTGTTATTCAGTACAATCTCGATCGATGTAAATGGCTTCTTTTTAACAGAGAACCATACCGTCTTAAGGGGGAAAAGCGTGTGCCGTTTCAGGGTAGACAAAGTCATGGGGAAAATTGAAGTCCAGCCCTTTGCCTCTGGCCTGATGCGCAAAAAGATTCCTCCTGCAAAAGAGAGAGTATAGCTTGAAGGCATATCATCCAGCTCCAACGCCTTTAACTCATATTTCTTGTCTTCATCGCTTTCTCCTGGCTCTATTCTCTCTCTTTTTGGTGGCAATATGGTCATCTTATCTGTCAGCGAAATAGGTTTTACGGCAACCGGATTTCCCCAATATCTCACTTGTTTTACCTCCCATTCTCTGAGAAGGATTCCTCTTGCTTTTAAGGAAATTCTTTTGTCTTTGAGATCGAGGATAAAGTAGAGGCCTGGCTTTTTGGCGAGGGTGAGTTCCGATTCAAGGAGAAGTCTTTCAGAATCGTTTAAAGCACTGCTATAGCCTAGGATGTTTGCGGGTATCGCGAGGACGACAAAGAGAGATATCAACCTTGGGAGCATATCAAAATATGAATATTTTTGTGCCGATTGATGCGGCCATGTAGAGTTCCCTTAAATCTTCATCTCCCACTCTGATGCAGCCATGGGTGACATTCCTGCCCAGAAGCCGGGTGTAAAGAGTCCCGTGGATGAAATATCCGTCGCCGAACCCAAGGGCATACTCTCCCAGGAAATCCGCCTCAACCCTGTCCTTTGCATCCTTTGGAACGTCCTTTCCCTCTTCGATAAAAGCCCAATCGGGTTTTATCCAGTACGGCTCCCTTATTTTTGATTTGACAAAAAATTCTCCTTTTGGAGTATCGAAGATCCATTTTCTCCCTCCTCCTGGCTCACTGAGGATATTTCCGCTTCCGCACGATATTACGCATTTTCTGATGGTTTGCTCCCCCTTTTTGAGATAGAGGATGTTATTAGCCGTATCCATGACTATGTAAAGTTCTCTCGGAGAAAGATTGACTATCCTTCTCCTTAAGTCATTATTCATCGGAGATGTCTCTCCCCATCCAGCCTGTCCCGGATTATTTTCCACGGAAATGTTCTTTCGTTGGCTGCTTGATTGGACAGCGATCAGATGTCCGGCTATCGCTAAAGACATGAAAATGAGCAGCAGAGCACCAAGAGGGATACAGGCTGCAACAAATGATTTCTTTTTGGACATTTATCGTTTACCTTTGAACATCATGAGGATTTCATTCATATCATTGATCGCCCCGACGATAGTGACCGGCGTTCCGGCCTCGACCAGCCTGAAGAGCGCGTCCATGTCTTTATTTTCGAGCGATATACACCCATAGGTCATTGAGTGTTTTCCCCCGCCGTGTATCTCTATCAGGCCGCCAATTCTTACTCCTGGCGGTATGTGCCCTTGGCTCCTGGCCTGGTCAAATTTTCTCTTGTCTTCTTCATTGGGGTAGTCTATCAGCAGTGCTTTGTAATAATTACTTGAAGGCAGTTTGTCTGTGATCCTGTATCTGCCTTCCGGAGTGGCTTGATCGGCTGCGTAAAGTTTGTCATCCAACCCATTGTGACCCAGGCCAATCTCATAGGACGAGAGAAGCTTTCCTCCTTTATACAAACTCAGTTTCCGGTCAATTTTACTCACGATGACCACCGCGATATTCTTATTCCTCGATTCAAGAATCGTATCTCTGGCCCATTTTCTCCACTTTGTTACTTGTACTGGATCTGAATATCGGTCAAGTACCAAAAGAATCATGTCTTCCACATCTTTTACAGAAACGGATAAACTTTCCAGCTTCTCTTCGGCCTTATCCAGATCTTCTCTCTGGTAGAGGAGCCTTGCCTCTTTGAGCATCAGCTCAGCCTTGGTGAGGATCAGCCTGATTGGCCTGCCCTCATTCATAAAAAGGGTGAGTCTCAGGAAGCCGGTTATGCTCCTTTCAAAATCTTTAAGCTGAGCAGCTATGCTCTCAGACTTTATCTCCTTGAGTTTGCGTACCTTCTCCTGAAGCTCTTCTCCATTCTTCAAGACATCGTTGAATGTGGATGAGACTTGCTCATAGTTTCTAAACCAGACGAATTTTGCGTTTTCCTTGGAGAGCTTCCTTTTCGCCTCCACGTGGATCGCCCTGTAGCTGTCAAAGTCTTCTTTGGCCCAAACGTGCGCACCATCCCTCCAGAGGCTTTGCTCTTGTTGCTCTGCTTTCTTAGCTTCTGGAGGGACAGGTGGAGCTTTACATGCGCAGATGGATAAGCTCAGGAGCAAGAAGACTGCTGCCGGTTTCCTCACTGGACCGGAACCCGCTGCTTATTTCTTCTTCACCTTCTCCAGAGCTTGTTTTATCTGGCTGGATATGCCTGAAGCTTTTTCTTGGATGATCCTGGCCCTATCCGCGGCACCCAGATAATCTTCACTGTCTATGGCCTGTTGCACTTCGGCGAGAGAGCCTTCCAGAGCCTTTAAATCTGCCCTTAAAGCCTCTATGTCCGCTCGTGCTCCTTTTCCTGTAGGTGCCTTT
>JAOUKO010000219.1 GCA_029882525.1 Candidatus Aminicenantota bacterium | reverse complement strand
GCAATCTCCTTTAAAACAGAGATAAAAGTCTGCATCTCTTCTCTGGTCCCCAGGCTGACCCGTATCCAGTACTGTCCCTTGAATTCAAAGGGACGGATGAGTATGCTCCTCCGTTCAAAATCCTTGGCCATCTTCCGGCTATCCTGGTTGACCTTGAAAAGAACAAAATTCGTGTGAGAGGGAACATAAGCGAGGTTCAACCTTTCCAGTTCCCCGTATAAATACGATTTGACCTCCCTGTTTTTCTGCTTGACTACCCGGGGAAATTGCGGATCCTTATAGCTGGCTATTGCCGCCATCAGGCTGAGCCAGGCAACCGGAGCGAAATTCCTCTCCATCCGTTCCAATTCCTTTATGATATCGGGCCGGGCAATCCCGTACCCGACCCGCAGACCGGCCAGGCCAAAGACCTTAGAAAACGTCCGCGTGACAATGACATTCTTTTCTTCCCTGGAAAGGTCGATCATCGAGGCATAGGCTCTATCTTCCACATACTCATGATAGGCTTCGTCGACAACAACCAGAGCTTTCTCCGAAGCTCGTTCACAGAATAAATGCAGTTTTTCTCCCGGGGTTATCGAACCGGTGGGGTTGTTGGGATTGCAGATATAGATCAAGCGTGTATCCCTGTCAATCCGCTTCTCCATAGCCGGAAGGTCATGCTCAAAGTTATCATTCAAAGGGACCTGCTGAAGAGGACAGCGGGCCCTGCTGGCGTATATGATAAAATCAAAATAGGTCGGGTCACCAACCAGGATACTGCCTTGGGTGCCGTAGACATGGATGAGCGCGGTCATCACTTCGGTCGAGCCCGCACCGAGGATGATATTCTCCGCGGAAACATTCTCCCTCTCTGCGATCAATTCTTTGAGCTGAGAGTAAGAGCCGTGGGGATAACGGTTGGATTTATCTATGGAACTGATTATAGCCTGACGCGCGCCATCTGAAATGCCGTAAGGGCTCTCGTTATTACCGAGGCGTATGGGTTCCTCTCCTCTTAGGGAAAGACGCGAGAGAGCATCCTTCCTTTGGCAGGCAGTATAATTCCGGCTTACGATAAGCCCTGCAGCAGCGATGGCGCTTGTCTTCAGCCATTGGCGGCGGTTGAGTTGTAATGACATTTGTCCCTCCGTCTTAATGTCATATATCAAAATACAAATGCCATGGTCAAACATTCCATCCACCCATGCCTGGAAAAATCAACATGATTGCCCAACCTCTTGAATATTGCAGCCCACATACCTTACATGTAGAATGAAAGCTCCTAATAATAACAGGCCGAAAGTGATCCTATCCGCAGGAATTATAATCGTTAGAAAAAAAGAGGATGATTGGCTCTATCTTTTTCTCAGGGCTTACAGGAATTGGGATTTCCCCAAAGGTGAAGTGGAACCGGAAGAAGATCCTCTTGAGGCCGCCTGCAGAGAAGCCAAAGAGGAGACCGGTATCTCAGATTTGAGTTTTAATTGGGGATATATTTTTAAAGAAACAGAGCCCTATGGCAGAGGAAGAAAAAAGGCAAGATACTATCTCGGAGAAACCTCCCAATCTCTGGTGACATTCTCTATCAACCCAGAACTGGGAGCGCCTGAGCATCATGAATACCGATGGCTTCTGTATGAGGAGATAAAAAAGCTGGCGCCAGAAAGGCTGCTGCCCATTATCGAATGGGCGCGGAGTTTTCTGCAGAATACTTAACCCGCAGTAAAAAAATCAGCGTTTTTTCCAGGCAAAGGGAGCCTTGAGCCTTTTTTCGACCCACTCACGGTTGATCCTCATCCTGAACTGGTCGTGCTGCATCGACTGTCCGGTGTCATACTCCAGAGCCTGTGTGTAATACTTAATCGCCTCCTCTCGCTGTCCCTCAAGATCCTTGAGGTGTCCCATCCAGGTCGATGCTGTGAATTTTATTAGCTGAGAGGATTCTAACCCAAATAATTTTTCAAATCCTGTAAAAGCCTCAGGGTAATAGCCGCTGTCGAATAAGAGCATGGCCAGCTTGAGCCAGAAATCGGTCTTGTCGATGTTCAGGTTTTTTGCTTTTTCATAGATTAAAAGGGGTGTTTTACCTTCCCGTTTCCAGTTCAAGTCATCCACTATCTCCATCAGCTGTTGGGCGGTTGGCTGGGCCGGAATCTCGACCGTCGTCTCCATCTTGAACGGTGTCTTCAGCCTGTCCTCGAGCCACTTGCGGTTTATCTGGATTCTCAGCCAGCTGTATCCTACCTGTTCTCCAGTGTCATACTTGAGCGCCTCTTTATAATAGGCCAGCGCTTCCTGCCTTTCTCCCAGCAGGTCCTTGAGCAATCCCATCCAGCCGAGGGCAGCGAACTTGAACAGGCCATCTTCATGGAGCTGGGAGACTCTCTCGAAGCAGTGAAAGGCATCAGAAAAATTCTCGTCCTCATACAGATTCATTCCCAGACCGTACCAGATATTGCTGTTGCTGATGCCTTCATCATTTATCTTTTCATAGACTTTAAGGCTATCCTCAGCTCTCCATCCGAGGGAAAGCATCTCGGCGGCTTCATCGGATATCTCTGGCAGAGGATTCTCCACCATGGCCAACTTGTTTTCCGGATTAAGGATGACCTCTTTGAGCCTGGACTTGCTGGCAAAAGTCAAAACGCTGACATCCAGGCTGCGTTCTGTGGTTTTAACCTGTTCTGTGGCGTCCTCAAAAACCGTCTTGACCGGAACAGACATCTTCATCGTGCCGAGCCGCTTCACCCTGACCTCAGACAGATATTGACCGTCTTTGTGTTGGCTTTCCTGAGATTCTATCTTGTAGCAGAGATAGGTGTTGGAGCGTACCCACTGGTCAAAGAACCAGTCCAGATCCTGCCCGCTTTCCACCTCGTAAAACCTCTGGAGCTCTCGCCAGCTCAGGCGCTGGCCTCCGTAGGTCCTCAGGCATTTCTTATATATGCTTTCAAAGATGTCGCGTCCGAGCACCGAATCAAGGGCACTGAT
This sequence comes from Candidatus Aminicenantota bacterium, assembly GCA_029882525.1. Classification (GTDB taxonomy): domain Bacteria; phylum Acidobacteriota; class Aminicenantia; order Aminicenantales; family Aminicenantaceae; genus SOIA01. The sequence continues at coordinate 2,045 of JAOUKO010000219.1, read as the reverse complement.
GATGCTGTAGCCCTTGCTGTGGATGACGGTGTTGTTATGATCGTAGTTGATTTTTCTCAACTGATCTGGAGGGATATCCATGGTCGTATCATAATGCATGGAGACTCCCTGGATATAATTGCCCATCCAGCCCGCCCGGCGTTCGGGATCGATCTTTCGAGCGAGGATATACTCGGTATCGGCGAATATCCCCATCCCTATCCAGACCCAGGCGGGTTCATCGGGATCAAGCACGTATTCGCCCCAGTACTCATGGCCGATCTCATGGGCTGTGATCCGTTGCCACCATTGAAGCGACTCGCCTTCCTTGAATGTTTCCTGGCCGTGGATGACCACAATCCCCGTGGCAAAGGGATAGCCTCCCCAACGGCCCCTGCCGCCGGGAATGATGTACAGGAATTTAAAGGGATAGAATCCCAGCCAGTCCTTATAAAATTGGATGGCGTCAAGTGCGGTATCCAGACAGACCGCGGCACACTCGGCCCCTTTTTCTGTAGACAGCGCGGTCACCAGAATGCCCTCGACCTCCCGGGATTTGGCGATTTGTTTTTTCCCCAGGTAAATACCGAAGGTTCTCGCCCCATCGATCTCGTAGCGGCCTGTCTTCTGGTCCAGCCGGCCGCTGACAGCCAGAGCGTATCCCTCCGGGATATCGAGCTTGACCGAGAAGGAATCATGCAGCGGAAGGCCGTCCCACCAGATTCGCGGATACCAGTGAGTTGTCCCGAACTCTGTTTTCTCGCTTTGAGACCCGAAGGATTCTTTGAAAGAGATGTTGAATTCGAGCTTCGACCCGGGCTTCACCGGTTCTGAAAGCCTGTAAAAAAGAGGGGAAGACACGGATGGAGCGCTCTTGAAATTCATCAGTTCGAGCTGCCTTCCTGCCGCCTGGATATTGAACACATACTCATCACCGATATTCCAGTCAAAAGCCACAACACTGATCGGCCTGTTGAAATCATTGATCAAAGTCACTTTTTGTTTCCCCTCGATGAATCCTTTGTTCAGGTCTATCCGCGCGTCGATCGTGTAATGACATTTGGGAGGGTCAGCGGGCACCCAGAAACCATCCTGGCCGCAGACGAACGGTACAGCGACAAGGCTGAAGAAAAAAATGAATGAAATGATGAACGATGTAATAAGGATTTGTTTTAAGAATGAACTCATTCTAAGCCTCCAGACAATATTCATGACGCAATCAATAAGATTCCCCTCACCTTTTTATACCCGTCCTTTCTCAAAAACGTTTACAAATAAATTAAGGACTGTCCCCAATTTCGACATATACAAAAAATGATTCATTCTTTATATCATTCTTTTTTATCTCGTCAATAAGGAAGCCAGCCATCTTTCCCAGGCAGGCTTTCCCTCTCTCTGCAGAGAGGTTACCTGGGAACCTTACCATAAAACATCGAATAGGTAAAAAAGGCGCAGTAATCCGGAAGGTTGAGGATAAAATCAGGGGACTCCGGCAGGCAGAGACGCTGGTATTCCGCCCAATCCTCCTCTGACACTCCAGGCTGTCGCTCGCCCCAGAGCATCTCCATAAGAGAAATCAGTGCTGTCCGGATATCCCTGCTCAGCGGGGCCTGGACTTCACCCACGAAGGTTCGAGCTTCAAGCTCTAAAAAGCCGATCTCCTGGAACCAGCCCAGGGCCCGGGAGAAGATCGATTCGGGTCCCATCCCCTTAACACAGGGGATAATCGCCGAACAGGTGGCATTCAGCCTGGCTTCCAGCAGAGGATATCCCGGAAGAAGCTGCTGGGAAGACCAGGCAAGGATGGCTACCATGCCGCCAGGTTTGACCACCCGGGCCAGTTCCCTCAGAAGCGACACAGGTTTGTCAGCAGAAGGGTACCCCACACAGTCGGAACTCCAGACCCAATCGAAGACGGCATCATTAAAAGGAAGTTTGTTGACATCCCCTTCCTTAAAGGAAATCTGTCCTGACAGGCCGGATTTCTTCACGATTTTCTCTGCGTGAAGGAGAAGCTCGGGGAAAATATCAAGACCGGTGACATGTCCGTCCGGTCCCACCGCCTC
>JAOUKO010000218.1 GCA_029882525.1 Candidatus Aminicenantota bacterium | reverse complement strand
AGTCCGGCCCAAAACAGCCCCCATCTCCTCAGAGATAGAGACGAACACGTTCTTGAACAGCTCAAGCTCGATAGGGTCGAATTCAACCATTTACTTTTTTTCCCTTTGAATAATGAGGTTCAAAAAACCATCCACTTCCAACAAATAGTATGGGGGAAGGAATGTTGTCGATTCGGAATCCGCAACCAATGCCGGGCCTTCCAGCTTATTGCCCGGAGAGAGTCGGGCCATCTCAAACACCGAGGCCTGGTATGACCTTCCTTTATAATAGAGGGCCTGCTTTTTGATGAACGCCCTAGCAGGATTGGATCCTTTCATGGGGAATTTTTTCAACCTGATTTTTTTGCCTTTACCCACAGCTTTGACCCGGATGTTGACGATTTCCACGGGTCTTTCTTGATGATGATAAGAATACAGTTTTTTGTGGGCTTGGTGAAAATCAGGAATGAAGGAGAAATCGTGAGCTTTTCCAGTCCGGTAAGGAATGGTGATTTCATAGGATTGACCGAAATACCTGAGGTCGAGAAGGCGGTAGAGACGGATTTCCTCTTTGTCGATACCGTCATCCTGCAGGTCCCGGATTCCTTTTCCTTCCAGCTCAACGAAGTGTCTGTCCATCTCTTCCCGGCTCGTTTCTGCTGTTGTTTTCAGGATGGATTTGGAGTAATCCTTTATGGAGTCAGCCAGGAGAAGACCGTACGCAGAGAGGACCCCCGCGTTTTTGGGCACGATCACTCTGGGTATTCTCAGGTTGGAGGCGATATCCACGGCATGCATCCCGCCCGCTCCTCCAAATGAAATCAGGGTGAAGTTCCTGGGGTCGAATCCTCTTTCGATGGATATCACCCGGATGGCTTTTTCCATGTTGGCGTTGGCGATTTCGATGATGCCGGCAGCTGTTTCATCAAGCGGTTTTTTGACGCCTTGAGCCAGCCGCTTCAGGACCTTATGGCTTCTTTCAGGAAACAATTTCATTTTTCCCCCGAGGAAAAATTCGGGCACAAGCCGGCCCAAAACCAGGTTGGCGTCGGTTACGGTCGGGAAGTTTCCTCTGCCGTAGCAGGCGGGTCCAGGATCGGCCCCGGCGCTCTGGGGGCCGACGCGCAGAGAGCCGCCTTTGTCGATATAGGCGATCGAGCCGCCTCCGGCTCCGACAGTATGGATGTCGATGATCGGGATTCGCAGTGGGAAGTCGCCCACCACGCTCTCATTCGTCCTTCTGATCTTACCCTCAACAAGGGACACATCGGACGAGGTCCCCCCCATATCGAAGGTGATGATGTTCTTGTACCCTGCAGCTTTTCCCATCTGAAAAGCACCAACCACTCCGCCGGCCGGTCCCGAAAGGGCTGTCCTTATCGGCTCTGACCTGGCTTTGGCCGGAGAGATATACCCTTCGTTGGACTGCATGATCCGGAGCTCTGCGCCCCGCATTTTTTTCTCCAGGTTCTCCAGATAGCGGCTGATAACAGGCATGAGATAGGCGTTCACCGCAGTGGTCGCTGTTCTTTCGTATTCCCTGTACTCGGGGAGAATTTCGCTTGAAACAGAAAGGAGGAATTTGTTCTTTTTGAGTTCTCGGGAGACGATTTTTTCGTTGGCAGGGTTGGCGTAGGAATTGATCAGGCTCAGGGCGACGGCTTCGATTTTTAATTTCTTGATCTTATCGAGGATTTCCCGAAGTTCGTCCAGAGAGATTTTTTTCTCGACCTTGCCCTCTGCGGACACCCTCTCTTCGAGTCCGAAACAGAAACCACGGCGGAGAAGCGGAATTCTCTGCTCGCCTTTGAGCTTGTAGAGCTCGCGCCTTGTCTGTCGCCCGATGAACAGGATGTCTTCGAACCCCTTGGTGGTGATAAGGGCAATCCGACCGCCTCTGCGCTCGAGGAGGGAATTCGTGGCCACGGTCGTGCCGTGGATGACAAGAGGAAGACGGTCAAGGAAATTCTCTATTCCCTCGAGAATAGCCAGGGAAGGATTCTTAGGCGTGGAAGGTATCTTATTTATTTCAATTTTTCCATCGGAGAAAACGACAAAATCAGTGAAGGTTCCACCCGTATCAACTCCGATTTTCACTTCTTTCATTATGGATATATTTATCTTCATGGTTGTTGTAAAGTCAAGAAATATGAAGAACCAGGCATGAATGGCTGCAAAAAAATATGCTTTTACTTTTTAAGCTTAATTATTATAATGAGATTCAAGGGAATGTATGTTAGTTCATATGAATAAATAGGGAATCAAGAGATGCCTGTCTACTTCAAATGCAAGATCTGTGGAGAGAAGCACCCATCGCCTGTGGCTTTCACCAAAGAATCTTTTGACTCCAGCACGATCTTTGCGCAGACCTTCAAGTGCCCGAAAACAGGACAAGCGGCCAAATATGACTTGATTGATCTATTCTGGGAAGACAAAGGCAAGGACAGGATTTAGGGATCAGCAGGGCGTTTCTCTTTTACTTGCAGGTGTCGCACGTTTTTGTCGAGCAGGTCGTGCAGGCTTCAGATGAAGTGCTGAGGCGGCTGCTCCCTCCCCCGATTCCAAAAGAAGAAACACGCTTTTGTATGTCTTTACTCCCGCATGACGAGCAGGAGACATTTTTTTCTTGCCCTATAGAAACCAGGGTCTCGAAATGCTTCCTGCATTTTTTACAGGTGAATTCGTAGATAGGCATGGCAGTATAATTTTAAATCATTTCAGGCCCAGGGGCAATCAGGATAATAAAGATTTTTTTTCTCTCAGATGTTGGTCTATTTAACTGCGATCGCCTCGATCTCGACTTTGACATCTTTGGGCAGACGAGCCACTTGGACGGCTGCCCTGGCAGGGTAAGGCGGCTTGAAAAACTCGCCGTAGACTCCATTCATCCGGGTGAAGTCATTGATATCCTGGAGGAAAACCGTGCATTTGACGACCTTGTCGAAAGAACTTCCGGCAGCCTCAATAACGGCCTTCATGTTAGTGAGCACGAGACGTGTCTGCTCTTCGATAGTGCCCATCTTCAGCTCTCCGGTTGCAGGGTCGATTGCGATTTGACCGGAGGCAAAGATGAGTCCGTTCGCTTCGATGGCCTGAGAGTAGGGGCCGATCGCTTTTGGCGCCTTATCCGTCTTGATTTCTTTTTTCATATTTTTTCTCCTTCCTTCATTTAGTGAAAAGGTTGGACCGACTAAGGCCATGCAGCTTAAGGTGACTAAAGCCTCTCTTCTTTTCATCTTAAGCTCTCCTTTCAAAAGGGGTCAGGGCCCGACATTGGACAATATAAATTCAGCCCTGGAAGATCTTGGGATCAGTCCCTGGTTGAGTTGGTATCCTTAGGATCAGGCCTCAGATGTAGAAATCCTTATAAGTCCTGATCTTGATTTTTTTAACCAAGCCCTGATCTTAGATATCCTGCTGAAACGTCCAATGTCGAGCCCTGACCCCATTTTTTGTCAACCCATTCTATAACAACAGGACGATGGAGTCCAGAAAAAGATAGGTCGCTTTTTTGACATCCGATGTGCCTCGTGGTATATGATGAGTTCGAAGAACTGGAGCCAGTCAGGAGTATTGAAATCAATAATAATATCGGAGGCATTATTATCCCCTCAGTTCATGACATGCCTTAAGAAGGAGGGCCAATGAAAAAGAGATTTAATAATTCTTTTTTCCGGATTGCATTCCTTTTTTTATTGGCATTCTGTTTTCTCTTCACCTGGCAGACCTGCAAGAAAGCAGAGGTCGTCGTTCCCCCATCACCCGAGACAGCAGTCATAAGCGTCACCAAGACTCTTCACGGCATGGAGATTGTCGACCCTTTTCGCTGGCTTGAAGACCAGGAGAGTCCTGAGACACGTGAGTGGATAAGAGTGCAGAATGAATACACCGATTCTATCCTCGACTCTCTCTCCGGCAGGGAGAAATTGAAAAAACTTGTCTCCGGCTTCATTAAGATCGATACCATAAGCATGCCGAGAGAAATGGGAGGACGGTATTTCTTCTCAAAGAGGCGCGTTGACCAGGAGCTATATGTGATCTACATGAGAAAGGGTCTTGAAGGCGAGGATGAAGTGCTCATCGATCCTCACCCGATGAGCGAGGATAAGACAACGAGCGTCGGGATCTCGGACATATCCAAGGACGGAAAAATTCTGGCCTACAGCGTCCGGAAAGGCGGTGAGGACGAGGTCGAAATAAGGTTTCTGGATGTTGATTCCAGAAAGGACCTGTCCGATTCTCTGCCCAAATCCCGCTATTTCGGCCTCAGCCTGACTCCTGATAAAAGCGGATTTTATTACACACGTTATTCTCTAGATAAGGGCCCTCGCATCTATTATCACAAGATGGGAACAGAGACTGCGGGGGATAGGCTGATATTTGGAGAAGGGTATGGCCCGGAGATGATACTCTATGGAGAACTTTCCGAAGATGGTCGCTGGCTGGTGATCACAGTGATGTATGGCTCTTCGGCGGATAAGACTGAGATTTACCTCAAAGACATCTCTTCTGACGGACCGATCGTTCCGGTGGTCAAGGACATTGATGCCCGGTTTTTCGGAGGCATCGCCGGGAATAGCCTTTTTCTCCAGACGAACTGGGAGGCCCCTAACAGCAGGCTGATCGCTACTGACCCGGAAAAGCCAACCAGGGATAACTGGCGTGAGGTCATTCCCGAAAGCGATGCGGTCATGGAGGGATTTTCCACAGCAGGAGGGAAGCTGTTTATCAGCTACCTCAAGGATGTGAAGAGCATGGTCGTCGAGTTTGAGCCTGATGGGACCAGGCTTGGTGAGATTTCCTTCCCCACTATCGGCACGGTCAGCGGTGTCTATGGAAAGTGGGACAGCAATGAGGCTTTTTTTCTGTACACCTCCTTCCATATTCCCACCACCATCTATCGTTACGATGTGGCGGATCGAACCAAGGAAATCTGGGCCAAGATCAACGTTCCCCTTGACAGCGATAAATTCGAGGTCAAGCAGGTGTGGTTCGAGTCAAAGGATGGCACAAGAGTCCCGATGTTCGTCGTTCATGCCAGGAATTTCAAGCTGGAT
>JAOUKO010000217.1 GCA_029882525.1 Candidatus Aminicenantota bacterium | reverse complement strand
CCCGGCGTGGGAGCCGTAGATGGATTCCGGCCAGACATGCGCAGTACTAACGTGTCCAGTCCGGTAGTCGACCCGCTCCAGCATGGCGTTATAGTTTCCTCCCCAGACGATATTGGGATCAACAGGATCAGGAATGATAAAGCCGCACTCTCCTCCTGCTGTCGTCTGCCATTGTGATTCGCCGCGCCCAAACCGCGCGAAACCACCTGTGCTGGGACCCTTATAAGCAGGTCCATCCTGCATTCCGCCGTAGACATAGTATGGGATCTGGTTATCCACATAGACATGATACATCTGTCCTATGGGCAGGACGACTCTCTGCCAGGTTTCTCCTCGATTCCGGGTGATGATGACCCCGCCATCGTTGCTGATCATGAACCGGTTCGGGTCTTTGGGATCTGCCCACATATCGTGGCAGTCTCCGCCCCAGCGCACTGTCTCTGAGGTATAGCCGCCGTCCAATGTCCGGCTCTGGCTGTTGGCGGCAAAATAGACCTCATTCTCATCCCCCGGATTGACCATGACCCTGGAGGCATAATGCGGCCGCTCGTTCAGGATGCGGTTGTAGCTGACCAACCTCCAGTTCTCACCGCTGTCGTTCGAGCGCCAGAGCACTCCGCGGTTCGGATGTCCGGTCTCGATCAAGGCATAGACAACATCCGGATTGCTGTGGGCGATGGCGATGCCGACTTTTCCAATGGGCGGGCCAGGAAGCCCGCGGCCGGAGAGGCGTTTCCAGGTAGCGCCGCCGTCCGTGGATTTCCAGATACCACCATTCGGTCCCCCGCTCTCTCTCCCGTATGTCTTGATGATCAAGGGCCACATCCCGGCGAATAGAATCCTCGGGTTGCTGGGATTCATGGCGATCTCGAAACAGCCGGTGTTCTCATCAACGAAGAGCACCTGCTGCCAGGTTTTGCCGCCGTCTGTGGTGCGGAAAACGCCCCGCTCTTTCTGGGGACCGTAACAGTGCCCCACGGCGGCGACCAAAACGATATCCGGGTCATTGGGGTGAATGACAACACGGCCGATGCGTCCAGTCATATCCAGTCCCATGTGCTCCCATGTCCGACCCGCGTCCGTGGACTTGTAGACCCCGTTTCCGATCGAGATATTGCTGCGGACAAAAGCTTCCCCTGTGCCTGCCCAGACCACGCTGGGGTCAGACGGGGCAACAGCCAAGGCGCCGATGGACTGGGCCGGCTGGTCATCAAACACCGGGAACCAGGTATTGCCGGCATCAGTGGACTTCCAGATCCCCCCAGAAGAAGCACCGATGTAGTAGACCATTGGATCACCAGGCACACCGACCACGGCTGAAGTCCGGTTTCCCGAGGGGCCGATATAGCGGTACCGGAGCTGGCTGTAGACCTCCGGGTTGATATCCTGGGCATAGCTCTGCAGCAATCCTATAACAAGAAAAAGGACTGCTGCGGCGATGGCCCAAAAACCGACCATTCCTTTACTCCTCATTTTTAAGTTTGTCATCAAGTCTCTCCTTTGGCCCCCAAGAATCGGGCCTTGAATTGAATTGAAAAATAAAAACCTGACTATTCTGAAAATGATATATGTCCTCTTTTTAGCGTGGTGGGCTAAGTCAATATAAAAATCCCAATTACAGTTATATAAATGGCCACCAAAATAATTTTAACTATTTTTATGGATTTTGGGCTCAACCGAGGCTTTGGCAGGTCCACTATCACGAAGAAGATGCTCATGACTGCTCCCCAGGAAAATATCCAGATCAACACAGGGGTTCTATCTGAGACCCAGGAAAAAATCGCGAGCACTATCCAGACAATTGCTAAGACTATGCTCACAATAAGATTGATTTTATTTACTCTTGCCATCCCTTTAATCCCCATGACACTATCTCCCTCGAGCTTAATTTTGCCCATATCTTAATCATATCAAGAATCACATGTCAATCGGAGTCAGCAAGAATTCAGACCTCGATTTTCCGCTTTCCACAGAAAAAAGGGGCCTGGCCCCTTTTTTTCGTGTTGAGATGTGATCCAATTTATTTTTCAGACAAAGTCCATCTATATGACTGATATTTCCAGCTGAATTCGTCTCCTTTCACATCAACAACGACAAATCCATTGGGATACCCTAAATACGATGGTGCCGACCACTTTGCTCCGCTCAAGGTCCCTCCGGTGATGTAAGAGATCTTCTTGTACTTTATCTCCTCTACTATATGAAGATGCCCCTGGAGGATGAGTCTTACATTATGGTCGGATAATAGCTTGATAACCTTTGTACCATTATTTACAACGGCAAAGTCCGGAGGCGCCATCATGTTGTTTTTTTCTATCTGGATGAATGATGTGACAAGGGGAACATGGAGGGCAACACAGACTGGCCTTTCTATCCCTGTTTTATCTAACTCATCCTTTAGCCAGCTCAATTGATCATCATCGACATAACAGCTGATATCTCCACTTTCGTCCTCCCCAAGGGAGTCCAAAAAAACGAAATGCCAACTACCGTAATCAAAAGAGCGGTAAGTCGCCCCGTCTCCTAATCGTTCTCTAAACATGCCTTTTCCGTATTCTGGATGAGAGGGATCAATCTGACTCATTTCAGCCCTGCCGATCACTTCGTTATTTCCGATGATGTTATACACAGGCATTTGAAGTTTCTTTATCGCTTCAAGGTATAAGCTGAACATCTTCTCTGCATCTTCGAGAGTTAAAGCAAATCTATCCTCGATCAAATCTCCGCCCATGATCACAAAGTGGGGCTTCGGCTTCAAGCCATTGATGGCTGCGACCGCCCGGTTGAATCCTTCATGAGCGCGTTCATCTGGCATGAGATGGATATCAGTAGCAAAGACAAACCTGAAATCTTGAAGGTCTTTTTCAGGAAGAACTCCCCCTTTACAGGCTCCAAACCACAGGGTTATGAGTATAAGAAAAAAAGTGATGAAGTGTTTCTTGTGAGACAATTTGTTCCCAGTCATAATCCCCCCTTCTATAATAACCTCACGTATCTCTTCTTTTTCGTGTGCCACTAAGGACGTTTTATAACTCATATTCCCCTGAATTTTCGGGAAAAGAATATCAATTTACAAAAGGAGAGTCAAATATGAAACACGTGATGTTACCGCCCTCCACGCGATGACAATCTTCACAATAAGATTTTCACATTCCCTTCGGTCGCTTGTAATGATACATGCAATTTAGGGCCTGCTCCTTCTTTCTGTTCTTATTTTGTTCTTGAGAGGAGCGGAGCGATGCGGCAATCTCATGAAAATGAAAGCTATTATCTTTTATCTTATGAGACTGCCACGCTCAGCCCGCAATGACACGTGGAAATTAGTGGAAATTGGGGACTGTCTTCAATTTCGATCATATTTTAATGAAGGTGCGTTGGCGGTACATCCAGTAAAGGATCAGCCAGATCACCGCGAATCCTGCCAGCCCCCGAACAAAACCATCCCAGGGGCGAATGAACCTGAGCAGCCCTCCGACAAAGACATCTCCAATCAGGCGGAAGTCAAACAGACGCGTCGCCATGTACACCAAAATCGCGTTCATCCCGATCACTTTAAATCCGAACGCCCACTTCCGCCAGCCCTTGACATCGATAACCATGTAAAACAGAGCCAGGAGTAGCAAGCAGATCCCTCCGGAAAACAGCACAAACGAACTCGTCCATAAATGCTTGATGACCGGAAAAGCAAAGCCCCATATCCAACCCATCAGCAGGCATCCGGCGCCTGCTCCAGCCAGCCAGGCAACTTTCGCCCACTGTGACTTCCTGGAGCTCAGCAATTGTCCGGCAAAAACTCCCAGCATGACCGTGGCAGCGAACGTCAGGCTGCTGAGGATCCAGCTGTAGTTTGTCCCGTCCTGGAATGGCCCCAGCAGCAGCTTATCCAGGTAAATCGCCAGGTTTCCTTTAGATGTGAAAACACCCGCACCATGCCCCGGAACCGGCACCCAGGTCATCAAGGCCCAGAATACAAGAAGAATCCCTGAGGTCAGGCCAATCTGCCACTTGATGTTGAAGTTGAGCAGGATGAGCGAGGCAATCAGATACCCCGCAGCTATGGCCTGGAGCGTGTTGCAGTAGAGGTCGAGCTCAGCCAGGTCGAACTTCAGCAGGTTTCCCTGGGCGACAATCCCTAGAAAAAACAGGATCGCGAAACGCTTCACTATATGGAGATAAAGCTTTTTCTTGCTGGCTCCTTTTTCCAGCCTTTTGCCGAAGGCAAAGGGCATCGCCGCTCCCACGATAAAAAGGAAAAGCGGCATGATCAAATCCCAGGAACGAAACCCCTCCCATTTCGCATGTCTGAGCTGACTGCTTATGGCTTCTGTTACTGGATTCTTCGATACAGCACACAGCCCTGCGAATATCCAGTCACCGCCGATGATCCAGAACATATCGAATCCGCGAAGCGCATCCAGGGATAATAATCTTCCGGTGAAGATTTCTGACTGTCCTTGCTTGCGCATTAAAATACCCTCCTCGACCCGTATTCACCATTGTTCCTATTTTATGATGAAAGGCTTGCCTGTCAATAAGAATTTGTAATCGCTTGTCTTCTGTCTTTCAGTCTGGTATAAGCAATCCCATGGCTAAAAAAGATGTCGACACATCCTGCGTTAAGACAATGAAAATCCCTTCCATCAAAATTCCCCGCAAAAAGAAGCAGCCTGAATAAAGAGGAGGCATGAACATGTCTGAAGCGAACAAGATTCTCAGGGAAATAAGGAAGGAACTCAAAAAAAACGCGGACGAGAAATACCGGAAGTCTGTTCACAGGTTCTTCAAACCCGATCAGGAAGTCAAACTGCTTGGAGTCAAAACCCCTGTGTTCAGAAAAATCACGCGAAAATATTTTGCAGCCATAAAAGACAGACCCAAACAGGAGATATTCCGCCTCTGCGAGAAATTATTGGAATCGGGCTATCTAGAAGAGCGGGGAGTCGCTTTTGACTGGGCTTTTCGCTTGAGGAATACTTTCGAAAAAAAGGACTTTCCTGTTCTGGAATCATGGCTTAAAAAATACGTGACGAACTGGGGAGCCTGCGACAACTTCTGCGGGAG
>JAOUKO010000027.1 GCA_029882525.1 Candidatus Aminicenantota bacterium | reverse complement strand
TTGCGCTTTCTCCTGAATATTCCTGGCTTCCTGGGTAGCACGGAGGATAGCCCGGACTCCTGAAGCCTTTCTGATCAAAATAAAAAGTATGGAACCAGCTAAAAGAATGAGCACTCCAAAGAGAACCAACAGCATTGTATTCATTGTGTCCACCTCCTTTTCAGGTGTATCAAAGGAGATGAAAGCCGGGAGGATTAAGAGAGAATCACATCTTCGGTTTCACAGCAAAGAAGAGAACCTGCCAGGTCAAAATCCAATAACCCGCACTTCTCCCGAGTAACCAGGAGATGCATTTTCGGGGAAGCGACACACCAGTATATTCTCCCCTGAAAAGCAAGATTTCCCCTCAACTCATCTATGAGCTTGATAACATTAATTCTTGGTTTTTCAAGTGGTGTCTTCAATATTCTTGAAAGTATTCTCATCTTTGGAAAGACAATCCTCCAGACTTTCTATTTCGCTCTCCATATGGCCGATTGCTTCATCCAGTTGATCCAGTTTCTTCCGGCATACAAAATAGTCATCAGCGATGTTCAGCGCGGCCAAAACCGCGATTTTCAATATGTCAGCCGATTTTGATTTGAAAGCGACTTCGCGCATTCTCTGGTCAACATAGGAAGTCAATCGGCCTATGTATTTTTCATCCTCTTCTCCTTTGACTTTTATCTTGTGTTTGTGTCCGAAAATCTCGATTTCGATTATTCTGTCTGTCATAGCCCGACTTGGTCTATTTGACCTATTATAACCTCGATCTTTTCTTTCAAGAGCTTTCTTTCGCTCTCTAATTTCTTCAAATCCTCGTCAAGCTTCTCCAGCTTCTTTGTCTGGTCATCGAAATCCTTTTTCTCTGTCTTTAAATCTTTTATCTGCTGCTTCAGCTTGGTATTCTCGTCGAGAAGCTTGTTGATGTATTCGACAACATGGGAGACTTTTCCCTCGAGTATTTTAATCCTTTCCAATTCACTTGTCAATTTTCCCTCCTTCTCTTAAGAGAAAGTTGAAACTTTTCTTTAAAGTGTCGATTACCTTCTTCTGGAGCTTATCGACTTCCTGTGCTTTCAATGTTCTCTCAGGATGACTGTATTCAAATCGAAGGGACAAGCTGGTTTTCCCCTTTGGAATGGACGAGCCCGAAAAAAGGTCATAGATGTCGAAGCTCGCCAGGTAGGGAAGGGAGAGCTTCTCCACAGCTTCTTTGATATCCTGGAAGGTCACATCCTGGCCGGCAATAAAGGAGACATCGCGGGTGACGGTCGGAAACCTGGTGACCGGGACATACTGAAAGGATTGAGGCTTCTTTTTGAACAGAACTTCCAGGTTCAGCTCGGCTGCCCAGACAGGCCCGTCGATAGAATAGCGGTCGCGCAGGCCCTTCTTGAGCAACCCGAAGTGTCCGATCGTCTCCCCTTTTTGGGCCAGGGCCAGGGAACTGTCTTCTTCAAAGAAGATATGGTTCGTTTTCTTAAAGGAGAAAGGCTCGTATCTCAAATAAGACATCAAAGACTCCAAAGCGCCTTTGAGATGGAAAAAGTCGGCCTCTTTGGTCTTCCTCTGCCAGTGAGCCGGACCGATCGGACCCGTGGCCACAACGGCGAGCGTGAGCTGCTCATGGGTTTTCTTTTTTTGCCAGAAATAGATATTCCCGATCTCAAAGAGATGTATTCCCTCAGCCCCTCTGTTTCTGTTCCAGACTAAATTATCCAGCAATCCGCCCAGAAGAGTCGTCCTGAGGATCGAGGCCTTCTGTGAGATCGGGTTTCGAATCTCGACGGCTTCGCGGCCGGTCTGGAATGAAGCCTCCCTTTCCGGGTCAGCAAAGCTGAAATTCAACACTTCATCGAAACCATGATTAAAGAGCAGCTGGCGAGTCTTCTCTATTTTCTCCCTTTTCTCATCCAGAGGGGGCTCCGGGACTCTTAAAGGTGGAAAATGGACGGGGATCTTGTCATAGCCGTAAAAGCGGGCGATCTCTTCAATCAGGTCGGCCTCCCTTTCCACATCGACCCGGAAATGAGGGACTTTGACCTGCCAGACACCCTTCCGCTGAGCCTCTAACCGGAATCCAAGGTGAGAGAGAGTCTTCTCTGTGAATTTCTCATCGATCTCCAGGCCGAGAAGGCCAAAGACGCGCTGGTACCTGAGGATGACGGTTTTCTCCTTCTTCGGCTTCGGGTAGACATCCATAATGCCTTTGGAGACCTTTCCCCCGAATTGAGTCAGGATAGAGGCAGCCATCAGGGCGGCCTGGGGCGGAAAGGAGATGTCCGCTTCTCTCTCGAAGCGGTAGGAGGCATCGGTGGAAATGCCTGTTTTTTTGCTCGTCTTTCTCACCGAAACGGGGTTGAAATAGGCGCTCTCGATAAACACATCCTGAGTGGTCCCCTGGACAGAGGATTTCAGCCCCCCTATGACTCCGGCAATGGCCACAGGCCTTTCCTCATCGGCGATTACCAGCATATCCGAAGTCAGGATGACGTCCTCTTCTTCCAGAGTCCTTATGACTTCTCCAGCCTTGGCCCGGCGGATGATGACTTTTCGGCCAGCAAGCTTTGCCAGGTCAAAGGCATGGATGGGATGGGAGGTCGAGAAGAGAACATAGTTGGACACATCAACCACATTGTTGATGGGTTTGAGGCCCATGGCCTCGATCCTTTTCCGCAGCCAGTCAGGGGAAGGCCCGACCTTGACCCCTTTGACGACGATCCCGGTATACCGGGGGCAAAGGTCAGCATCCCGGATCTGCACATCGCACAGCTCTGAGGTTTTTTGCTCCAACTCGACCAGAGGCCATTCCTGCTTCTTCATTTTCAACCCGAGTGCGGCAGCGATCTCGCGCGCGATACCCAGATGTCCGAGCGTATCCGGCCGATTAGCGTAGGTTTCGATGTCCAGGATGATGTCTGAATCCTTCTCTTCCCACTCTTCCACCATCATGCCGATCATATCCAGCCTGTTGATCAGCACAGAGAGAGACAGGTCAATATCGACGAAATCCTTGAGCCAATCCAGACTTATCTTCATTTTATCGAAAACTGCCTGTTGAACCTCAAATCATTCTCAAAGAAATATCTCATATCGGGTATCTGGTAAGCGAACATGGCTGTTCTCTCTATGCCCATACCGAAGGCAAACCCCGAGTACTGCTCCGGGTCGATGTTGACGTTCTTCAGAACCTGAGGGTCCACCATCCCCGATCCCAGGATCTCCTTCCATCCGCTCCCACCGCAGACCCGGCACTGCTCATTCTTTCCCTTACAGACCAAACACTCGATATCCACTTCTGCCGAGGGCTCGGTGAAGGGGAAGAAGCTAGGGCGAAACCTGATCTTGAGCTTCTCGTAGAAGAGAGTCTTGAGAAAATGCTCCAGCGTTCCCTTGAGATCGGCAAAAGTGATGCCCTTGTCCACCGCCAGGCCTTCCACCTGGTAGAACATGGGAAGATGGGTCGGGTCAGGGGTTTCTCTGCGGTAGACTTTCCCGGGGACGATGATCCTTATCGGAGGCTTTCTCCTCTCCATGGCCCGAATCTGAACAGGTGAGGTGTGCGTCCGGAGCAGCAGGTCATCGGAGATGTAGAGAGTATCCCAGTCGTCACGGGCCGGGTGATGAGGCGGGAAATTCAAGGCCTCAAAATTATAGTAATCCGTCTCTATCTCCGGGCCTTCCTCGATGGAAAAACCCATAGCGATGAAAATGTTCTCGATCTTTTGCTGAAAAAGCACGACGGGATGAGGTGCTCCCCAGTATCCTCTCACGCCCGGCAGGGTGAGGTCGCCTTTCCTTGCTCTCACGCCAGGTTTAGATGCGGCGAGCTTGACCTTGAGCCTTGAAACCTTTGCCACCACGTGCTTTTTCAGGCTGTTGACCAGCTGGCCGGCCTGCGCCCTTTTTTCAGGCTTCAATGCTTTAAGCTCTTCAAAAAGAAGCTTGACAGCCCCTCTTTTCCGGCTCAAATAGATATTGCGGACTTCCTGGAGGGATTTTTCATCCTTCACTCCAGATAAAGCCTTGTCAAAGTCTCTCTTGAGTTTTTCTATTCTGGCTTTCAGGTCTTTCATGATCCTGCTTTAAAAGGGGCCAGGCCCCTTTTTGCAGCCGCTCGACTCATTAAGCGGCGGATTGTTTGACTTTCTCCACAAGGGCCAAAAACGTCTGGGGGGAGTTGACGGCGAGGTCCGCCAGGATCTTCCGGTCGAGGGCTATATTCAGCTCTTTCAGGCCGTGAATAAAGCGGGCGTAGGAGAGGCCGTTGTTCTCGGCCGCGGCTTTGATCCGGATGATCCACAGCCGTCTGAAGTCCCTTTTGCGTGTTCTCCTGTCCCTGTAGGCATACTGAAGAGCTCTCTCCACCGCTTCCTTGGCTGTGCGGTAATTGTGGCTTCGTGCACCCCAGTATCCTTTAGCCAGCTTCAGGATCTTTGCCCTTCTTATCCTTTTTTTTGGTCCTCTTCTTACTCTAGGCATTTTCTTACTCCTTGGGTGATGATCAGAGGCGTCTTAGAGAGTCCGGTCTCTAAAACGAGTAGGGAAGCATTCTTTTAACCTTGTTCCGGTCCGGGGCCTTGACGAGAGCCTTCTTACCTAAATTCCTCTTCCTCTTCGCTGATTTCTTGGTCAGAAGATGGCTCTTGTAGGCTTTATTGTAAACTATCTTCTTTTTCCCCGTTATCTTGAACCTTTTTTGGGCTCCCTTGTGTGTCTTTAGCTTTGGCATCTTTTCCTCCTGACTTCACGGGACTGAGCAGAGTCGAAACAGCCCAGGATTGCCTGCGAACGTCACCATCCTTAAAGGCGATGTCCCTGGTGTCTTCCAAAACCCTCTCCAGGAATTGGGTGCCCAATTCCGGTTTTGCTCTCTCTCTTCCTCTGAGCATGATGGTTATTTTGACCTTGTTGCCTTCACCGAGGAACCTCTGGATGTGCCGCATCTTGAAATTGTAATCATGAATGCTGATCTTGGGTCTGAATTTGATCTCTTTGACCTGAATCTGTTTCTGATGCTTCTTCGCCTCATGAGCTTTTTTATGTAATTCGTAAAGAAACTTACCGTAATCCATGATCCGACATACCGGGGGTACGGCCTGAGGAGCGATCTCCACCAAGTCCAAGCCTCTGTCTCCAGCAATGGTGAGAGCCTCATCTATAGACTTGATCCCGAGTTGCTCCTTGTTCTCGTCGATAATCCTGACTTCTTTGGCTCTTATCATTTCATTGATCCTGTGAGGCCTTTCCCCGCGCCGCCTTTGATCAAATCTCCGTCTTATAATGACTGACCTCCTTTAAATTTTCATAGTCAATGATTTATTCTTATCCAATTCCTTGACTTTTTCAAGGAATTCGTTGACGTTCACCTCGCCTTTATCTCCCACAGTATGGACCCTCAGGGAGGCTGTTCCGTTCTTGACTTCCTTGTCTCCCACGATCAGGATGAAAGGAATCTTTTGAGTTTCTGCATCTCTGATCTTATGACCGATCTTTTCCCGGCGCAGGTCCAACTGGGACCTTAATCCATTCTCTTTGAATATCTTATCCAGAGATTGCGCATAGCCGTTATGCCTGTCGGCGATGGGGAGGATGACCGCCTGGAATGGGGCCAGCCAGACAGGGAAGTTTCCATTATAATGCTCGATCAAAACTCCAAAAAATCTTTCCAGAGAGCCCAGGATGGCCCGGTGAATCAAGTAAGGCCGGTGATGCTTTCCATCCTCGCCGACATAATGCAGGTCGAACCTCTCTGCCAGGTTGAAGTCGAGCTGGATTGTGGTGCACTGCCAGGACCTTTTCAAAGCATCCTTGACCTTGATGTCGATCTTAGGACCGTAGAAAACACCCTCTCCCTCATCCACCTGAAAATCAAGCTTGGCTCCTTTCAGGGCCTTCTCCAACGCCAGAGTGGCCTTATCCCAGTCCTTGACTTCCCCCACGTACTTCTCGGGTCGAGTGGCAAGAAAGATATCGTACTCCTGG
This sequence comes from Candidatus Aminicenantota bacterium, assembly GCA_029882525.1. Lineage (GTDB taxonomy): Bacteria > Acidobacteriota > Aminicenantia > Aminicenantales > Aminicenantaceae > SOIA01. The sequence continues at coordinate 13,290 of JAOUKO010000027.1, read as the reverse complement.
AAACCGAAAGTACTCATCATCCTTAAGGCAAGGAAGATGACCTTCTTGATCTCGTCCTCGAGCTGGTCACCCCGGCAGAAAATGTGAGCATCGTCAACAGTGAACCCTCTGACTCTCAGGAGTCCGTGGAGGACTCCGCTTCTCTCGTAACGGTAGACTGTTCCCAGTTCTGCCCAGCGCAGAGGCAGGTCGCGGTAGGACCGCTGCCGGGAGTTGAAGACCATGACATGGAAAGGACAGTTCATCGGCTTCAGCTCGTACTCAATACCCTCGCTGAGAAGCGGAGGGTACATGGCCTCGTAGAACTCGGTATGCCCGCTTCTCCTCCAGACGTCCAGCTTGGCTATATGGGGAGCGTAGATGAACTCATACCCATCCCGGATGTGCTCTTCCCTCCAATAATCTTCGATGATGCGCCTGATAGTGGCTCCCTTGGGATGCCAGAGGATCAGTCCTGCTCCCATATCCTCGCTGAAACTGAAAAGGTCGAGCTCTGGCCCGAGCTTTCTATGATCCCTCTTTCTGGCTTCTTCCAGAAGGAGGAGGTGTTCCTTGAGATCTTTCCCCGAAAAAAAGGATGTGCCGTAGATCCTCTGGAGCTGAATCCCTTTTTCATCTCCTTTCCAGTAGGCTCCGGAGACTGAAAGAAGCTTGAAGTGCTTGATGCGGCCGGTGGAGGAGAGATGAGGGCCCAAGCAGAAATCAATAAAACCGTCCTGTTTGTAGCAGGTGACCTCTTTGCCTCCCTTCTCCTCGATGAGCTCCACTTTCAGCTTCTGACCCATCTCTCTGAAGATGCGCAGAGCTTCTTTTTTGGAAAGAGTCAACCTCTGGATGGGAATATCCTTCTTCGCCAGCTCCCGCATTTTTTCCTCTATGAGCTGGAGGTCATCGGGCGTGAAAGGCTTGTCTCTTAAGAAATCATAGAAGAATCCATCCTCTATGGCCGGGCCGATCCCGGTCTGCGTGTCGGGAAAAAGCTCGAGAACCGCATGCGCCATCAGATGGGCAGAGCTGTGCCTTAATGCATCCAGGGCATCATCAGAACCTTCGTAAACCAATCGGACCTCCGTATCTTTTTCTAAAGGGGTCTCCAATCCCGCCAGCTGTCCCTCAATCCTGGCAAATAGAGGTTCTTTGGACAGCTTGAGACGGGGGATAACATCGGAGAGGAGAGTTCCTTTCTTAACCGAAAAAACAGACCCCTCAGCTTTTACCTTTACCGATTCAGCCATTAAAATCTATCTGTATTCAGCATGGCAGACAAAACATCCTTGCTCTTTAATTCTTCTTTGATCAATCGCTGTAAAAAAAGTGGTAGGCGCGGAGGGTATCGAACCCTCGACCTCTTCCGCGTCAAGGAAGCACTCTCCCACTGAGCTACGCGCCTACTCTCTCGCAGCTTATCTATAATAAATAATTTACGCTCCATGTGTCAATATCAAATAAACGCGCGTAAGCACCCTTTTCCATTGATTAATGCCGCCTCCGGGATTACAATTGTTGAAGAAGGAGGCAAATCCATGCGGTTTAAGATAGCTTTCCCCTTGTGTCTCGTTTTGGCAGCGGCTTTTTCCGGGGGATTTCTCTTCTCCTGCCAGAAGGCCGCCAAGAAAGTCTGGGCCGAGACCTTTGACATAGATAAGAGAGATTTCGTCTCGACCGGGGCGAATCGCTATTTCATCCTCGAGCCGAGCTACCAACTGAGGCTCGAAGGCCAGGAGGGTTTGAGGAAAGTCATGCTCTTCGTTACGGTCCTCGACGAAACCAGAATCATCGACGGCGTCGAAACTCGGGTCGTCGAGGAGAGGGAATTCAAGAGCGGCCAGCTCGTCGAAGTATCGCGGAATTTCTTCGCCCTGAACACTGCCGACAACGGCGTTTACTATTTCGGCGAAGAAGTCGACATCTACAAGAACGGAAAAATCACGGGCCACGAAGGAGCCTGGGAATCCGGGAAAGATGGAGCGAAATTCGGGCTGATGGTCCCGGGAACGCCCGTCGTAGGAGCACGCTACTACCAGGAAATAGCCCCTAAGGTTGCCATGGACCGGGCGGAAATCGTCTCTATCACTGAATCGCTCAAAACGTCGGCCGGTGAGTACCGCAACTGCCTGAAGACCGAGGAAACGACACCCCTCGAGCCCAGAGAAAAAGAATACAAAATCTATGCCCCTGGGATCGGCCTCGTCCAGGACGGCCCGCTCCGCCTAGTGGAATACGGCCCCAAAAGATGACAAAGGGTTCGTAACTCAGGCCCCGGAAACTATCCCTGCTGCATCGGCTAGATGAGCATTCATGCACCAATTTTGCCTTACTGCTCCGTCAGGAATGAAAAAACATGATTGGCAGGGAGGTCAAGTGGCGCGAATGTGCCTCGACAATTCGCCCTGTTTTCTCTAGAATAAAATCAGGATGGTTCTCTTCCAGATAGTGTGGGCAAAATACACGGGAATGGAAGAAGCGACCTTTCAGGTTTAGCCTTCCCGAACCGTCCATCGAGGGAAGCCGATGAAATCGGCCGCCGAGTATGTTTGAGCACGAGAGGATCGATCTGATGAAAAATGATGGAGTACGAATATCCGGTTGGAAGTGACATGCCTTGAGTGCGGAGTTACGCAGGCGCCGAGAGGGACGGTGAGGGAATGGCGTTAAAAATCTGAAGGGAGCGATGCCATTTCCGTGTATTTTAATCATTGAATTACCCACACAAAATCGAAGAGAACCATCAGAACGAATGCGGATGAGGAAAAGAGAATGATCGGGATCATGGCCGATTCACACGATAATCTCCCTGCGATAAAAAAGGCCGTCCGCCTCTTCAAGGATGCAGGTTGTGAGCTGGTCATCCATGCCGGTGATTTCATCGCTCCGTTTGCCGCTCGGGAGCTGGAGGCTCTCGACTGTCCGGTTAAAGCCGTGTTCGGCAACTGTGATGGAGAGAAAAAAGGGCTGGAGAAAGCCCTGGCCTCCTTCGGAGAGGTCAAAAAAGAGCCTTTCGTTTTCAGCCATAAGGGTAGAAAATACTACCTCGCCCATGTGCCCGCTGACCTCAAGAGGCATGCCGCCTCCGGTCAATACGACGTCATCGTTTTTGCCCACACGCATTCGCCTGAAATTCAGAAAAAGGGCAAGACCCTGATCGTTAATCCCGGCGAAGCCGGAGGATGGGTCTCGGGAAAAAGCACAGTAGCGCTTGTGGATACCGAGACGCTCAGCGCGGAAATCCTGCCGCTCTAAATAAAATGGGAATAGTGTTTATGTGCGTTAATCGGTTTACGCGTGGAGTAATATAAGGAAAAGTGAGGAAAAGGGGACAGTCTCCAAAAAGTAAACTGGGGACAGTCCCCGATTAATACGATGCCACGTGGAATAGATAAACGGCAAAAGCCCGCCTGGCAAAAGCTCCGCAAATCCCGCACCCCTCCAGGGAAACCCCGTCTCCCCAAGTTTCCGAAAAAGGGACCCTCCAGAAAAAAATAAAATATCCAAAACAAGGGGTCAGAGCCCATTGAAGCATTGAATAATTCAAGGGGGTGTATTATACTTAGGACTGATTTTTAAGGAGTTACAGGATGAAAAAAGCCATCATCATGGGAGCAGCAGGAAGAGATTTCCACAACTTCAACGTCTATTTCCGGGGAAACCCAGACTACCAGGTAGTCGCCTTCACCGCCACTCAGATTCCGGATATCGAGGACAGAAAATACCCTTCCGCCCTTGCGGGCGACCTGTATCCCGACGGGATCCCCATCTACCCTGAAGCGGAGCTTTCCTCTCTGATCAAAAAACACGACATCTCCGAGGTTTTTTTCGCTTATAGCGATGTCTCCCACGAGTACGTCATGCATAAGGCCTCGGAGGTGCACGCGGCCGGGGCAAGCTTCTCTCTTCTCGGGCCGAATGAAACCATGATCGACAGCAAGCTCCCCCTGATTTCAATCTGTGCAGTCCGGACAGGATGCGGAAAAAGCCAGACAAGCCGGAAAATCGCCCGTCTCCTCAAGGAAAAAGGGAAAAAAGTCGTAGTCATACGCCACCCCATGCCCTACGGAGACCTAGTCAAACAGAAGGTCCAGCGTTTTGCGACCTACGAGGACATGATCAGCCAGGAATGCACTATCGAAGAGATGGAAGAATACGAGCCTCACATCAAGCACGGGATCGTGGTCTACGCTGGCGTGGATTACGGCGCCATCCTGGAAGAGGCTGAAAAAGAATCGGATATCATCCTTTGGGATGGAGGCAACAATGATTTTTCCTTCTACAGGTCAAACCTGGAAATCGTTGTCACCGACCCCCACCGGCCAGGGCACGAACTTTTGTACCACCCTGGAGAAACGAATTTCCGAAGAGCTCAGGTCATCGTGATCAACAAAGTCGACAGCGCTCAAAAGGAAAAGCTCGACCTGCTTCTCAAAAACATCAGGGAATTCAACCCTGAAGCCAAGATCATCCAGGCTAACTCGACCATCTCTGTCCCTGAGGGGAAGGATATCACCGGGAAGACGGTCCTGGTCGTTGAGGACGGCCCGACCCTGACCCACGGGGGGATGCCCTACGGCGCGGGGATCATCGCCGCCACCCAAAACAGAGCCGCAAAGATCATCGACCCCAGGCCGTTTGCAGTGGGCAGCATCAAGGAAACCTTCCGGAAATACACTCATCTGGACAATGTCCTCCCTGCCATGGGCTACGGCAAGAAGCAAATGTCCGAACTGGCCCAAACCATAGATAATGCCGAGTGTGACCTTGTGGTCAGCGGCACACCGATTGACCTCAGCCGCTTGATCAATCCAAGCAAGAGAATCATCCGGGTCACCTACACGCTGGAGGAGATCGGCCACCCGGACCTGAAGGAGATTTTGAAAGATTTCTGATGAAAAGGAAAATTGCCCTTATTGCCTTCGGCGGGAATGCCATCCTTCCCAGCAACCAGAGAGGGCTGCAAAACGAACAGATGAATAATGCCCAGAAGGCCGCCCGCCTCATGGTTCATGTGGTCAGGAAGGGGTATGACCTCATCATCGTCCACGGCAACGGCCCCCAGGTAGGAAACCTCCTCATCCAGATGGAAGAAGCCGTCACCAAGATTCCCCCTTTTAGCCTGGAAGTCTGCGATGCCATGACCGAAGGGAGCATGGGATTCATGCTGGAAAAAGCCATCATCAACGAATTGAGGAAAAGCTCCGTGGATAAAGATGTGGCCACCCTGGTCACCCAGGTTGTGGTGGACAGGGAAGACCCGGCCTTCGAGAATCCCACCAAGCCCATCGGGCCCTTTTACACCAAATACAGGGCTCAAATGCTCGCCCGGGAGAAAAAATGGCAAATGACAGAAGATTCGGGACGAGGATACCGCAAAGTCGTTCCTTCTCCCAAACCCATAGATGTGGTCCCCAAACGGGTTATCAGTGACCTGGTCCATTCGGGGAAGATCGTCGTTGCTTCGGGCGGAGGAGGGATTCCCGTGATCATCAACGGCCGGGGTCTCTTTGAGGGAGTGGAGGCGGTGATAGATAAAGACTACGCCGCCAGTTTGATCGCCCGGGAAGTCAAAGCCGACCTGTTCATCATCCTCACCAACGTGGACAGGGTGTATCTGAATTTCGGTACACCTGATGAAGAGCCGATCAGCGTGATGACGGTCGAGCAGGCTGAGGAATACCTAGCCCAGGGGCAGTTCCCCCCGGGCTCGATGGGGCCCAAGATCCGGGCCGCTATCGAATACATCAAGGGCGGCGGAAAGGAGACGCTGGTCACTTCAGCCAACCAGCTCAAAGCGGCCTTGATCGATCGTTCAGGCACTAAGATCACTGCCTCGATATCGGAGTAAGAAAGAGATGTTTGAAGACTTTATTTCCATCCACGATTTGAGCGTCTATGAGTTCAGCCAGATCATGGATATGACCGAGAACATTAAAGCCCGGCCCCAGCGTTACCGAAGCAAGCTCAAAGACAAAGTGCTGGCGATGATCTTTCAAAAACCTTCGCTGCGCACACGGATGACCTTTGAAGTGGGCATGCTGCAGCTTGGTGGGGAAGCGGTCTACCTGAGCCCTTCTGACATCCAGATGGGAAAAAGGGAAAACCCTTACGACGTGGGCAAGAACATGGAGCGCTGGGTGGACGGCATCATGATCAGGACTTTCGCCCATCAGGAAGTCATAGACCTGGCCGGAGCCGCCAAAGTCCCTGTGATCAATGCTCTCACCGACCTCCTTCATCCCTGTCAGGCCATGGCTGATTTTTTCACTCTCAAAGAGAAGCATAAGAACCTCACCAGCCTGAAACTGGCCTATGTCGGAGACGGCAACAATGTCTGCCACAGCCTGCTTTTTGCCGCCGCAAAAGCCGGATGCCAGATAAGCGTGGCCACTCCTTCAGGGTTCGAGCCAGACCCGGAAATAGTCAAACAGGCTGAAGAGGATGCCACGGAAACAGGAGCGGGCTTTTTTTTGACGAATGATCCCTCCCAGGCCGTGGAGGGTGCTGATGCAGTCTATACCGACGTCTGGGCTTCCATGGGACAGGAGGAGCAAGAGAAAGAAAGAGCCAAGATCTTTGCCTCCTTCCAGGTCAACAGGGAGCTGATGGCCAAGGCCAAACCGGATGCTCTGTTCATGCACTGCCTTCCCGCCCACAGAGGAGAAGAAGTCACGGACGAGGTTATCGACTCCCCACAATCTGTGGTCTTTGACCAGGCAGAGAACAGGCTGCACGTCCAAAAAATAATTATGCTCCTGTTAATGGAAAAGAAACAAAAATGACCGAAGACAAAGAAAACACTCAAATCACGGAAGCGAATCTTTCCTTCTTAGAAAAAGAGCTCTCTCGATCCAACAAACCCTCATCTTTGGAAGAGATAACGAGAAAGCTGGCTTACAAGAAGACATCCCGCCAGCTAGAGCAGGAAGTCAAGAAGTACGACTCCGACTGCAAGTATGAGGTCGGGGATTTTATCTATAAAGAATACGATGAGCCCTTGATGGTCAGCAGCAAGGGTGTGGAACCCTACAAGGGAGCTGTCGTCCTGGAGGTCGTGGAGAAAACCGACTACAAAGATTTCAACTGCGAGATGCTGGAAGTGGACTACTCGGGAGGAGGGATATTCCGGAAATACATCGACTACATGAAGAAAACAAAAACTCAGGTCCTTCTTCCCAGTAACTGCGAAGGCAAAGCCAAAGCTTCTGAGATAATCGAGAAAAAGGAGGACCCCCGGCTAAGCGCCCTTCCGATGACAGACAGGGATCTCAAAAAACTGGAAAGGAATCTCAACTCCGCTCTCAGCAAATCCTCTAAATTCTTTAACTGGAACGACCACTGGCAGCTCACAGAAAAACAAATCGAGATCCAGAAAGACAAGATAGAAAAGATCAAAGATTTTCTCCAGAAAACGAACATGTCTGCGGCGACCACAGAACTTGTGGATAAATTCTTCAATATCAAGAGCACAGATGACCTCTTTGACCTCTACTGTTTGAGCCTCACCTTCACGCTGGATAAAAAACACAAGAAGGATTTCATCCAGGTCTCTCCTATCGAGTGGGGAAAATGGCACTTAAAAAAGGCCCTCCAATCCACGCCGCAGGATCTGCCTCTCTCTGCCCCTAAAGCCAAGGTCCCGGCCTATGTGGAAGAACAGGCGGAAGAGGGTGTCTCCCCTCAGGAATCCCCGTTAAAAGTCTATCTCGGCTGGAGAGAGATCCTCTCCGGAGGCATAAAAATCCCCAAATCCATGAGCAAAGAATTCTCATCGGCAAGGGAGTACATTTTCACCGATACAGAAGGGGAAAAAGACTATGTTGTGTATTATTACCCCTCATCCGGCTTCCTCTTGGGCCTAGAAGAGTTCTACGAGATGAACAATGTTCCCCAGGGAGCAAGCCTTACCTTAGAGAGAAAAGGCCTGAACCAGTTCAGCTTCTGGCTGAAGAAGTCCAAGAAAAAGATCTCTGTGTTAAAGGTCACCTATGACCCGAAACAGGACGTCCTCGACCAGAGCGGGGAGGAGGTCTTCACTTTCTCCATCCCTAATAAAATCATCCATCTGGAAACAGAGACCCTGAAAAGGCTCTTCTCTCTCTACGATCAAAGGCACAAACTGGATCTGGCGGAACTTCTTATTCTCGTTTTCAAGAATTTCGGCCTGGTTGGGAAAAAATGCTCCCTCCACTATCTCCGGGCTTATCACCTGGTCGATATCCTCAAACGCACGACACAGGAAGACGTGGAAAAGACCCTTCTCGCCATTCCAGAGTTCTCACGCTCGGAAAAGAACAAGGGGGTCTTCATCTACAAGGAGAAGATCGAAGCGGCAGAAGAGGAGGAAAGACCCGAAGAAGGAGTGGAAATCCTTCCTGAAATCCCGGCAGCAGAAGAAATGGTCGAGGAAGGACCTCCGGCCGCCCCCGCCTTTGAAAGCCCTGTTGAAACAATCCCATCTGTACCCGAGAGGGAAAGAAGGGAAAGGGTGAAGTTCGAAGCCCCCGCTGAAGAGGTGAGGATCGAAGCTGAACCTGAAGAAGGAGTCAAAAGGCCGTATCCGCCAAAGAAAGAAAAAATCTCAAAGAAAAAGAGAATGAGAATGGAAGCGGAGAGACTGCCTCGGGCACAAAAAGGAGTCAGGAAGATCATCGAAGAGAAAATAGAGGCTGAAGAAGGCGAGCAGGAAGCCCTTTTTGCCATAAAAGAAAGAGTCGTCGAAGAAACGGTGAGGGAAAAGAAGAAGGTTGCCGCCCGGAAAGAGGAAGCGAAACCTAAGCCCGCAGTCACCGGAGAACCGACCTTCGGGTTATTTGCGGAGAAGCTGAAAACTGCTCTGGATAAGAAAGACCAAAAAAAGAAAAAGAAAAAATAAGAGCTTAGAGGACCTTGCGGACAGATCCTTTTCTCCGTGTCACGCCCATCTGATCCAGTAATTCCAGAAGGGGAATAACATACTTCCGGGTGAGTCCGGTCATCTCCTTGAAATCACCGACAGACAGCTCTTTTCTCCTGGATTTCCTGACCTTGTGGATGATCTCATCCAGCCATTGGGAATGAAGGAGCAACCCGTCCTTTCCCTGGACTATCTTATTTCGTTCGATGAGGAAAGAGAGCATACTGTCCAGCTTTGGGGGGGAAAGCCGAAAGTGTCGCCGGAGCTCATCCAGAGAAAACAGGCGAAATTGTCCCTTTAAACACATCTCCTCCATCTGGCCTAAAATCTTGTTGTCCTCTGGAGTGAATATAACCTGAAATCCTGACAGCGAAATCTTTCCTCCCGCTTCCTTGATTTGTCCTGTGTGCTGGAGATGCCTCAGGGCCAGGGAAAGAATCCTGGGATGAAGGTCGAATCTCTTCTTGATACTCTCCAGGCTGACGCCTGCGGCTTGAGGGCTTTTCCGGTGAAAGCGTTCAAGAAAGACCATTATCTTCTGGAAGAGAAAATTCAGGCTCTCCTGGGCCACAAGAAAAAGAGGGGTGAACGAGAGTATCCTGACTTTTCCTTCTTCTTCCAGCAGCTGGGCCAAGCTCAGCAGAGACTCCTGAGCCAGTGAGGAAAAATCATGAATTTCCTTCTCCCTTATGCCCTGCATGCCTTTTTTCCGGGCCAGCCCGAGAATCATATCCCTCTCTTCTCCCTGCAGGCTCTCCAAAAAAGCCACTCTTTTTTTGATCTTTGTCCGGGTGACCTTATCCGAATCCAGGTTGAGAACATGTCCCTTTCCCAGGATGACATTTCGTCCTGACTCCTGGACCTCAAAATCATCATTCCATTTTAAAGATAAGGGCTGGTGGAGTTGAACTCTGGCCAACCAGGGCCCCGGTTCTTTCTTCTGAGCCTGTTCGTAAAAATGGAGAGAAGCGGGAATCTTTTTACCCTTGATGAGTATCCAGGCTTCCAGTCGCATCTGCCCGCCTGCCGGAACGAAATCCACAGCGGCATCAAAACAGCTCGTGTTTATCATGCCTTTTCTCTCTCTTCCTCACTCAGAGATAAACTCATCCTTTTCAGGATGGGGTCGACTGAGGCCAGGGTCACTCTTGTCCTGTCTCCAAGCTCGAACGTGCGTCCAGTCCTTTTTCCGACCAGGGTCTTTCCTGTTCTCTTCAGGTAATAATCTCCGCCTAAATCGGAATAGGGAACAATCCCGTCGACGAAATAATCATCGAGCTCCACGACCAGGCCCGCTCTGGTGATATCTACGATTATACCATTAAATTCTTCCCCCAGCTTCTGTTTGAGGAACCGCAGGATTCTCCATTCCAGAAGCCCGCGCTCGGCCTCCTCCGCTGCCCGCTCACGCTGGGAACAGTGCTGGGCCAGAGAAGAGAGGGAAGAGGTTTTTCCCCTCTCCCGCTCGAGTACTTCTTTTAAGATCCGGTGGATCACCAAGTCCGGATACCTTCTGATAGGAGAGGTGAAATGAGTGTATTCCTTTTTGGCCAGCCCATAATGCCCCTCGTTCTCCTCGGAGTAGACGGCCAGCTTCAATGACCTGAGAACCTGCAAACTGACGAACTTCTCCTCACTCTTGCCCTCCACTTCTTTGAGAATGCCCTGCAGGTCCTTCGAGCCTATCTTCTTCAGCGGGGGAAGGGCGAGGCCAAAATGGGCCAGCATCTCTTTTAATCTTTCCAGGTCTTTCAGGGCGGGCCGAGGGTGAACCCGGTAGAGGAGGGAGACCTTTTCCCGCCCCAAAAAGCAGGCCACTGCCTCGTTGGCGGCGAGCATGAATTCCTCGATGAGCTGATGGGCCTCGTTCCTTTCAAGAGAAACCACAGAATGAAGGCTTCCTTCCTTATAGACAAGCTCAGGCTCCGTCAGGTCAAAATCCAGGCTTCCTTCTTTTTCCCTGTTCCTCCGCAGCAGGGAAGCCAGCTGCTTCATCAATAACAAATCCGGGGCCAGAGGAGAAAACTTCCTTTTCTCTTTATCGTCGCCCTGGAAAATCTTGAAGACCGAGGCGTAGGTCATCCTCTCCTCAGTTCGAATCAAGGAAGGGACAAACTCATCCTCGACCACCTCGCCTTCAGGATTGATCTTGAGCAGCACAGAAAACGCCAGCCTGTCCTCCCTGGGCCTGAGGCTGCAGATATTGTTGGAGAGCCTCTCCGGCAGCATGGGAAGAGTCAAGTCCGGGAAATAGACGCTGGTCCCTCTCCCGAAAGCCTCCTTATCCAGAGACGTGCCGGGCTTAACAAAATGAGAGACATCAGCGATGTGAACCCCCAGCAGAAAATGACCGTTCGCCAGCCTCTTCACGCTCACAGCATCGTCGAAATCCTGGGCGTTCTCACCATCGATGGTGACTGTCTTCCACTTCCTGAAATCCTTTCTTGTTTTCCTCTCCTGCGGGCCTATTTCAGCCGAAATACTGTTGGCTTCATCCAGGGATTCCTGAGCAAAGACAGACAGCAGGCCGTATTTCTTGATGACCACCCGGGTATCCACGCCCGGTTCATCAGGCATACCCAGGACTTCAATCAGGCGCCAGGTCTTCCTGTCGACTTCAACGATCGTCCCCGACCGGAGAGGACGATCCCTTCCCCAGGTTAGAGGGATTTCCTCGGAAAAGGGAGAATCCAAAGGGGAGAAAAAGGAATCCCCCCAGCGTTCCCGGTAGAACCCGAGCAGGGTCTTCCTTTCCTTTTTCAGGATCCTGACCACCCGGCCCTCGGGCTTCCCTTTCCTTCCTTTGGCGCGATAGAGAATCTCCACCAGGTCTCCTCTGACAGCACCCGCGGTGTAGCGGGCAGGAATGAAGATATCCTCGGCCCCTCCCTCTTCAGGAGTAACAAACCCGAATCCTCTGAGGGAAGGGATATACCGGCCCCTTATCAGGTTCGTTCTGGCGGGAACATGATATTTCCTCTTCAGTCTCAGGATAATATTCTGGCTTTCCAGCCTTTTCAGGGCTTTCCCCAGACGATATTTCTCCTTTGGGGAAAGATGGAGTTCTCGCGCGATCTTCTGGAAACTCAGGCCTTCCCTTCTTTTCCTGAGGAGGTCTACAATCTCACTCTCCATCGTTTCTCTCGTCACCTATATATAAAAAGGATCAGGGCTCGACATTAGATATTATCTACTATTCAGTTACGTCTCTCTAAAAGTCATATTTTAATACCCTTGGTGGCCAGGTGTCTAATGTCGAGCCCTGACCCCAATTATACGAATCAATAATAAAAAAGAGAGATGTAAGGAATTTCATGCTTATCTCTCATGCTTTTCACCCGCTTTATCCTGGAGATCCTGGACAGACCTTCCTCATCCCTCCATTTAAATTCAACTGCGGCCTCCCTCTTTGCCTTTCTCTTCTCATCCTCCGGAGAACGGTTCCAGATGAGGGCCTCGACTTCGCTCTCTAAGCGTTCAAGCTCTTCTTCATCCACATGACTCCGGGATAATAATTCCTGCGCCCTAGAGTAAGCCTCTTTCAAATAACCCACTTCCGGGGGAAGTGCTTCCAAGAACCTCATCACCTCTGCCAGGGCTCTCTCCCTTTTTCCCTCTCTCTCAACCCGCATCCCCTCTAAACCGACCCTTCTCTCTCTGTGCTGGTCGAAATCCCGGAGGACCTGCATCTCACAGAAAGCCAGGGTCTGGATCTTGGTCTTTTTTCCCGGCTTTCGTGCATAATTCTCAAAACACCTCCTGATCCCTTCCAGGACCACGGGAAGGGGAATTTTCCTCTTTTCCCAGCGCGCTATGAGGTCAAGGTCCTTGGAAGAGAGAAAAAAAGGGGCTCCCCGCTGTTTGAAGAAAAACCGGGCGATCGATTGAAAATATTCGCTTCTTTCCTGTTCCGTCTTTTCCACAGCATCTCCCGGAAGAGTAAAAATTCACTCCCTCATTCTCTGGTGAAGGATCCGCAGCCCTTCCAGTATGAGATCAGGCTCATAAATATCAACAGAGTTCAATTCATGGCTGATCCGGGCACCAAAGCCTCCGGTGGAGACCACGGTCGCTTCCTCTCCCAGTTCTCTTTTTATCTCCTCGATGATCCTGGAGACGAGACCGATATAGCCGAAGTAGAGGCCGGACTGCATACTGGCCACTGTGGTGCGGCCGATCGCCTTCTCGGGTTTTTTTATCTCAATGCGGGGAAGCTTGGCGGTCTTGAGATACAGGGCTTCGGCCGAAATCTGAATCCCTGGAGCAATCGCTCCTCCCAAATACTCCCCCTTGGACGAGACCGCGTCAAAGGTCGTCGCCGTCCCGAAATCAACAACGATACAGGGTCCGCCGTGCTTGGCGTAGGCGGCAACAGCCGCCACCACTCTGTCCGCACCCACTTCCAG
>JAOUKO010000216.1 GCA_029882525.1 Candidatus Aminicenantota bacterium | reverse complement strand
GCAGATAAGCCAATATTACCAGGTGAAATCGGAAACAGAAGCCCGACAGTACAATATCCGTGGGGTCCTGCCTGTTGCCAAAAAGATGAACAACTGGCAGGTGGCGAAGGGAAGATTCATCAGCCAGGATGATATCAGGAATCGGCGGCGTTTCGCGTTCATCGGCAATAACGTCAGAAAGCAGCTTTTTGGCGAAGATCTCGATCCGGTCGGCCAAAAGATAAAGATTCGCGGTGTATCGTTTCTCATCGTAGGCGTGGCTGTTGAGAAAGAACTGCAGATGTCCACCATAAACAGCCGCCACGACGACCAGGTTCTGGTTCCTCTGAGCACCGCTCAACAGTTGTGGAGCGACGGGAAGAGCCTTGACCTTGTCTTTGCCACTCCGAAGGATAGGACCAAATCCGGTCAGGTGGTGACTGAGATACGAAGCGTCCTGGCCGAACGCCACAACTTCGACCCCAGAGACGAGGAAGCGCTGATGATCTTTGAATTTGCCTTCTTTGAGAAGATGTTCAACCTGCTTTCCCTCGGATTAAACATTCTCCTGGGGCTCATTGGGGTCATCACCCTCTTTATCGGCGGGGTCGGAGTGATGAATATCATGTTTGTCTCGGTGCAGGAACGCACCCGGGAGATAGGCATCCTGAAAGCCATAGGAGCCAAGAAGAGGGAGATTCGGCTTCAGTTCCTGGCTGAGGCGCTGTTCATCACCATGCTGGGCGGGTTCATAGGATTTTTATTGGGTTCGGCCCTGCTGGGAGCGGTCAACCTTCTGCCTCTTCCCCCGTACATCCCTCTCCCCCAGAACTCGCTGGAACTCTCTTTGATCGTGGTTTTTGTGATGGTCCTGACCGGAGTTATCTCCGGATACATTCCTGCAAAAAACGCAGCCGATTTGGAGCCGGCCAAAGCGCTCCAGTTCGAGCGGGGCGAGACCGTTGCCGGAAAGAAAATACCAAAGCCCCTCTGGGTATCCCGGACCCTGACAGGTGAGCTCATCGGACAGGCTTTTCTCGAGATTCGCAGCAGCAAATCGCGGAGCTTTCTGACCATGTTCGGTATTTTCTGGGGCATTGCTTCTGTCATTGTTCTTATTGGGTTCGGAGGAGGCTTCCAGGGATTTTTCGACCGTGAATGGGGCAAGATGGGTGAAAAAACTGTCTTCGTGGCTGGCGGCCGTGTTCAAACTGAAAGAGGCACTTTTAGAAGGGCGCGCCGAGTGAGGCTTTCCGAAGAAGACGTAGAGGCACTCAAAGCATTTCCTATCGAGGTGGAGGAAGCCATTCCGGAGTATGACTGCGACTTTCCTGTCGTGAAATACGGCAGCGAGAGCCGCGCCGTGCACACCCTGGGTGTGGTTCCGGGAACTTCAAAGATGCGCAACTTTAAAGTGGCCAAGGGACGATTCATCAATCAGGGAGACGTCGAGCAAAGCGTAAGGGTCTGTTTTCTTGGCGCAAATATCCCGGAGCGTCTCTTCGGGAACCGGACGCGCGATGTGACAGGAGAATACGTCAGCATCAACGGAATCCGCTATCTTGTGGTTGGGATTGCTCAACCCAAAGGCTTTCAAGTATCTATAAACAACTCTTTAGATGATGACAAGATACTTATTCCGGTTAGCACCGCTTTGAAAGATTTCAGCGGAGACAAATACCTGTCCCGGATACTTGTCTCACCCGTTGAAAAAGAACGTTACAGGAAGACTGAGCAGGAGATTCGCCAGACGTTGTCCAGGCTGCATAGGTTTGATCCTGAAAATGAGGATGCCTTATATGTATTCAGCATGCTGGAGGGTATGGAGTTTATGGGTTATATTGTGCTGGCACTTCAGGTCTTTTTGGGCGGCGTGGGAGTGATCACTCTGCTGATCGGGGCTGTGGGAGTGATGAATATCATGTTCTTTGTGGTGACTCAGAGGACGCGGGAAATCGGCATTCGCCGGGCTGTCGGTGCGTTGAAGAGACATATTTTCCAGCAGCTTTTCACAGAGGCTCTGGCAATAACATTCCTCGGAGGGCTGATCGGGTTTGGGATCGGCTGGGGTCTGAACGCCGGGCTCACTGCTCTGGTCGAGATCCTGCGGAGCCAGAACGTGCAGCTGATGATGCTTTTTTCACCGCAGAATTCATTGGCTGCATCTCTGATCACTGTGTTGTTTATGGTGGCAGCCGGTTTTCTGGCCGGGGTGACTCCGGCGCTCCGGGCGATGCGGCTGGATATAGTTGATTCCCTCCGCTACGAATAAAAGCCATCAATATCTTCTTACCTCTTCGATCCCTCCGATGGGAATTTCCCTCTTTTTTTTATCATTCTAGAGCTTTAATTTTGAAAAGAAAACGGAGAATCCGACCTCCTTCATTGCTTCCCAGGATAATATTAAGAACTGCTTTGCCGATGAGCTTAGAAGCGCCTTTCAGGTATCTACCAGTCCTCTAATTTATACAGGTTTTCGCCTATAATGAAATAGGGTGGTGCGCATCCTTCAAACTCATGCAGAGACGACTGGAGCCAGGTGTTATCTGTGATGATGGCTATTGTTTGGAACCCTGAGGTGATATCTCCGCTGAGAACAGAGATGGCTCCTGTCCAGACATAATATCTCCCGAGGGCCGTTGTTTCATTGATGATTTGAAAAAGATTTGAGTCCGCGGGGAATAATGCAGAGGGTGTTGGATGAGCCGGGTCAGAGATATCAATTCGTTTAAAAATAATTTCTTCTTCAAGCGAATCAAAGCTCTGGTCGGGTTTCAAGATCAGGAAATTTCCGTAGAGAAATCCCCAGCGGTATTCGGTCCCGGAACTTTCGTGGATAAGTACAGGATTCGCCGGATCTTGAAGGTCGTATACTGCGGGAAGACCATTATCATAGCTCGAGCCCACAACAACAAGGAAATTTTCCCTGAATTCCATGTCCTTGACCAGGTGGCTGCCTAATTGTGCGATCTCCTGGAATCCGCCGCTGGTATCATAGGAAAAGACCCGTATTGGCTCACTATTGCCACGGGAAGCGACAACGATCGTGCCATCTTTTAAGGCGAACTTTCCGATATATCCGGGAATATTGAGATGGAAAAGCAGTTGTGGACTGAGCGGATTCGCCAGGAAATAGACATAGATTCCCTCATCATGGGTGCTGAACCAGAGAATATCACCATGGAGTTGTGTGTCACGGATACTTGATGGGAGCTGAGCGGAAGCTATCTCTAGGATTCCACTGTCGTCATAGGTATAAACATGGTATACGCCGTGATAGTCAACTGTGGTAAGAGATCCTGGCTCGAAACTGATGCTCCATCCCTCAACATTGCCGATCCATCTCAATTGCTTTGGTGTGGGATCGATGACATATGTGGAAGGACTGAAATAATGTGGGGAAAGCCTTAGGATTATACCTTTTGGGAAGATATTATTCCTGAAAACGAGGGCCCATTCCCCTAACGCTCCTGAGGGAAGAACGGCTATTCCTGCGCTGTCTGTTTGTGCTCCGAAGGCATCCCAATCTATTCCACCTTCAATCCAGGCGCCTTCAACAGGCTGCCAATTTGGGAACACGATTTTCACTTTAAAATGCCCCTGTCCCTCCTCACAGCCTGAGAAGACTAGTATTATCAGGCAAAAAAAGAATATTTTTCTTAACATGTTTCTCCCTTCTGCGGAACCTGGTCTCTTCTCTATAAAATACTATAATACCGAAATTTGAGCAAGGTCTTTTGTGGCTCATAGGAACTGCTGAAATGGAAGGCAATCTATCAGCATTTTTTTATTCTTGGACTTCTTGGCAACGGTTGGGAAAATTGAGGACAGTCCCCAATTTTTATTTATATCTGAACGTAAATCAGAAGGTCGTAGATTCTTTCCCTAGAAACGTTCCGAAAAATTTCTATTCGTAGCGCAGGGCGTCAGCAGGGTTGGCCCGGGCGGCTTTGACAGCCTGATAGCTCACGGTGAGAGAGGCGACGATCAGAGCTACGGCTCCGGCCGCCAAAAATATCCACCAGAAAATGGGCACTCGGTAAGAATAATTGCTCAGCCATTTGTTCATGGCATAATAGGCGACTGGCCAGGCAAAGACATTGGCGATGATGACCCACTTCGAGAATTCCTTGGTCAGCAGCACTATTACTCCTGGAACAGAAGCTCCCAGGACCTTGCGCACACCGATCTCTTTGGTCCTCTGCTCAGTCATGAAAGAGGCCAGTCCGAACAGTCCCAGGCAGGCGATGAATACGGCCAAAAAGGTGAAGGTGTTCGAGATCCGGGCCACATAGCGTTCATAGATGTACATGTTACTGTAATCGTCATCCACGAACCTGTATTTAAAAGGAAAATGAGGCGAGTATTTAGCGCAGACCGTTTTCACATACTCGATTGATTTGGGGATATCGGTAGGCCGGAGCTTGACAGCTATGTACTTGTAAAAATAATCGTAGTTCTGGGGATGAATGGTCAGAATGAGGGGAATGATCTCGTATCTCATGTGTTGAAAGTTGAAGTCTTCGACAACGCCGATGATCTGTCCGCTCACGCCCATAAACCGCACCTGTTTTCCGAGCGGAGATTCCAGTTTCATCAGTTTGACAGCCTCTTCGTTGACGATAAAATTGTTCACGTCGGTCTCATACTCTCTCGAGAAATCCCTGCCCTGGAGTATTTTCATCCCGAATGTCTTGACGTAATCATGTTCGGTGACGACGAATTTAATCGAAGCGGGCTCGTCCGTTTCTTTTCCTTCCCAGAGAATCGGGTTAGTGTTGCCGATGTGTGTCGGAATTGTGGAGGACGCTGTCGCCTGCAGGATATTAGGGTTTTGCTCCAGCTCATGTTTCAGGGATTGAAACTGCTGGCTCAATTCATTATTGATCGGCATGGCGATGACGTTTTCTCGATCCCAGCCCAGGTCTTTGTTTTGAATGTAATCCAGCTGCTGGTAGACAATGATTGATCCGATGATCAAGACAACGGAGATGGAAAATTGGAGGATGACCAGGACCTTTCTGAAGAGTGAGCCGCCGGAGCGGCCGGAAAAACCGCTCTTCAGCACCTGGACAGGCCGGAATGCGGACAGAAATAATGC
>JAOUKO010000215.1 GCA_029882525.1 Candidatus Aminicenantota bacterium | reverse complement strand
ATGAGTTCTTTCCTCAACCTATCGATATTGTAGCCTTCCTTTGTCATCAGGTCTTTTTCCTCTTCGGAAATGGCGCCCAGAACAAGGTCAAACAGAGCCCAGGGGATGTTGATCTTAAGCGTCAGCTTTCCGTGTTTCCAGACTCTTATGTTCACGATCAAAGCTTTTGCATCGCGCCTCTGCTCCTCAACATCCTTCAGGGCATCAGGGTCGATCCGCAGCAGGGCGATCTTGGCCCTGTCTCTGAGCTCATCGTCCCTTTCCTTCTCTATGATTTCTTTGAGGACGGGAACGGCTTTAGAGGAGGTTCTCTTCTCCTGCACCTGACTGAGTTTGATGGCGGCAAAATATTTCACCGCTCTGTTTGGACTGGAAAGCCTGTTTTCTATCTCGGAAAGATAGGACCTTCTCCCTTTCTGGTAGAGTTCATGGGCAAGTAAGATGATATCCAGCTCAGCGTCTTCGGTGAGGCTCTTGCTCCGGTCTTTCCGCTCGATGTAGTCCTGGTAGGCTTTCAAGGCCTCCAGCTCTCTGTCCCCCCGCTCCTTCAAGCATTTGGCTCTGTAGAAGACAGCCTGTGAGACCCAGGGGCTGTCCGGGTATTCCCCGATCAGCTCTTCCAGCTTTTCCTGTGCTTTTTTCCATTCCTTATCGAAGATCAATATCTTGGCTTCCTGGAAAAGCGTCTCATCCGGCTGCGCCTGAGCGTATCCCTGGAGGAGGAATGAGGCGAGGAGGAGGACTCCGATGTATAAAATCGATTTTTTCATTTTATATATCATTGTGTTGTTCCAGTTCTTTCTTTAATAAGTTTATTTTCAATAAAATCTGTCTCTCTTCGATCATTCTCTGGAGTTTTTCGACCTCTTCTGCTGAGAGCTGGACGCTGATCTGGGTGAGCTCGTAGAAGAGGAATTCAATCTGGTCGCAGATCGCTTTGGCCTTGGCCAGTTTGAATTTGTCCAGCTGGGGGTTGATGTATCTTTTTTTGGCCAGCAGGTCCCGGGCCTGTTCAGCGGCAAACTCGCTCTGCCAGAAGTCCGTCGATTTTTCAGACGGCGCCTGAATAAAGTCCAGGAGTAAGAACCGGCTCTTTTCGAGATAATCCAGGGTCTCCCGCCTGGCCATCTCCAGCTCCACGTCCTCCAGGAAATCCTGAGGAGCAAAAAACTCTCTCTCCGCTATGACCCCAGACTGAGGTGCTCTAAAAACAACAAAGGTCAACAGCCCGCCCAGAATAATTCCGATGAGGAGAGCGGCATAGACAGGCCTCAACCTGGGCTGGACGAGAAATCCTGAAACCTTGGCCAGCCAGGTTTGGCGTCGGGATTGAGATCCCTTGTTGAATACGTTCTCTGCAATCTGCGAGGGCAGAGCCTCCCAGTCCACAGAGGACAGGGCTTTGTCTGCATCCTCTCTCAACGCGTCCGCAGCCTGGCTGATTTTCTTCAGTTCTTCCCATTCCGCTCGGCAGCGGGCACATTCTTCGAAGTGAGCCTGGAAAAACTCCTGTTCTTTTTTCGGAAGCTCACCGTAAAGGAAAGCCACCAGATCTTTCTGAATCTTTTTGCAATTCATCATAGCTGTCCCCCTAGATACGGGGCCACCAGGCCCCTCAAATTTTGAACAGCCTTGAAATGAAGAGATTTCACTGTTCCCAAAGAGATGCCCAAAATTTGGGCTATCTCTTTATATTTGAGCTGGTTGTAATGCTTCATAACGAATATCATCCTCTGTCTCTCCGCCAGCTTTTGAATACAGGTTGAAAAAATCCCCTTCAAATCTGAGGATAAGTAGGGATCCGGACTGTTCTGAGAGGAAATATTCATCTCTTCAACCGGTGTCCCGTTCTGCAGTTCTTTATTCTTTCCATAATCTTTTCGATAGTGGTCGATGCACAGATTTTTGGCGATCTGGAGAAGCCAATTCTGAAAGTTCTCACCTCTCCGGAATAGGGCGATCTTCTGGTACAGCCTCAAAAAAGTCTCCTGGACGATGTCCAGCGCATCTTCCCTGTTGCGGAAAAATGAATACGCCAGCAGGAATACCCTTTTCTGGTAAAGGCTGGTTAGAGTCATGAACGCTTCTCTATCTCCTTCTTTGATTTTCTCGATGAGCGCATGGATGTCCTCATACAAAGAGTCATTTCTTTCCTTAAGCTTTTTAGATTCTGTCAATTTTTCTGTAAAAACGGTAGTGTTTGCTAATCGAGCCAAATCAGAATCTTCCCATCCTCTTCATCGACCTCGACCAGAAGGCCCATGCCGAACTGGCGCAGATCCTTGACTCCGCTCCAGTCAATATCATACCTGCCTTTAATATCAAACCCGCAGTCATTTTCAGCCGCATCCAACCCTATATCCATACAGTCCTGGACCAGGGATAGCGGAAGTTCCATTTTGACGAGCTGACGGTCTGAGGCATCATAGACCAGAAAATGGATGTGACTGGGTGTCCCTTCCCTGTTGGGATAGTGCTTATGGATCTGGTCGATCTGACTGTAGGCTTCTTCAAAATAAAGATCCGGGTCCTTCACGTCTTGATAGATCGCCAGGCCAAAGCAGGCGCATAAAAAAAGCGGCATCAGGATGAGCAGGGCGACTCGAGACTTTCTCTTCAAGCTATTCATTTCTTACCTCATGATGAAAACTTCATAGTTTAGTACGGGAAGATTTTTAAAAAGGTTCACTCCTAAAAAAATTATATCTGGATGTTTTTAAACTTAAGAATATCCTCCTTCCCTGGAAAAAGCTTATGATATCCGTGTTGTCCTAAGTATACCCCATATCAAGAGAATATTTAATTCAGGCATCCCCAAAAAAATGAAGACATTGACCTCTATCTAAAAAGGCGAATGAATGTCAAATGTTAAGATGCAGCCCTTTTGATTATTTATACCGGATCCAGCGGACGATCTCCGCGAATTTCGGAGGCTTCCCGTACATCAACACTCCCACCCGGTAGATCTTGGCCGCGAGCCAGGTCATCAGCAGCACTGTCAGGATGAGAAGCACTATGGAGGCTCCGATCTGGACGAACGGAGGGAGCAGCACAGCAATACGGAGCATCATGATAATCGGGGTGAACAAGGGGAACAGCGACAGAAACACGGAAAGACCGCTGTCCGGGCTTCGAATGACGAAAATGAGGAGCAGCAGGGGAAGGATCAAGAACATGGTGATGGGCATCACCAGCTGCTGGGCTTCCTTCTCAGAATTGACCAAGGAGCCGACTGCGGCGTAGAAAGTGGCATACAGAAAATAGCCCAGGATGAAGAAAACCACAAAATAGATGAAAACATAAGTCGGAATGCTCACCAGACTGATCTCTGCTCCGGCAGGGATGAACGATTTGCTGTAGGACGTTGCCGCCAGTCCGAATACCGCCCAGACGGAAAATTGAGTCAGGCCCACAGCGCCGATCCCCAGGATCTTGCCCAGCATGAGCTGGAAAGGTCGCATGGAAGAAAGGATCACTTCTATGACTCTCGAGCTCTTCTCCTCGATCACCCCCCTCATGATCACCGACCCGTAGATGAAAATAGCCATGTAGATGATCAGCGCTAAAAAGTAGGAAACCATGAAGGTTCCCATCGTATCTTCCTCTTCTCCTTTTTTGGTCACTTTTATGGGCTTGAGCCTCACACGCTGGATGAACTGGGAGATCTTCTCCGGGTCCAACCCTTCCCTTTTCAGTCTTTTCTCGATGATGACGCTGTTCAAAGCGTTGTTGAGGCTCCCCAACTTTTCAAAATCAGAGGTGTGCTGGGAGACATACTCGACATCGTTGTCTCTTGAGCCTGCTTCTTGAACCGCGGAGACCGCCGCCTCATCTCCTAAAACATGCTCGGGTATAAGGATATAGGCGGAAAGCTCTTTGTTCAGGACTTTCGCGTTCAGTTCCTTTTTTAACTCGTCGATACTGCCCACGGGAGGACGCTCGAACTTCTTCAAGACATACCGGCGGAACCCATCCTTGAGCATGTACTCCTTTTCCCCCAGCTTTTTATCCAGGTCCAGAAAGATCTCCCGGCTCAGATCGGCGACTCCGATGGTCTCCTGTTTTTCCACTGTCATAGAGGCCACTACAATCGGGACGACCAGTATTGCTGCCATGAGGACCGGGCCCAGAATGGTCCCGATGATAAATCCTTTTGTCCTGACTATCTGGATGTATTCTCTCTTAATGACTGACAGTATCTTTCTCATCTTCGACTCCTTTTCCCCCCACTTTTTCGATGAAGATGGCGTTCAACGACGGCTCTTTGACCTCATACTTGTTGATACTGATCTTCCCCACCAGGTTCTGGAGAAGGGCCTGGGTATCGGACCTCTCTTTCAGCTTGATCTCCATGAATTTCCCGTAATCGTCGATCTTCTCCACTTCAGGGAAGCTGCGGATAAAACTGGCATCGCCGTCGTAATCCAGGACAATGGTATTCTTTCCGTACCGCTTCTTGATCTGGCTCAGGTTTCCCTCCAGAACCCTTTCCGCTTTATTGATGAGACAGATGTTGTCACAGATCATCTCGACCTGTTCCATCCGGTGCGTGGAAAAGACGATGGTCCGTCCTTTCCTCTTCATCTCCAGCATGACGTCTTTCAGGAGCTTGGTATTCACCGGGTCCAGGCCGCCGAAAGGCTCGTCCAGGATGATCAACTCAGGCTGATGGATGACGGTCACGATGAACTGTAGTTTCTGCTGCATCCCCCTGGAAAGCTCCTCCACTTTTTTCATTTTCCATGCTGAGAGGTCGAACCTCTCCAGCCAGAAATCAATCTCCTTTCTGGCATTTGCGCCTGTTAGGCCTTTCAACTCGGCCAGGAAAACGAGGAGCTCGCCCACTTTCATCTTGGGGTAAAGCCCTCTGTCTTCGGGAAGGTAACCGATCCTCTCCTTCATCTCCTCGTCCATACTCCGTTCAAGGACCTTGATCGAGCCTTCATCGGGGATGATGATGTTCATCACCATGCGGATCGTGGTCGTCTTTCCCGCGCCGTTTGGCCCCAGAAGTCCGTAGACGGTTCCCTTGGGAATCTTTAAGGATAATTTTTTAACGGCGTAAAAATCGCCGAATCTCT
>JAOUKO010000214.1 GCA_029882525.1 Candidatus Aminicenantota bacterium | reverse complement strand
CCACACTCGACATCAATAGGATTGAATTTGAGTTCAATAAGCCCGTCCAGGAAGAGTCAAAGCAGCTCGCAGTCGGAGTGGACTTCCACTTAAAGCGCTATTCTGTCATCTTCGAAGAAAAAATCCAGGAGTACGAGAACACCAACAGCTTCTTCCTGCCCGGTTTTACCGACGGCGGGGCCGAAGCAGGATACCCCTCATCTCTGGACTATTTTTTCCTGAATCAACCCTACGATTTCAGGACCTACACGCATACAGTAAGGTTCAATGGCCGACCTTTCGACAGCCTGTTGATCAAAGGTTCTGCACAGTACAGCGACCAGGACCTGAACCTGACTTACTCGGAAAGCGCAAGCGGTATCGATTATGTTGGTGCTCCGTTCACCTACAGCGACAGCGGCCAGGGAAGCTTTAACCGAAAGATCCAGCTGTACGATTTTGACATGACTTATCTGTTGTCGAACAGGCTGGCAGCGGTCGGAGCAGTCCGTTACCACGATTTCGAACAGGATGGCTCTTTGACCATCGATGGTTCAACCGAGTCCGCTGACCTGGGTTTTGATACCCTGGGTCTTGAGGGCGGCCTGCAGTACCAGTTCTCGAGCAAGCTGGGTTTGACCCTCGGCTACAGGTATGAAACCCGAGACCTGGAAGGGACTGAGACAGTGACCAACGAGACCGAATCTCTGAGACACGGATTCTTCGGAAACCTCAAATGGGATTTCCGAAGGGCGTTCAAGCTCACGCTCGATTACCAACGTGGCTACTACGACGGACCTTACACGCTCATCTCCCCCACCCTCTTCGACCGGTTCAGAGCAACAGCCAAATGGAAGGTCAAACAATTCGACTTCTCGGGCTCTTACCTCTACACCCGAACAGAGAGCGAAATCCCATCCGAACTCTGGGAATCAACCAGAAACCAGCTCAAACTCAGAGCTGGCTACAGCACAGAGAATTTCAAAATCTTCGCAGGATATTCCCTGATCGCCATCAGGCACGAAAGCAACCGCACCGTTGCCTATCCGCCATCATGGAGCGGACCAGCTGGAACGTTCCTTTGGACGGTTGATTATGACGGAAAGTCCCATCTATTTGACGGCTCACTCTCCCTCAAGCTTGGAGATAGATGGCAAATCGGGGGCTACACCAACATTTACTCAAACACGGGAAATGAGGTTTTCTGGGATATCTCACGCACCATGGCCAAAGGCTACCTGGAGTACATGTTCAACAACGGGTTCAGCGCTCAGGTCGGATACCGGTATGTCGACTTCAAGGAGAAAGACTCTGGCTTCAACGACTACAAAGCCCATATTTTCGAGATTTCCTTTGGCTACCGCTGGGAATAAAGGGAGGAGGACATCATGTTCAAAAAGCCACACATTCTAAGCATTATATTTGTGTTCCTTATAGCAGGCCTGGTTTTCATCACCACCAACTGTGACTTCGATGTTGGAGAACTGATGAAAAAGCTGGAAGCCCAAAGCCTCTGGGAGACATCAGGACATGCCGACCGTACCGCCGAGGCTTTTATTCATTGGAATGAAGAAGTTCCACAAGAAGTTCCGACTCGCTGCGCAAAGTGCCACAGCACCTTCGGATTCCTGGACTATCTGGGAGCCGATGGAACCACTCCCGGCCAAGTCGACTTCGCTGCACCCATCGGATCAACCGTGTACTGTGAAGTCTGCCACACGGACAGAGATACGGGAACCCTCCGCGACCATACAGAGGTGACCTTCCCTTCAGGTGTAACCATAGAGAACCTCGGCCCTGAGGCCCTGTGCATGGAGTGCCATCAGGGAAGGGAATCCACCTCCGGCGTGGACGATGAAATCACCGATGCCGGAGTCCCAGATGACGATACAGTGAGTTCAGATATCGGGTTTCAAGACATTCACTACTATGCGGCCTCAGCCACTCAGTTCGGGACCTTTGTCCAGGGAGGCTACCAGTACGACGATAAAGCCTATGATGCCCGGTTCGCTCATGTCAAGGGCTACAATGCCTGCTTCACCTGTCACAATCCCCACTCCCTGGAGGTCAGGATCGAGCGCTGCGGAACATGCCACACCGGAATCACGGATCCCAGGAATATCCGTTATTATGGCTCGTTCGTCGATTATGACGGCGATGGCGATATGACAGAGGGTATTTATTATGAAATCCAGGATTTCCAGGACAAGCTCTACGAAGCCATTCGGGCCTACGGGAGACAGATAGGATATCCTATTGCTTACGACTCCCACGAACATCCCTACTGGTTCTATGATACCAATGACAACGGCGTAGCGGACGAAAACGAGGATGAATTCGAATCCTTTACGGGCCGACTTCTCAAAGCCTGCTACAACTACCAGGTTTCACAGAAGGATCCGGGAGGATACGCCCACGGCGGCAAGTACGTCATCCAGCTTCTGTATGACTCGATCGAAAATCTGAATGAAGCTCTTACTTCACCGGTTGATATTGATGAAATGGAAAGGAACGACGAAGGTCATTTTAACGGCTCGGCTGAACCCTGGAGGCACTGGGATGAGGATGACCCTGCAGAAGTCGAAGCAGAATGTGCCAAATGCCACAGCGCAGAAGGCCTGGCCTATTTTCTCGAGAACGGAACCCATATCGCCCAGGAAATTTCCAACGGCATGCTCTGCACCACCTGTCACACTTCACCTCCCGGACTCAGGACCGCCACCTCAGTCACTTTTCCCTCTGGAATAAGTAAAAGCTTAGGCGATGCCAGCAATCTCTGCATAAGCTGCCATCAGGGCCGGCTGGCAAAATCTAGGGTTGATGCTGAAATTAATGCAGGCGCTCCTGGCCCATACAATTTTACAGATTTTAATGTTCATTATTTTGCCGCAGGTGCTGTGTTGTACGGCACGGATGTCCAGGGCGGCTATGAGTTTACTGGAAAAGTTTATTCCGGTCAGAACATATTCCCCAACCATAATGGAAGATTTGACACCTGTGTCGAATGCCATATGGGGACGAATACTGCCAGGGAAACTCATGAAGCAAGCGACCACAATGTGGAAAAGCCCAATCCAGAAGACTGTGTCTTCTGCCACGGATACGATGTGTCCCAACCCAATCCAGGAAATAATCCATCACAATTCAAGTTCTCCGGCATCCGTCCGGCCTCGATTCCCGATTTTGACGCAGACGGTGACATTGCTGAATCCATCCAGAACGAAATCCAAGGACTAGAAGCAGCGTTGTATGCTCAAATTCAGTTTTATGCAGCCAACACTTTAGCTGCACCTATCATCTACGCTGATAATTATCCTTACTTCTTCAAAGATACTAACGGAAACGGCCAAGTCGACCCCGGTGAAAATAGTTTCCCCAACCAATACGGAAGCCAAATGGACACAGTTCTATTGAAAGCCGCTTACAATTACCAGTTTAGCAAGAAAGAACCCCACGGCTTTATCCACAATCCTTTTTACATCGCAGAGCTCCTGGTGGATTCGATAGAGAGTCTCGGCGGGAACGTCGCTGCATACATTTGGCGTTAGACCGGAAAATCAAAAGCTTTGAAGCTGTTAAAAGGGCGGTATTTCAAGATGCCGCCCTTTTTTTCGTCTTGCCTCTCTCTCAGCAATATTTCCGCTTCAGTCCGTAACAGAGCATTCCTGAATTTTCCCTTTCCTCACCTCAACTGAAATCCTCATACTTATTCACCCGGAATCAAGAAAAAACAATAATAAAGCATGCAAAAAAAGCTTAATTTTATATTGATATAACTTTAGTATTTCTATATAATTAATAGCTATACTGCCTAATAAATACAATCTAAAAACGCAGATTATTTCCCTTTGACTATGAATATTTTTAGTGATATAAGCATCACACAATCAGCAATATATATGGTGAAAATTTATGTTTTCAAGGAAAGGTTTATCCCCAATAATTGGGAAATTCTAAAAAAATGTTTTGTTATAATATAATGAACAATTTATGCACCTTGTCTTACGATAAAGTTTTAAGGGGATAATCCCGAAAATGGAGGTGGACTTTGAAATTTAAGTGTGTTGCCATTATTATGATGATCATTGCCTTATGCACTGCGACTTATGCCCAGGAATGTCTGAACTGTCATAAGGACGTCACACCGAACATAGTCTCTGACTGGCAGCTGAGCAAGCACAGCCAGAACGACGTGGACTGTTCTGTCTGTCACGGCGACAAGCACAAAGATCCTTATGATGTGGCTAACGTTCAGATTCCGACTCCAGAGACATGCGCCAACTGCCATGATGAGAAAGTCGCGCAGTTCAAGAAAGGGAAGCATGCCCCTGCCTGGGCTGCAATGAAGGCCATGCCGACAACACACTGGCAGCCAATGGCTCTCATGGAAGGAATGAAGGGCTGCGGCGGATGCCATAAGATAGGGCTGAAGACCGAGGAAGATATGAAGGGACTGAAAGAAAAGGGAGCCGGGTTCGGAGTCGCCTCCTGCGATGCCTGCCACACCCGGCATGTCTTCTCTGTTCAGGAAGCCAGGCAGCCTCAGGCCTGCCAGACCTGCCATATGGGCTTTGACCATCCCCAGTGGGAGATGTATTCCGCATCCAAGCACGGAGTCCGTTATCTTCTGAAACAGAATAAAACACTTCCGGAATCTGTGGCCGCCCCTACATGTCAAACCTGCCACATGCAGGAAGGAAATCATGAGGTCCGAACAGCCTGGGGTTTTCTCGCGGTCCGGCTGCCAATACCTGATGATAATCAATGGGCTTCAGACCGGGCAACGATCCTTCAAGCTCTTGGAGTTCTCAATCCTGACGGCAAACCGACAGCGAGGCTCGAAGTCGTAAAGGCTGCGGATGTCGCCCGCCTCACCCAGGAAGCCTGGCAGAAAGAGCGGGACAAGATGATAGAGACCTGTAACAAGTGCCATTCTGTAAATTTTGCAAAGGCAGAGCTGGAAAAAGGAGACCAGATTATCAAGGCAGCTGATCACCTCATGGCAGAAGCCATTCGTGAAGTGGCTTCCCTCTACAAAGACGGAATCCTTGCCAAGCCGGAAAGCTACGCCTATCCTTTCCCTGATCTTCTGACCTTCCAGGACGCGCCCACTCCTGTAGAGCAGAGACTCCATGTCATGTTCCTCGAGCATCGGATGAGGGCCTTTCAGGGGACATTCCATGCCAATCCAGATTACGC
>JAOUKO010000213.1 GCA_029882525.1 Candidatus Aminicenantota bacterium | reverse complement strand
GACCAAGATCGACCTGGTCTCTAAAGAAAAAATACAGCAGCTCACCGCGGAAATCCGTGATTTCCTCAAGGGGACCTTTATGGAGGATGCGCCCATCTGTCCGGTTTCTTCCGAGACCTATGAGGGTTTTCCTGAGTTTTATGATGCCCTGGTTACCCATGCCAAGAAGCTGTCCAAGAAGCGCAGAAGCGGGATTTTCAGGATGCCCGTGTCTCATGTCTTCGCCCGCAGGGGATTTGGAGTTGTGGTCATGGGAATCCCGGTGGACGGGACGACCCAAGTCGGGGATGAAGTGGAGGTCGTTCCGGGCAATCAGAGAGGCAGGATAGTCGGGATCCAGCAGTTCCTGAATGATACTCCTGATGGGGAGTACGGCCAATGCTTGGCTTTGAACATTCCTGGTTTTGACAAGAGGCCTCCTGTTCGGGGGCAGGTTCTCAGTTTGCCTGGTTATCTGGAGCCTGCATCGTCTTTCCATGTGAAGCTGAAAGCCATATCAGGTCTTCAAAGCCCGATACGCAATGCAGAGCCGATTAAGCTCCACACCGGAACCAGCGAGCAATTGGGCAAAGTCTTTCTTCTGGAAAACGAGGTGCTGCGCGAAGGGGAGACAGGGTTGGCCACGGTTGCTCTGTCCAATCCTGTGGTGGCGGCTGCTCTTGACAGGTTCATCATCAGGCGCCTCTCTCCCCTGACCACGATTGCCGGAGGAGAAATACTCATCGTCTCCCGCCTGGAGAAAAGGCCGAAGAAAAAACATATTGTCGAGCAGCTCAATGACTACCTGGCTTTCTTCCAGGACGTGGACCCGTTGAGTGCGGAAGGTCTGGAGAAAAAAGTCGAGTATTTCCTCAGCAGAAAGCTGAAAAGCGGCGCTTCCGTGCAGGAAATCTCAAGGGAGACATTATTAAAAGAGAATGTTGTTGAAGAATGCCTGGCCCGCTTAAAAGAAAAGGAGAAACTTCTCTCCCTGGGCGCCAGCCATTACATCCACTCTGACAGCTATCTATCATTTTTTAAGGCAGTCGAATCCCGACTCCAGAAAGTGGCTGCGGAGGAGGACGAGCTGAGCCTCACCTTCAGCAAGCTCCGTCAGGGTTTTGACTGGCCAGTTCGTCTTTGGAAGAGAATCGAGGAAGACCTTGAAGCGAAGGGCGTGGTGGAAAGGCGGGCAAACCGGCTTATCCTCCCGGCTGCGGTTGACAAGATGAGTGAAGACAATCGCCGCTTGATGGCAGAGATACAGAAGATCTACTCCGGGTCTGGTTTTCGCTCTCCAAGGCCGGAGGAGCTGCCCGGGATACTCCGGGAGTCAAAAGAACGCATTGGAAGGATGATGGATTTCCTGTACAGCCAGAAGAAACTGATTCGACTTTCCAAAAACGTCGTGTTAGACTATGGCAGTTTTAAGAAAGCCCAGGATATGGTCGTGAACACCATAAAAGAGAAGGGCTCACTCGATTCCGCGGATTTCAAGCGTTATATCGGCTCCTCGCGAAAATACGCGTTGGGAATTCTGGATTTCCTCGACTCAAAAGGGATCACGGTGCGCTCCGGGAATATCCGGAGATTGACTTCAGACTACCAGAGAAAATTACTCTGAAGATGAAAAAACCGGATCAGAATTGCTCGAACGGGGGAGGAGCATGAAGGATTTTTTTGATCTCCTCCATGGTGAACACTCTGTAGCCGCCTTCTTCCGAAGGATTATCTCTCAGGTATTCAAACAGCTTTATCTTTTCATCCTGAGAACAGGAATTCTCTATCCAGTTGTGCTCTTCTTCGGGAAGCGCGTACATTCCGCAGTTGGGACATTCATACTTCCAGCCGATCGTAGTTCCCACCGCCTCCATATCTCCCGAGAAAGGACCTCTTTCTGCCTGGGCTCCGCAGAAAAGGCATGTTTCTTGTTCCCCGCCTATCATTCTGTATTCCCTCCTTCATCGTGTTTTTCAGAAATCCTTGCTTATGATTTTAGGTGAAGAAACCTGAAAAAACAAGCCCGGCAGAGTTTTATTAAGGTTTTATTAATGTTATTGATTTTTAACAGGAGTTGAGGTAAAAGTAGGTTGAATTTCCTAAGAGGAGGGAGTCATGAAATTGGATGCGGTTCGTTTGGGGAGTGCTCTATCCATTTTATTTGGTTTGAGTTGTTTTTTTGTCGGTGTCGGTAACCTCATCTGGAACAGATATGGCATCGCCTTTTTAAAAGTCATGGAATCCGTCTATCCAGGCTATACATTCGGCAGATGGGGCTTCTGGGGCGTGCTGGTAGTGACGTTGTACGCTGCTCTGGATGGGTTTATTGTCGGGGTGGTGATCGCCTGGCTGTACAACACCTGCAAGTGCGAAAAAAAGTGAAGGCTTGATTTTTTTCCTTTCCCCCATTGATTGAAGTTTAAGCCGGGATTTTACCTGTTTCCAGACTGATTTTTTAAAAGCCTTTCATCCTGCCTTTGCCAATGAAGGAGGATTGGTGTACCATATAGAATTTCATGCTGGGCTGAGATGAAAAGAGCCGCTACCATTCTTGTTTTCTTCAACTGCATACTCATCTGCGTCGCCTGGCTGATGGTCCTTTATACCTACCCGCGCCTTCCTCAACAAATACCAATCTGGCTCGATTTTTTTGGCCAGCAGCACGTTTTTATGAAAAAATCCCCCTTATTTTTCCTTTATATTCTTATTCAGACTCTTTTTTGTGCATTCTTTTTCCTTTTGGCACAAAGAATTGCTTCCCGGATGAAGGAGTCCTGGAAAGCAGGTATATTCAAGGAGTATGTGTTCCTGACCTTGATTTTTATTAACCTGATTTTTATTCATGTACAGAGGAGTCTTATCCTTGTGGCTCGCCAGATTGAGAAGGGTGTGGATAAGTTTTATTTTTATTCCTTGTTTGGGATCATCCTGATCCTGATTCCTTATTATCGTTTGAGGATAAAGCTCGCCAAAAAAAGACAGGAATTAGACCGGCTTTTAGAAAATCCGAAGCCATGATGGGTTTTAAGTAATCTCCTCAGTGGGGGAAAGGTTAATTTACCGGGCAGTGTGATTGATATTACAAATATTGTCGGCAGCTGATGAAGGAGGGAATATTTTATATGATTTTAAGCCGGGATATTTTCTATTTCGGATGGGATGGTTTTTTCCTTATTGATTCACTCCAGCTTTAAAGCTCGGTCTTGGTGAGTTCTATCTCCACTTTCCCAAGGACTTCCAGAATCCCTTTAAAGACCTCTACTGGCACGAATTTAAACTCCGAATTATCATTCTCGGCTTTTTCCAGGCTTTCCATGGCTTCCCTAAGGTATTTGAACATTCGTTTGCGAGCTTTCTCCCGGTCTTTTTGTTTGTTCATATCCGTATTCCCTCCTTTATCACTAACTCTGATTTTGATCTTTGTGGCCACTTTAAAATCCAGCCAGCGTTTTCTTCTTTTTCCAATATTTTAATGAAAATGGCCGCTAAAGTAAAAACGTTGTGGAAATTTTTTTTGTAAGCTCTTTTTTCTGGAGTCTAAGAGAAAACAATATTTTTTACAATTTTTGCCTCATTTCCGACTAAATATACGGAAGCGAGGCTATCGGCAAGGGCCACAATTCCTCAGGTTGAAAAACAGGCTGCAGGATGGAAAAAGAAAAGCGGAGAATTAAAGAAACAATAGTTGTCAGCCTCGATAAGAGAAGAAGGCTGAAATACAGTAAAGACTCTTACCGGGAGATTCTGCGCAATCTGCAGATTCCAAAAGGGAATGGAGCGCTGGTTGAGCGAAAACTCAACAACCTGGATATCAGGTATCTCAGCGTTTTTCTCTGGGCCGGGCTGAACTGGGAAGATCCGCTGCTCCATCTGGTCAAGGTGGAGAATATACTGCTGCAGTTTGAGAAAGACCTAATAAAACTGAAGAAAATCGAGGTTGCGGTCGTGCAAGCGCTAAAGCTCGCTTTAAGTACAATAGGCGAGTATTCAAATAATTAAGTCCTGCCTCTCACCCTTAATCTTCTTTGATGGAAAAAAATTCGGAACATCTATTTCTGTGACAGTGAATTATGAGGGTGGAATCTGTTACAGCGCCGGTTCCCCTCCATTCTAGCCAAGACCCTCCCACCCCCCACCATGGGCTTCGAATGGAGAGGAACCATCGTTGCACTTCTCAGCTGGTGGATGTTTCCCTCCTCACGAAAATAGAGATAAATTCCTTGAGTTTTTTTCCTGGATTGTATTAGTATAGAGTCAACCTATGTCATCACTCATCCGGCTAAGGAGGCTGACAAAAGTATCGATCGATGACGAGGTTCGCTCTGTACGGGGATGATCACCAAATAAATCATCCCGTTTTTTAATACATGAAATCCCTGAAAGGAGGGAGAGATGTTCAAACGAAAATCTATGACAGCTATCTTGCTGTTTGTTTGTTTTTCTTTCTTTCTCCTTGGCTTTCAGCAGACTCAAGACCGGGTTCAGGACGAGATCAGGAGAATCAACAGGGAAATCGAGATTTATGGTCTCCAGTGGAAAGCCGGTGAGACATCTCTCACGCGGCTGACTCCCGAACAGAGACGGATGAGGCTGGGCTATATCCGCCCCCGATACGAAGACCCGACACGGTTTGTCCAGCTTGAAAAGAAAGCGGAAATCCTGGCATTCCTGGACTGGACGGATAATGGAGGAAACTTCATGACCACTGTCAAGGATCAGGGTCCATGCGGCAGCTGCTGGGCTTTTGCGGCGCTCGGTACGATGGAAGCCATGTACAACGTCGAACAGGGAATATATGAGGTTCAGCCCGTGATGCTCAGTGAAGAGAGCAGTCCGGGCGAGGAAGGGACTGGTGTTCAAGAGCAGAAGCTGAACCTTTACCAAAGAATGATGAATTTTGACCTCAGGTACCGGGGTCTGTTCGGGCAGGACTCGGCTAGTTCTTCAGGGCAAACAAAAGTGCCGTCCGCATTTAACATCGGGATGTATTTCCCCCAGCTCAACCTCTATCGATGGATAATGGATAACACCCTCAGGTTTAATGATCTTTCCGTTGAGGACGATTATTTTTCAGGCATTCCGGACCAGTCTGCCGAGCAATCCGGTCTTTCCTCTCAGGATTCCTTCCTGCCCCCAAAGAGGTCTATCCGCACTCTGCAGTACCCGGATTTCTCCGAGCAGGATTTGCTGTCCTGCTCTGGTGCGGGAGATTGCGTTTTCGGCG
>JAOUKO010000212.1 GCA_029882525.1 Candidatus Aminicenantota bacterium | reverse complement strand
CACGCTGTTTGAGCGTATGCTCCGAGACAGCGCGTCCAAGAGAAAAAAGGCACTGATCATCGTACCGACCCGGGAGCTGGCGGTTCAGATTGAAAAAGAAGCCCGGCTTTTAAACTGCCATATGGGATTCGCTATCGGCAGCTTTTACGGTGGTGTTGGCTACGCTGATCAATTGGCTATACTGAGAAAAGGTTTGGACATAATCATCGGCACCCCGGGAAGGCTGCTGGATTTAGGCGAAAGAGGACATTTAAAGCTGAAAGATGTCGGAATCCTGGTCATCGACGAGGCTGACCGCTTGTTCGATATGGGATTTCTTCCGGACATCAAAAAAATTCTTCAGAGAATGCCTCCCCGCAGTGCCCGGCAGAACATGCTTTTTAGCGCGACGATGAGCCGCCTTTCCCGGAAAATCGCCGCAGAACACCTGAATCGTCCGGTGTTCATCGAAGTGACGCCAGAACAGCTGACCGTGGATACGATTTTACAGGAACTTTACCACGTGAAAAGCCATATCAAGATGAATCTCATGCTCGGCATTCTCAAGGCTCAAGCTCCCCAGAACGCTCTGATCTTCACCAATATGCGGCATTCTGCTTTCCGTCTGTCCAAGAAGCTGCAGTCCAACGGTTTCCGCAGCCAGCATTTGACCGGGGACCTTCCCCAGAGCCGTAGGTTAAAGATCATCGACGATTTCATGGCTGGAAAGTTCGCTCTTCTGGTCGCAACGGATGTGGCTGCCCGAGGACTCCATATTGACAGCCTGGAAATGGTCATTAACTATGATCTTCCCCAGGATTGTGAGAACTATGTGCATCGGATTGGACGCACGGCCCGGGCCGGGAATTCTGGCAAGGCTATTTCGTTGGCCAGCGAGGGCACGGCTGACTACCTCGAGGCAATCGAGTCTTTTATCGGCATGAGGATTCCTGTTCAAACGGCGGACATCGATCTTTTTGCCACGGACAGGAGTTTAGAATCCAGCTCAAGAGAGAGATTTCGAAGCCATGGATTAAGAAATAACCGGGGCAATTTCAGCTCTAGAAATAACCAAAAGAGAAAAGTCAGGTCAGACCGAAGCTACGGAAGGTTTGATAAACATAAAAGTCGATGAATTAACGGCAAGGATCCCCGCCATCCAGGGCTGCCGGGTTCTTTAGAAATAATTTTTTATTTTTTTGGCCTGGATCTCTTCAATCTTTTATTTTTAAATAGTCAACAACTTGCATGTTCGCTTCAGAAGCGGGGTCTTGTTGAAGCGAATTATTTGAACTTTCCCTGAATTAAAGCCTCTTTAATCTCAATTTTTATCCATAAAAGTAACAAATTAAGAGTTGACTGTTCCTTTTTCTTACTATATATATAATAACGATAGTATTAATAGAATAAATAAAATTAGAAATGGAAGGTTAAAGTATGGTCACAATTGAAGAATTAAAAAAGTTTAAAGTTTTTGAGGGATTGACGGATGCCGAGCTGGAGAATATCTCAGAAATCGCTAGAAAAGAAGAATATGAGGCAGGCAAGAGAATCTTTGATGAGAAGTCACAAGCGGCTCATCTCTATACCGTTCTCAAAGGAAAAGTTGAAATCAAAATGAGCGCTGACAAAGGTCGAGAGCTCATGCGGTTAGACATGGTTGGTCCAGGTGAGATATTCGGCTGGTCTTCAGTGACCGAACCTTATACCTTAACAGCAGCAGCCTGGACAATGGAGAAAACAGAGCTCCTCGTTTTTAACGGCGAAGTCCTTCGTGACCTTTTTAAGAAAAACAATCACATCGGCTACAAGGTGATGATGAGGGTTGCTTCAGTCATTTCTTCGCGCTTGAGAAGCCTGAGTCAGAAATTCGTTAATTCTCTTTGAATAGGCAAATCCAGACGAATTGCCAGACAAATTGGCGGCAAACAGGAGGACTGTTTCTATAACAAGAACATTATTTAAGGTCCTCAAGACAAGAGAGGAGAAACCTCTTATCCAATTTTTCATACAGGTGAGCAGAGGAAACTGATTTTTTTCGTTTGATAGAGCTAAGATTTTTATGATTCAGATCAGAATATTCCTTGGAGATACAAATTTATTGATTGAGAAAAAGGAGAAGAATCAGAGATGAAGACAAAAATTATGGACTTAATCCGGGAAAAAGGCTCAGAAGTGATATCTGTTCGGTCGGATAACACGATCTTCGAAGCCATTCAGGTTATGGTCAATCATAATATCGGTGCTGTCTTGGTGGTTTCAGAAGATGGGAAGCTCAAAGGGATCTTCACAGAGCGTGATATCCTGAAGGAATGTGTGAAGCGGAGCGACCAGCTGAAAAGCACGAAAGTCGAATCGGTCATGACCACAGACCTCATCATCGGCCTCCCAGAGGATGAGGTGGAGTACCTTATGGGAGTCATAACAGAGAATAAGATCCGCCATATTCCCATTTTATCTGAGGGAAAAATCAGTGGGATGATCTCGATCGGAGACCTGGTGAAGTCTCAGTTGAAGGATGTCGAGTACGAGAATCACTATCTCAGGGATTATATCATGGGGAAATACCCGGGCTGAAGTTCGGCTCTCAATATAAACTCTGTCCGTTTAGATTGACTGAATTATCCATTTCCAACCTTAAATCGGGTTGATCTTTCAATTAAAAAAATCAATTCATCTCTTAAATGAGAGATCATTCTGAGTAAACTCGCCGCTTAAAGGCTGAATGCGATTCTTTGACCTGTTCCTATTAATATACAACCTGTTAAGATGAATTTTAATTTCATTGAGATTTGTAGAATAAAACGCTCTGTTCTGCTTGTTCAATAGAGAATTATTTGACTCAATTTTAATGGCATTCGACCGACTAATGTTATGGGTGAAAGGAAAGCCAGGGTTGCTGATTTTGGAAGAGGAGGCAAGGATGGATAGGAAATTTTTCATTAGAGGCTACAGAGAAACAGCCGAGTTCCCTATCCTGTACGATGACAACAACTACTCCCTGGAAGAGGCAAGCCTGAAGGCAAAAGAATATTTATTGGAAAAGGCACTTCTCAACAAGGTTATCATTTTTGAAGAAAACGATGGAGAAGAGGGTAGAGCGACCAAATTCATCTGCAAGAACCGCTTCGGCTCACTCCAAGAGATAGGCGGTTTGCAAAGAAAATAACTAAGGTCAAAAAGATAATCAGAAACCAGCGAGCAAAGTAGAGATAAGACTCATACTATTATCATTTATCCCGAACATCCAAGATTATCCCCCCTTCGAAAAAAATCAATTTATGGTCTCTCGCTGACCAGCAAAAAATAGAGTTGTATTTCTAATCCGTTTAATCTGCTTTCTTGATGTAGATGCTTCCTCCGGAGGTGTACAGGTATAATTCCGGACCGCCTTCGTTTATCTTGGCTTTCAGTGAACTTTTGCTGATCTCTCCACTCACCATGACTGGAAATTCGGTGTAAACTCGGCCGCCGCTTGCTCTGGCGTTCAGGTCCAGTCCGATCCTCTCCGCTAAATGGACTGTGATGGATCCGCCGGAAGTCGTCAGGCTGCAGTCGGATTCAGGCTGGTCGGAAACATAGGCTGTTATGCTCCCTCCGGAAGTATGGGCTTTGATCGCTCCCATTGCCTCCTCGACATGGATTCCGCCCCCTGAAGTATGGACGTCGACCGAGCCCTTCGCCCTTCCAACCTTGATGCTTCCTCCTGAGGTGTAAGCGATGACATCACCGCTGACATCTCCAAGAGTGATGCTTCCACCCGAGGTTTTCACGTCCGCGTTCCCGGAGCAGCTTGTCAGCTTTATGCTCCCGCCAGAAGTCCTCCCGTACACAGGCCCATCGATGCGGCTGAAAGTCAGACTCCCGCCAGAAGTATTGCTGTGGACATCGCCTTTGAGGTCGTCGACTGAGATACTTCCGCCTCTTGTTTTCAAGTCAACGTTGAATTCCTGAGGTACGGTCACCTGGAATTTGACGCGGATGTATCTTCCGATATTATTCCAGAATCTGCTTAAGCTGCCTTTTCTGTATTCTCCGGTGACATAAACAGTGTCCCCGCTCTGGCGGAAGCTTACTTCGAAATCTTCCAGTATCCTTTCAGCTCTGCTGGAGCTGGCTGTTTTCGCTTCCTGGAGGACTTCCAATTCAAGGGTATTCGTGTTCCCGGAGTAGACCTCGATCGACCCGATATCTGTTTCCAGAATGAGCTTTCCCCCTGGCTTGACCTGGAAGGACTTTTCGATGGTGTCACCAGCAACGCCGTAGACCAGGCAGGCTGTCGTCAAGAGCGCAAAGACCGCCATAAAGACCGTGAAGAATACATTTTTTCTGATGATTTTTATCATGTCGGTTTTCCCTCCTGAAATATTTTCATTCTCTTAAATCGAGACTATTATACGTACAGATCCTCTCCTCATAATAAATATACGGATAGTCTTTGCTAAAAGTTCACATCCAATTGAAATGATTAATTGAATTATAAAATACTCCGTGGTTTGCCACGGTGAAACACATCAATAGGATTCCATTTTCTTATTTAGCCGAGATGGCTGGAAGAGAACCGAGAACTCGCTTGAATGAAATTGATCGGAGCTCTCGTCATGGTTGGTGTTGATGAATTTCATCCAAAACCTGTAAAATGGAGAAACAAAAAAAGCCATTTTTATGAGAATGCAGGGAGGACTGAAATGTTGAGGAGACATTGCCTCTTAATCCTGTCTCTTGTTTTGGGGCTGACCGCTTTTTCTCTGATTTCTTTTACCTCTGATCCGGAAACAGCGGTTAGAGCCTGGGAAGAGCCGTTAGTCATTCCGACCTACAGGATCGGGAAGCCTGACCCAAACCCGATTTTTTATACAGGCAGGGCTTACCAGGGAGCAAAAGGTCCTGTTTATCCCTATCCTTTGCTCGACAAGCTGACAGACATCCGGGAAGAAAAGACCTATACAGCCGTTTACCTTGAGAATGAGTATGTCCAGATCTGTATCCTGCCGGAAATCGGCGGCCGCATTTTTTCCGCCCTGGACAAGACCAATAACTATGATTTCTTTTACCGCCAGCATGTCATCAAGCCAGCTCTCATCGGCATGCTCGGTGCCTGGATCTCAGGAGGCGTGGAGTGGAATTTCCCTCATCATCACCGGGCCACGGGCTTTATGTCCATCGATCACACGATCACTGAAAACCCGGATGGAAGCAAGACTGTCTGGGTAGGGGAGATAGAGCTT
>JAOUKO010000211.1 GCA_029882525.1 Candidatus Aminicenantota bacterium | reverse complement strand
GGAATCGTTCTCTAAAGGGACACCCTATTGAAATAAGGACAAGAGGTGACTGTCATGCGGCGCTACTTCCATCCAGTCCGTTTGACTAAACGGCTTTTCAGCAAATTAGCCTTGGTCTTTCTTTTTTTTCCCCTTTTTTATATTTGTGTTTGCTCATCTGAAAGAAACTCAAAAGCAAGCCCATACGGCTCTCCGTCAATTTCAGACGATGTCAGCTCAATCGATGCCATGGTCAACGCCATTTACGAGTCGATCACATTTTCTGAAGGCGAAGAGCCGAATATGGAGCGGTTCCGCCATTTATTTGCTCCCCATGCCTCGTTCATCCGCATCACTCCTGAGGGCATGATAAAAACTGACTCGGAAGGATTCATATCATCTTTCAAAGAGCGGATAAAATCAGGAAAGTTGAAGAGCTTCTCCGAAGCCGAGATCTCACGCAGGACGAATGTGTATGCCCATATCGCTCAGGTTTTCAGCACTTACCAGAAAATCATGAACCAGAATGACCGGAGCAATCCTGTCCGAGGAATCAACAGCCTCCAGCTCTATCACGATGGAGAGCGATGGTGGATCAGCAGTATCACCTGGGAAGATGAGCAGAGCAATAATCTCATTCCAGATGAATATTTGCATAAAGACGCCTAAAAAGTCAGGGGGGGATGATAATTTAAAATGGGAAAAGAGGATCGCCCACTGAGGCTTGACATTTCTATCATTTCTTCCTGTCAATTAGCTCTAAAGGTCCAAATATTGAGATGCGACCTTCTAAAATTGGATGGCAAGGTTTATGATAAAATTGGCTGTTGAACTAAGACAATTCTGCTTTTATCATTTGATTATAAATCAACAAAAGGACTGATAAAATGACATATCAATTTTCAAGCGTTTCAAAGCGAATTTTCAGGTCTGAGATCAGGGAACTTTTAAAATGGACGAGAAAACCCGGCATGATCTCCTTGAGCGGGGGCCTGCCCGACCCGTCCCTCTTCCCCATTCAGGACATCATCGGACTCACCGGAGAGGTCTTAACTGAAAAAGGATTCCTGGCTCTCCAGTACGGACCGACCCAGGGAGAACCTGAGATGCTGGAGGCTCTTATCCAGCATATGAGAGAGTTTGGCGATGAAGCTTCGGTTGAACAGGTCTGTGTGACATCCTCCTCACAACAAGGCATTGATCTTCTCTCTCTTTTGTTCCTGGACGAAGGAGCGCCGATAATAATGGAGCTCCCTTCCTATCTTGGGGCTGTCCAGGCATTTCGCCGCTGCGGCGCTGACATGAGGGGTATTCCCCTGGATGAAGACGGCATGGACACCGAGTATCTCCAGTCTGTGCTGGATAAAATGAAAAAAGAAGGGAAAAAGCCGCGTTTCATCTATACAGTCCCCGACTTCCAGAATCCGTCAGGCATAACCCTGAGCCTGGAAAGAAGGCACGAACTTTTGAAAATCGCAG
Source organism: Candidatus Aminicenantota bacterium (assembly GCA_029882525.1). Lineage (GTDB taxonomy): Bacteria > Acidobacteriota > Aminicenantia > Aminicenantales > Aminicenantaceae > SOIA01. The sequence continues at coordinate 3,768 of JAOUKO010000211.1, read as the reverse complement.
GTGAAAACGCAATACCTCTGATCGAAGATTCTCCTTACCGGGAATTGAGCTTTACAGGAAAAGTCCTGCCGAGCCTGTGGACGATCAGCGGCGGAAAAGGGGTCATCATGCTGAAGACCTTTTCCAAGATCCTCTTCCCTGGAATGAGGATGGGGTGGCTCGTCGCCGACGTTCCAGTCATCGACAAAATTGCTATGCTCAAGCAGTCCGTCGACCTCTGTACGCCCTCATTCAACCAGCTTATCCTGGCCGAGTACATCCGGCGGGGAAAAATGAAGCAGACCATAGAAAAGGCCATCGCCTGTTACAGGCCCAAATGGACCGCGATGCTGAAATCCCTGGAGCAGCATATGCCCAAAGAGGTGGAATGGTCAAAACCCAGCGGAGGCATGTTCCTCTGGCTCAAGCTGCCTGAGGGGATCGACACCAAAGAAATCTTTAAGACCGCCCTCGAACACAACATCACTTATGTCATCGGGCATCCCTTTCACTGCGATGACTCAGGCGGGAACACCTTGAGACTGAACTTCTCCTTCCCCTCTATCGAACAGATCGAAGAAGGGGTAAAAAGACTGGCCGGTATGATCAGAGAAGTGCTCCATAAATAAAAGATGAAAGATGATGATCCTGTAAAGATTCCTATTGATGGGGTGCTGGATCTGCATACGTTTCGCCCTAAAGATGTTAAGGATCTTGTGCCGGAATATCTGAATGAGTGCCGAAGCCGGGGTATTTATAACATCAGAATCATACATGGCAAAGGGACAGGAACACTCCGTAAAATCGTCCACGGCATTCTAAAAAAAGATCCTTATGTCATTCGCTTCAAGGCCTCTCACTATGGAGGAGGCGGTTGGGGAGCGACAGAAGTCGAGCTTCTTCCCAAATAAATCTCCTTTTGCCTTCACCCAATCGTTGCAATAGTTTCATCGAGCTTGAGTCCTAATATTTGTATACTTTTAACATATGGTCAGTGATTGAGGCACGCGAAGCACGGAAGCTTTATCAGGAAATCTACTCTATCATTAGAAGAGAAGTGCGTACCCTGGCTGCTCTGGGAAGAGTCAGTGATGTCAGGAGAGTCATAGAAGAAAGCTTGACCCTTCCTGAAAAATCTGGAAATCACACTCTGTTTTTTGAGTTCACCTCCCTCCGGCTTGTCGTCATTCTTCCGTTAATTAACCTTGATTTCACATTCTTATGTTGTTAACTTAATTACTTCGCGACATTTTATAGACAGAGGAGGTATTCATATGAAAAAGATGGATCTATCATTCGTCCTCATTTTTTTGATTGGAGTAGCCCCGGGGCTCAGCGGCTTCGCTAATGAGAGCATTTTGGAAAAAGCAACACAGAGCTTTGAATCAAAAATCATACAGTTGCCGAATCCATGCTATGAGAGTGAGACTTCCGTCGAGAAGGCATTAAGTATGAGGAGATCGATCAGAACCTATGCAGAAGGGTCACTATCGATATCAGATATTTCACAGATTCTCTGGGCTGCCCAAGGCATTACAAAAAAGACAGAGAAGCTTCCCACCAAGTGGAATACGAAATATGAATGGCAGGGTGGATATCGAACAGCTCCTTCGGCAGGTGCTCTCTATCCTATGGAACTCTATTTGGTAGTTGGGAATGTAGAAGGACTAGCGAAGGGAGTCTATAAATATATTCCTCAGAGTCATTCTCTGAAGAAAGTCATCGATGGCGATAAAAGAACAGAGATATACGATGCTGCTCTCAAACAGAGTTCTATTAAAGAAGGAGCTGCCCTTATCGTTATGGCTGGCGTCTATGAACGAACTTCGTTTAAATATGGCGAGAGAGCGGAAAGATATGTTCATATGGAAGTGGGATTTATAGGAGAAAATATCTATTTGCAGGGGATGACATTAGGAATTGGCACGGTTATGATTGGGGCGTTCAAAGATGAGCAATTAAAAAAAGTGCTTGATTTGCCCGAAGATGAGCATCCACTAGCCATTATGCCTTTGGGTAAAATACCTAAGGAGTGACATTTACAATAAAATTTACTTCAAGCAATTTTTCAATTCAAAAAATATCGCATAATATTCCATTAATTCGAATTATAAAATTAAAAAAGAAGTCTTTTATCTGCTTCTTGGCAAGAGCTAATCAGTCCCGAGATAGTGGAGAAGATTCTCCCCTAGCGTCACTCCGGCTTCCCGGACACCTCCCGGGCCCCCTTCAACCGTCCTTTCTAAAATCCGACAGGATGGTATAATAGGAAATCATGCGCCTCAGAAATGCCAGGAAAGCAGAATCTCCTCAAATTCTCAATCTGGCCAAAAAGCTGGAGTTAGATTATTCCGGGATGGATGCTGACGATTTTTTGGTTGCAGATGACAGCAGAAAAATCGTTGGAATCTGCGGCCTCAAAAAACACGAAGACTGCCTTGAGCTCTGCTCCCTGGGAGTGGATGAAAGCTACCGTAAACGTGGTCTTGGAAAGAAACTTGTCGTCGGCGTGTTAAAAAAAGCCAGGGGTGAAGTTTATCTTGCCACCGTCATACCGGATTTCTTTAGAAAATTCGGCTTTGAAAAATCTCCCCAAATCCCCTTATCCATGGTCAAAAAATCAGACTGGTGTCTGGGATGCAAGAAAGAGCTTTGCACGATCATGGTAAAAAAACCGAAATGAATCTCCCCTATTTCCCAGAATTCAAGCTGATTGAGCTTGAGGATCAAGCCTACATCCAATCTTTTATCGATAAATATCCTTCTGAGGCCTGCGAGATCAACTTCGGCAATATGTTCATCTGGCGGAACTTTGAACGTTCCAAGTTCACCCTCCTCAACGATAACCTCTGCATCCTCTGCGAACCTCCATCCGAGCCTGGTTATTTTTTGCAGCCGATCGGAAACAACATAATAGAAGAGACAATCAAAATTTGCCTCTCCTTTGTTCACCGCCTCTCTCGCGTCCCAAAATCGTTTGCAACAAGATACTGCACCAAGTATAGATGCGAACCCGACCGAAACAATTTCGATTATGTCTATCTTTCAAATGATCTCATTGATTTGAAGGGCAAAAAATACGATGGCAAGCGAAACAGGATCAATAAATTTGAAAAAAATAACACTTCCAAATATTTCAGGTTGTCCCGCGAACATCTTGAGGATTGCCGGCATCTTTTTGAGGAATGGCTCAAATCCAAATCCCCAAGCAATAGACTGCAAGGCCCAGGGAAGGATGCCATTCTAGAGGCGCTTGCTTATTTTGAAGCTTTGAAGCTTATGGGCGGAGCCGTCGCAGTTGACCGCGAGCTTGCGGCTTTCTCCATCGGAGAGAAATTGAACGCCGATACGGCTGTCATTCATATCGAGATTGTCAGCCCTGCCCACGATGGCCTGGCTCAATTCATTAACCGGGAATTTGTCAAGAATGAATGCTCTGGATACAAATACATCAACCGTGAACAAGACATTGGCCTCGCAGGTCTGCGCCGCGCCAAGATGTCTTACCATCCCCACCATATGGTCAAAAAATATGATATCAGAGAATAGATGGAATCTCCTTATTCCTCTGAAAGGAAACGAGACCCATAAATTGCAAAAAATTGAGTATTCCCCATTAGTTTTTATGAGCCTCCTGAATCGACTCTTTTATTTGTGACCGTGTTAAAAAGAAGAAAATCAAATTCTTTTATTAAATTCTTGGCAAATTCTTGGCAAAGTTGACAACAACCTCCTTCGATGATATAAGGCATAAGGGGATGATTCTATAAGAATTAAACCAGAGTAAAA
>JAOUKO010000210.1 GCA_029882525.1 Candidatus Aminicenantota bacterium | reverse complement strand
TCCTGTCACTACCCTCGGAAGAAGTTCGACTAATGATATCTTTCTCACGGACCAGAGTGTATCCCGTGAGCATGCAAAGATCGTTGCCCTCGAGGACGGGGGCTTCGAGATTCACGACCTGGGAGCCAAACATCCGACTGCGGTCAACGGAGTGGCTATTTCGCACCATAAACTGCAAAACGGAGACAGAATCAGGCTGGGCGATTCCATCCTGATTTTTAGAACCGGAGAAACGCACACCACGACTCATGTTGAATTCCTGGCTGCCGAAGACATGACTCAAGAATCGGTGGAAGTCGCGTCTTTGGACGCCACCAAGACTGATGTATTCAGCACCGATGAGATGGACCTATCCTCGCTCAAGAAAGACCACCAAAGGCTCATGCTCCTGTATGAGTTTGGCAAAGCGATTAACCAGCATCTGGAGGACTCATATCAGATGCTGGATGAAATACTGAGCGCTGCTTTCAAATCTCTGGATGCGGAAAGAGGTTTCATCGCCCTGGTCGATGAGGATACCGGTGACCTGAATTGTGAGCTGGTCCGGGGTACGATCGGTGAAGAAGTACCAGAGAAGCTTGAAGTGAGCAGCACGATCCTTCATAAAGTCCTTAAAGAGGGGGTTTCCCTCCTGACGGTCAATGCCCTTAAAGACAGTGAGTTCAGGGATGTTAAAAGCGTCAAGGAGTACAGTATCCGGTCTGCCATATGCTCCCCTTTGTTTTTTCGAGATGAGGTGATTGGAGTCGTTTATCTGGACAACAGAGCTGAGGCTGGAAGGTTTTCCGAAAATGACCTGATCTTCCTGACCGCCCTCTGCAATCAGGCTGGAATCGCCTTGGGAAATTCCTGGCTGCACAGACAAGTGGTCCAGGAGAACATCCGATTGAAAGATGCCCTGAAACCCAGGTTCCAGACCATTGGAGACTCTGAGAAGATGAAGTCAGTCTATAATACGATCAAGAAGGTCGCACCTTCCGATATCACCGTCCTCATTGAAGGTGAAACCGGGACGGGAAAAGAGCTGGTTGCTCAGGCCATTCATTCCCGTTCTCCCCGCAGCGGCCGTCCCTTCATTGCGGTCAACTGCGCGGCTATTCCCAAGGAGTTGATCGAGAGCGAACTCTTCGGACATGAAAAAGGAGCTTTTACCGATGCCATCAGCACCCGCCAGGGAAAGTTCGAGTTGGCTCAAGGCGGCTCAATCTTCCTGGACGAGATCGGGGATATGAGTCTGGAAACACAGGCCCGGGTGTTGAGGGCGCTGGAAGAAAAGGAGTTCCAGAGGGTTGGCGGGACCAGGAGCATAAAAATCGATGTTCGAGTCATTGCCGCCACAAACAAAGACTTGAGTAAAGCAGTAGAAAAAGGACAATTTCGTGAAGACCTCTATTACCGCTTGAACGTGGTTTTATTAAAGCTTCCCCTGCTTCGGGAAAGAAAGGAAGACATCATCTCACTGGCTGATTTCTTCATGGCCGGTAAAGCAGATAAAATTTCGTCCAGAGCCCAGCAGATGTTGATGGCTTATGACTGGCCCGGAAACGTGCGGGAGTTGAAAAACTGCATAGAGCGGGCTTCTGTCCTTGGAGACGGCAAGATCATCCACCCGGAAGATCTGCCCTACAACATTCGAAAGGGAGGCAAAGTCATCCTTTCTCCCCTTGAATCGCTCGACCGGATGGAAGAGGACCACATAACCAGAGTTTTGAGGTTCACGAACTGGAATAAAAGCGACGCCGCCAAAGTCTTGGGTGTCACCCGCCAGACCTTGGATAACAAGATCGAGAAGTATAAGATCAAAAAATAGTCCTTGTCTCTCCCTTAGAAATTATTACCTATGTTGGCTTAAAATGCATGAAAATTAGACACGTTTGTTTGTTCTGCCTCTATCCATTTTATTTTCTGTGGATTGCAATACTCACCTCGTTCCTGTTCTGCCTTATATGTCTAAAATTTAGACAAATTTGGCTTTAGGGAATGACCTGCCAATTCTCAAATAGCGTAAGAAAAAAGAAAGAATATTTAAGTTCTCTCTCTCCCCGAAAAAGGATCAAGAGCATCGTTGTCCAAACCTGCGAGTCTGGTCTCTTCTTCTAAATCCACAACTGGAATCCATTGTCTCTGAGGTTTTTCAGGGGGAAATTTCGCTTTTTCGATTAATGAACAAATCAATAAAAGGCTTCCGGATATGGATTTTTCTGCGCCTCGATCCAGAACAATCTCAATCCTTTTCCTTAATCACCATCGAAGAGTTTGAGCATCAAAACCTGTTCGAAACAATTGGCATGAATTTTGCCAATTAGAGGAGTGATGGCTGCCGAAAAGTATAACTTGAACCAGACCTTTAGTCTGCTGGCGCAGAGCAAAACAACAGTCTGGGACTTCCTGGAGTCCCAGCATAATCTCATCTCTATCGTCCAGGACAGAAAGATCCATCAGTTGGTCAGCTATCTCAGTGTTTTGAGCACGCGTGTCTGGATAAGCACAAAATGCCCTCTTAGATCTCACTATTGTGCGGAAAACGGACCCTGGTGTGCGCGACAGTTCAATATGAAAAAATGCTTGAGATGCGAATTAGAGCATGAAGCCATGAGAATCGCCAGACAACTCGATTTTCTAAAAACAACATACAAAAAAGGAGGTGAAAAACAGAGAACTTTAGAGAAAGAAATGAATTGGGAATCGGAGCGAAGATTTTGCTCCAAAGGGAAGGTCTTTTTTTACCACTAAAAAGGAGGTGCAAAGGTGAAAAAAGCAATTGTTATCGTCGCTGTTTTGATTGTCATGTTCTTCCTGGTTGCGATGACAGCCATGGGACAAGAATTCGGTGACGTCAAAGGCACGGTTAAAGACATAGATGGCAGCTCCCTTCCTGGCGTCACCGTCACCTTGACCGGGTCGAAGATCCTGACCATGACAGACGTTACATCAGAAGGCGGTAATTTCCGCTTCTTGAAGCTCCCTGTTGGCAGTGATTATATGTTGAAGTTAGAACTCCCGGGCTTCAATACCCACATCCAGGAAAACATCATTGTCTCCTTCGGTAAAGACGTGATCCTGAACATCACCATGGAGATGGCAAGACTCAGTGAAGAGGTGACCGTTGTCGCTGAAAACCCTGTCATCGACACCAAGAGAGCGCAGGTCGGAATGAACATCACTGCGGAAATGATCATGCAACTGCCAACGGCCAGGAATCCCTGGGTCTTGATGTCTCTCATCCCCGGCATGCTGGTTGACAGAGAGGATGTGGGAGGCAATGAAGCCGGCCAGCAGTCCTCTTATTATGGTCACGGCTCCGCAGATGCAGACAACACCTGGAATGTAGACGGTGCGAACATCACTGACAACTCGGCTCTTGGTGCTGCGCCAGCCTACCTCAACATTGCCAGTTACGAAGAGCTTCAGGTCAACTACGGCAACAATGACATCAAATCCCAGACCGGTGGAGTCCAGATCAACCTCGTCACCCGGCGCGGTGGAAACAATTACTCCGGTTTATTCTATCTTGATGTCGAAAGAAAAGCCTGGCAGGCCGACAATGTTCCCGGTGCATTAAAGGATGAAGGCTATACCGCAGCCGGTATCAACAGGCTCTATCTGTATGGTGCCAACTTTGGCGGTCAGATCGTCAAAGACAAGGCCTGGTTCTATCTTTCCTGGGGAATTCAGGACATTGACGCCTTGACCCTTTCCGGGACTTCGGACAAAACCTGGCTGGCATCTGGCTACGGCAGGTTGGATTTTCAGTTGACTCCCTCTACCAAGGTGAATCTTTTTATCGAGTATGACAACAAACAGAAATGGAACAGAGCTGACTACGGTTACACTCAGCAGGATCCGGGCGCTTACTGGAATCAGACAGGGCCGGGATACCTCTATAAAGCCCAGGTCGAGCAGATATTCGGTAACCTCTACCTTGACGCCAAATTCATGTACACAGACCAGGGATTCTACTTGAAACCGGTCTTAGGCGAAAGGACTGCGGACGGTTCCGGACCGTACATGGTTTATCTCGATTATCCGGAATTTTATGTGACCGGAAATAATTACGATTACGGAACAGATAGAAACCAGTACAACGTCAACCTCAACGGAGTTTACTTCAAGGAAAAATTCCTGGGAGCAGACCATGAATTCAAGTTCGGAGCGGACTATGTGAGTGCCACCACCACGACCTATGCTTTCTACGAATCCAACCTCGCCCTCTATTATGCCGGTCCTGACTCGGTTCTGCCCACAGGCGAATTCTGGGTAGCATGGCTGAACAGGGATATGTATTTGAATTATTATTTCACGCGGTATTCTGCCTATCTCCAGGACACCCTGACTTTCGGGCGTTTGGCCCTCAATTTAGGTGTCAGGTATGACCGCGAGAAGTCCATAGTGAAGAACGTGGATATCCCTGGTTCTCCCTGGCTCCCTCAGTATCTGCCTGCTATCAGCGCTGAGGAAATAGATCCGGGTGTGAGCTGGCGAGTCTTTTCTCCGAGGTTCAGTATCTCTTATGACCTCTTTGGCAACGGGAAGGATGTCATCAAATTCTCGGCCGCTCGTTACGGCTCTCAATCCGGAAACAACATCGCGAATTACGTCAACCCGCTGGGCTGGTCGGAAATCGATGTCATCTGGCAGGATATGGACGGAAACGGTCGGGTGACCTCAGATGAGCTTTACGGATACGATTGGGCAACCGGAGGAGTGGCTGATATCAACGACCCCAGCAACTGGATCTGGTACAGCAGCGCTATCAATGTTGATGACCCGACGTCTACTGAACTTGTCAACAGATACGATTCGGACTACAATTCTCCGCTTCTGGATGAACTCAGTATTTTCTATGAAAAAGAGCTGTTCAGAGACTTCGCAGCCCGTTTAGAACTCTTCTACAAGAAATACCACAAGCAAACCTGGAGACGCAGTATGCTGTCAGATGGAACAATCGAAACAGAAGATAATTATTATGTTTCCGGACATGATGATACGCTCGATAAGGATATCTACGGCGCCACAGAATTTTACCCCTATGAATATATCACCAACCACATTGATTCTTACGACCGCTACCTCGGCTTCCAACTCGTCTGGACAAAGAGGCTCTCCAACAAGTGGATGATGAACGGTTCCTTCACCTGGGCAGACTGGAAAAGGTTCTACAAAGGCGAATTCCTCGGTGTGATCGACAACATCCAGGGCAACGATATGTATTGGGGTTTGAATAATGAAGAGTATTTCGACGGAGGAG
>JAOUKO010000209.1 GCA_029882525.1 Candidatus Aminicenantota bacterium | reverse complement strand
AGATGAGAGTGGAGACGATATTTGTCGATTCCCACGCCCATCTGGACATGCAGGAATTCGACAAAGACCGCCATGAGGTTATCGAAAGAGCGTTCAAGGAAGGAGTCAAAGCCATCCTCTGTCCCGCAGACCTCACCAACCCTCAAGGGATCCAGACCACCCTCGGTATGACCGGCTCATACGAAAATATCATCGCCGCTGCAGGTGTGCATCCCCATCAAGCCAAAGACTTCAGTCCCGAATTCAGCCTGAAAACAGAGGAACTGGCTCGAGCAGAAAAAATCAAGGCTGTGGGCGAGATCGGCCTGGACTTCCACTACAATTTTTCCCCAGCTCCTCAACAAGAAGAGGCCTTTCGCCATCAACTGGCCACCGCTCAAAAGACCGGACTTCCCGTTATCGTGCACAGCCGAAACTCCGGAATGAAAACAGCCCAGGCCGTGGAAGAAGAACATTTCACTCAAGGGGGAGTCCTCCACTGCTTTACCGAGGACTGGGAACTGGCTAAATGGATGCTTGATCATAATTTCTACATTTCCTTTTCAGGAATCCTCACTTTTCCCAAAGCTCATCAGATTAGAGAAGTCGCCGTTAAAATCCCGATGGAGAGAATCCTGATCGAAACCGACTCGCCCTATCTCGTCCCCTCTCCTTTCCGGGGCCGCATCAAAAGAAATGAGCCCGCATACGTGAAGGAAACAGCCAGAGCCCTGGCTGAGTTGAAAAAGATCTCCTTGGATGAACTGGCAGAAAAAACCACTCTTAACTTCCAATCCCTCTTTAGGTTTGAAATAAAAAAAAGGTAGTGCTAAGATATGGTATCCGATCAAGGCTCCAGAAGAAGAAAACTCATAAAAAAAGTCGATGGGGAGCCTATCGACCAGAATAAACTTGGAGTGAAACATTTTAATACAAAAAAAATACACAGAACATAGTCATATGACCGATGAATGAAACGGCCAGACAGTCTATAAAATCTCGAGTCAAGGAAAATTTGAGCTTGAATAACCTCTACCGCGCAATCCTGAAAGAGCTGGATGAGGTAGAGGAGCAGCTTCATCTTCTTTGCGAGTCTCCCAACAAGCTCATCTCAGAAATCAGCGGCTACCTCTTCCAAAACAGCGGCAAAAGGATCCGGCCGGCTCTTCTCCTGCTCTGCTCCAAGCTGCTCGGCTACAAAGGAAAAGAGGACATCTTCATGTCTGCCCTGGTCGAAACCATCCATGCGGCGAGCCTCATCCATGACGATATCATCGACAATTCAGACATGAGAAGAGGAAGGGAGTCCATCCATTCCCGGTGGGGGCCCAACGTCACCGTTCTTCTGGGCGATTATCTCTACATAAAGGCTCTGGGCCACTCCCTGCAGAGCAAACACCGCCAAATCACAGAGATCCTCACCAGCATATCCGCCAAAATGATCGAGGGAGAGATGAACGAATACTGCTGGAGCAGAAATCTCAAGCTGGTAGAAGAAGATTACCTCGATATCATCAATAAGAAGACCGCTTCCCTTTTCTCTGCGGCTTGCCAAATTGGCGGCCTCCTCGGCAATGCCTCAAAAAGAGAACAAGATTACCTGGTGGATTATGGGACAAGCCTGGGGATGTCCTTCCAGATCATCGATGACCTTCTTGATTTCACTGGAGACGAAGAAGCCCTGGGCAAGCCCATCTTTTCCGACTTGAGCGAAGGACGGATCACTCTTCCTTTGATTTTCACCATGAGCCATGACGGGAGCTCAAATCAAAAGCGAATCTCCGAGCTGTTGAGAGACGATCATCTTACCAGGGACTCCAAGGACGAAATTCTCGAGATCATCAGATCCAACGGAGCACTGGATTATACCTATAAAAAAGCCGAAGAGTTCTCCAGCAGGTCCAAAGAACTCATTTCACAATTCCCTGAGTCGATCCACCGCGAGGCTTTGATCCTCATACCTGAGTTTATCTTAACCAGAAAAAAATAGGGGAAGCTGCCAACAGCTTCTGACAAGAGGAGCCCATCTAAAGGGAATTGATGGTCGAGATAGAAGTCAAAATCAAGATTGATGACATTCCATCCCTCCAGGAAAAAATCTTAAGCCTCAATGCCCAGCTCGACAAAGAGCGCTCTTACGAAAAAAACACCCTTTTCGACTTCCCCTCCCATGACCTCTACAAGAAGCGCCAGGCTTTAAGGCTGCGCCTAACAGGGAAGAAAGCCTATCTGACATTTAAGGGTTCTCCAGAAAAATCCAGAAAATTCAAGATCCGGAAAGAGTTCGAGACAGAAGTGAAGAATGAGGGCCAGTTGAGAAAGATACTCAAATCTCTCGGACTTATCCCTGTTTTCAGCTATCAAAAACACAGGACGGTCTACCGGAAAAAGCGCTTGAAAATATGCCTGGATGAGACAGAAATCGGTAACTTCATGGAGCTCGAGGGAGAAAGGAATGAAATCGTCCGCTTCACCAAAGCTCTGGGAATTCCCAAAAAGGAATTCATCAAGCTGGATTATGTTCAGCTGATGAAAAAATATAGGGATAAAACTTCAAAAGACTCTTGATGATGACTGCGTCACTTCTTCGCGGCTTTTCCCTTTTTCTTGCTCTTGGGCTTTTCTTCCTGTTCCTCCTCCCCAGCCTCCGGGATCTCTGATTCTTCTTCCTCGTCGCTTTCTTCTTCCTCGTCGCTTTCTTCTTCTTCTTCTTCTTCTTCCTCGTCGCTCAATTCTTTCTCTTCTTCGATTAAACCTTGCTCTTCGATCTCTTCGGGCATATCACCTATTTCCTCACCGATGAAGCCTTCCTCTGCCGGCTCTGTGATTTCTTCTTTCTTTAACTCGACGATCTCAAAGTCTATGGCTCCATCTCGGACTTCTTCCTGAGCGACTCGAATAGGATTCTTGGACCTTGATTTTACCCTTGGCTTAGCGCCGTGCAACAACTGTTTGGCCCTCTTTGCTGCTAATATGACAAACCTGAATTTACTATCGATCCTGCGTTGTTCGTTCAAATCGGCTCTTCTCCTGCGTCAAAGGCTTTTCTGTATAAACAGTTACAATATCAAAAATTCGGGATAAATACAATGGGATCAGGCCCCGATTTTCTATTTATTATCAGTTCCTGACTCTGTTTGCGCACTTTCAGGATAAGAGAGTATCCCTGATAGTAATCAGGCTTTATGCTACTGAAAAAAAGGAGCCCTGGCGCTCTTCATCTTTCTTTCCGGTCAGGCCCGTCTATTTCTGCTCTCCTGCTCCTCGGGAAGACGGGATCGAAAGTAGAGATAAAACCGAGCAAAATGTCAAATGTTGAGATGCGACCCCGATTCTTTTAATAGTCCTTGACGATATCATCGGAGGTATCAAATTCTCCATCCGCTCCGGCGGAGATCAGTCGAAAATCTTCATCAGACAGCCTTTCATACCTTATCGTTTTTCCCCAGGCATCGAGAGCCGAAACCGGCATGGTGCGAAGAGCCCGGAATTCCTTCAGGCTCTTCGGAGCCATTCCCTGCATGGCGATATAGGACTGGATTTCCCTGGAGAGGCTGGACATATTCGCTTCTGTCAACTGCTGCCTTGTATCGCTGAATACCTTCACCTCCTCCACCACCTTATCTTTTCCAGCCTTAGCCACCCAGAGAAAATAAACGACAACCGCCGCCAGGATCAATACAACCAAGAATCCTCTTATTTTCATACCCTCACTCCAATTTGAAATGGAAGGTCAAAATAATAATACACCTTATTTTAAAATCTATAAACAACTCCAGCTATAACAACCATAGCTTTTTGAGGCTCCTCGAGCGCAACGTATAAGTAGCGCCCGCTGAGCAGAACGCCCGAATTTCTGGACAGGTATACTTCCAGGCCTGCTCCTCCGAACCCTTCGAGGATGGACCTCTTATCAGGGGGGTCGACCTCCGTCAACTCACCGTTCTCGGACACATAGCTTTTTATCTCATCCTCCAAATTATAACGGACGCCTGCTCCTCCGTTCAGGTACAGCCTCACTCTCCGGTTATTCACAAGGTTGCATCCGAAGATGAAGAGACCGGAAGCGTATCTGTAGGTATCGACCTCTACTGTATCAGGGTCGACCGGGGGTCCTGTGAGAGTCACTTTTCCGCTGAGGTTGTAGTGCCCTTCGATGCCGGCAAAGAGAGTCTTTCCGAACGTCAAACCGAACCCGATTCCTAAATTTTGATAGGCAGACACGAATGGGAATTCATTCACTCCGACCTCATAATCAGATTCCAACCCTGTAGCAGCGATAAAATTGACCTTTCCGAAGACGCTGAACCGAGAGTCGCTAAAGGCCGCGCTTGCAATCAAGACCACGCCAAATACAATGCCTATGACTTTTAATGATCTCATCGCCATCCCCCTTTCAGAACCTGGCTTTGGTCTTCTTGACGTTGACAACCGTGACGGTCACGACCTCGAAATCCTCGAGCATGCCGTCGGATACAGAAAACCTGAGGGTGTACACGCCCGCCTGAGTGTAGCTGGGTGTCCAGGTGAATTCTCCTGTGCTCGCGTTAACGGCCGCTCCTCTGGGAAAAGGAGTTACGCTGTAAATCAAAGAACCGCTGTCCGGGTCGGTACCCTGAAGCTGAATCCGAATCTCCTTGCCTTCCCGGAACGTCTGGCCGGCAATGCTCAGGCTGACATCTCCGAGGACCGGAGGCTGGTTGTTGATCGTAACTCCCCATAGCTTCATTACCCATGTGCCGATATCGCAGACGCCCATTTTTATATTGAAGTATCCGTCTTCTCCCCAGTCCGTCCCCCAGGAATTCTTGCAGATCCAGTATCTGTCCACACCGTCATCATAATAGCCGAGGAGAACAATGCCGTGGCCGCCTGGATCCTGCTGGTTCGGAATGGGCTCATAGATGCCACTATTATAGGAAGAAAAATCCGGGTAAACATCCATATAGGCTATCAACGGGCCGCTTTGAAGCGCGAGCTTGATCGCATTCTCGTCCGCAGTCAGCTGGGTCACCCAGCCCCAGCCCGTGATCGTGGACAGCTTATCCAGGTAGTCAACACAGAGATTACACGGGTCATCCTGAGCCGTATACGGGAAACAGTCCTCGGTCACCACGCCGGTGTTCATGACGTAATTCAGAGCCAGGGAAGGTGAGCCGCCGAAAACGCAATCTCCCGCGCCAGAGCAGGACAGCAAATCCTGCTCGGAGAAATCCGGGTACTGCAGAGTGCGGATAGACCTCTTTGGGGGCAGGAAGGAATCCTGAGAGGAGAGACCG
>JAOUKO010000208.1 GCA_029882525.1 Candidatus Aminicenantota bacterium | reverse complement strand
GCCCATGACATATCCGTGACCCATGTCCTGCGAGGAGATGGATGAGCTCCTGGGGCATAGTGAAGACATGAAGCTTCGCATCTGGGAAATCCGCGGTAAACTTTCCGAATTCACCAAAGACTTAATTGCCAAGTGACAAAGTAGGGGAGAAGAAACCAAATTCAAAATCCAAAAATGAAGGAAAAACATAGCCTATTTTGGCATATAACCATATTTGTCCTGTTCATTTTCTGGGCCACAGTATTCGCCTCCCAAGAAAAGGCTATCATTGAAAACCCGGAAAAACCCCTCAACAAAAATGCAGGCCGCGTGATTCAGTTGAAGGAAGTGATTCGTGTGAAAGATGAAGAAGGAAAATTCTATTTCTCAGGCCCGTGGGATATAGTAGTCGCGAGGGATGGCTCCTTTTTTATTCATGAACCCAACAAGATTTACAAATTTGATGCCAACGGTAAATTTGTAAAAAATTTCTATAAAAAAGGTGAAGGGCCTGGAGAACTGAATCAAAACCTTACCGAAATCATTGTTAGGGAAGATAATATTATCCTTGCTTCATCAAATATGTATAAGATTATCAGATTGGATATGCGAGGAAATTTAATTGAAGATATCAGACCTGAATGGAAGTTTTCTACTGTCGTAGGGTATTATAACGGTAAATATTTCCTTACTCAGTACGAAAGAAAAAGCTTAGGGAAAAAAATAAGTGAAATAAGAGAGGAAAATCTAAGGTTGGTTGTGGCGAGCGATGAAAGAGAAATAACTCCAACTCCCTACATTTTCCCAGTTACAGTTTCCATCAATGTTTGGGGAAGAGGCATTTCTAGTGCTTCAATTAGTCGCTTCCAAAGAGTTGATGAAGACCAACGCTATGTTTATCTCTTTCATACACCCGAATATCTGGTAAAACTGCTGGATTTAGAAAAAATCGAAGTCATCAGAAGTTTCAGGAGAAAATATGACCGTGTAAAACGTATCCCATTAAAAGAGAGCAAGATACCACTCCTGATGCCAAAATTCCACAATGACATTTACAGACTAGCTATCCATAAGAACAATCTCTGGGTCATAACCTCGACCGTTGATAAGGAGAAAGGTATCCTTGTCGATGTTTTTAATCGAGAGGGAAAATACCTTGATAATTTTTATCTGCCGCTCCGGAATATAAAGAGAAATGACCATCTCTATGCACCAATGGCTGTGTATAAGGATTTCCTTTATGTCATCGAAATAGGAGAGGATGAGCTGATTTCAGTAGCTAAATATGAAATCCACGATGAAGGATCATCCTCATCCTGAATTTGATAATTTATTAATTAAGATTGAGGTCGCATCTCAACATCTGACATTTGTTTCAATGATGAAATAAAAACCTTCTTTGATAGCAGGATGAGCCGTTGAGAAAAATTATTCTTAGAGGGATATTTTACGACCTTTTCATAGAAATTTTATTAAACAGGACCAAGGAGAGAATTGCCCGATTCATCGCCCAGAATAACCTCTTCCCCGCACTCGATATCTGCTGCGGAACAGGGAAGCAGTGCCAGTTGCTCGAAAAACGCAGGCAGGGGACCATCGGCCTCGATCTTGATCTTAAGATGCTCAAATATGCCTCCTCAAAATATCCTCAAATCACATTTGTCTGCGCAGATGCAGCCCACATTCCTTTCCGGAACGAAAGCTTTAAGGCAGTTATCATTTCTTATTCTCTGCATGATAAGAATCCAGAAATGCGGATAAAAATCATACAAGAAGCAAAAAGGCTTTTAACTCCTGAAGGAAAAATAGTCTTTCTCGATTTTGAGAATCCCTGGAATCGGCTGTCTGGATTGGGAAGTGCGTTTACCTGGCTGATCGAACGAACGGCAGGAGGTGAGCACTACAAAAACAACAGACAATTCCTTAAAAATGGGGGATTGCAAGGGATCATCAGGTCACACGGGCTGCATACAGTCGAAAGACATAACATCCCGCTTGGGAACAGCCGTATCGTGATCGCTAAATCAGAAGACATATTTTGAAAAGAAGATGATCATACACGGCCAAAAAGTCATGTTGCGGCCAATGACCGTCAAGGAAATTCCTCTGTTCTTTCAATGGGCGACTCAATCTGACTCAACGCCTTACTGGTACGGAGAACTCCAGGGTGATGAGATTCCGACCTATACAGAGTTTTTGAAAGATTGGAAAAGTCATTATTTTGACGGAAGTGCGCCAGAAAAAGGAAGATGTTTCGTGATCCTCGTTGACAATAAAGCCATCGGTCAGGTCAACTACAATGAAATCGACAGAAGAGATAATTCTGTTGAGCTGGACATTATCATCGCTGACGACAGGCACAAAAATAAGGGATTCGGGACAGATGCTCTTCAGACAATGTCCAAATATCTCTTTCTTGTGATGAATATCCAGAAGTGCTGGATTGATGTTATCCAAAAAAACCCACGGGCAACAAGGGCCTATCAAAAGGCTGGCTTTAAAATCACAAGAACATTCGTAGATATGGGGATAGAATGTTTACGTTTGGAACTGACATTCCTTGACCTACAACTCCCTTTGCTATAAGCTTTTTCGTTGCGACTACTATGAGCGACAGGGAATCGAAGAGCGCCAGCCGATTCGAGCACAGCTGTTTAGTCCACTTTCAATCCCATCAACCCGAAGAATCCAGCCTTAAAGTAAAAAAGGAATGGTCCTGCTGCAGAAAAGGGGCCTGGCCCCTTTTTTGGTGATAATTGGGGACTGTCCCCAATTTTTTCAGAAAGGAGGCATTATGTATAAAAAATCAAGATTTCTAGGATTGTTACTCATTCTGGTATTGGTCTTTTTTGCGCCAGGAATTTCCACTGCTGCCGCAGATACGGCTAAACGCCCCTTAACCCATGACGACTACGATTCCTGGAAGTCCATCGGGAATCCTGCGATCTCAGTCGACGGCCTCTGGTTTCTCTATCTTGAAACTCCTCAGGATGGAGAAGCGGATATTTTCGTTAAAAACCTGAAGACAGGCAAAGAGTACCGCCATACCATCGGCTACACTGGAGAAGGGACTGATTCAGAGAGGGCCGCGAACCCCCAATTCAGCTACGACTCATCCCATGTTGTCTTCCTGATCTCTCCTTCCCAGGAGGAAGTGAAAAAAGCCAAAAAGGAAAAAAAGAAGGAAGACGAGAAGCCCAAGAAAAAACTCGGGATCATGGCTCTCTCTGACGGCAGCGTAACCGTTGTTGAACGCATAAAAAGCTTCAAGCTCCCTGAAAAAGCCGGTGGCTGGGTAGCCTATCTCAAGGAAGCCCCGCCAAAAGAAGAAAAGAAAGAAGAAGAGATGGAGAAGAAAGAGGAAGAGGAAAAAGCTGTAGAGAAAAAAGAAGTAGAGAAAAAGGAGGAGAAAAAGGCCGAGGAAGAGGAGAAAGAGAAGAAAAAAGAGAAGGAGAAGAAATACGGGACTCCTTTTGTTCTGCGCTCCCTAAGGGACGGCAGTGAAACCGAATTCATAGATGTGATGGAATATCTTTTCACTGAAAACGGCAAATATCTTCTTTATACGGTCTCCAGCAAAGAAAAACCGGAAACTGATGGGATATACTGCCTCCAGCCCGGAAAAAGCCCCAGTAAGCCTCTGTTGACCGGAAAAGGCAATTACACCAAGTGGGCAATGGACAAAGAAGAAACAAAGTTGGCTTTTCTCACGGACAGAGATGATTACGAAGCCGAGGAATCGACCCTTAATCTCTACGGCTGGAAAGTCGGAGAGGATGCAGCCTCATTATGGATTTCTCACACCTCCACTCCGGGCTTCCCCAAAGGAGTGGCGGTCAGCGACAAATCCGATATCTCTTTCAGCGAGGATGGAAAAGTGATGATGTTCGGGATCAAGGAGATACCGGAACAGAAAGAAAAGAAAGAAGAAGGGGAGGAGGAAGAGGAAGAAGAAAAACCCAAGTTCGACCTCTGGCACTGGAACGACCCCTATCCTCAGCCCCAGCAGAAACAGATGGCCAAGCAGGTCCGGGAGAACACCTGGGAATCGGTTTATCATTTCGATTCCAAAACCTTAGTCAAGCTGGCGGATGAGGAGATTCCCGATGTCCAGCTCTCAAGAGACGGGAAAATCGCTTTTGCCGAGAACATCTGGCCCTACACGAAGATGGTCTCCTATGATGGTTCTTACTACGACATATACGTGATCGACCCCAAAAACGGCAGGCGCACCCCGGTGATAAAGAATCTTTTTAGAGGAGCCAGCCTCTCGCCAAACGGAAAATATGTTTACTGGTTCCATGACAAAGACTGGTACGTCTATGATATAGCAAAAAAAACAACCAAGAATATCACATCCTCTCTGGGTGTTCGTTTCGACAGCGAAGATTGGGACACTCCTCAACCGCCTTACGGTTACGGGATTGCCGGCTGGACAGACGGAGACGCGTCTATCCTGGTCTACGACCGCTATGATATCTGGGAGATCAAGCCAGACGGGTCTGATGCCCGCATGATCACCGAAGGCTACGGCCGTAAGAATGACCTCTCTTTTCGTTACGTCAGGCTCGACCGGGAAGAAAGGACAATCAACCCCAAAAAAGACATGCTCCTGCGGACAACGAATGAAGAAACCATGGCCCGAGGATTTTTCCGGGACCAGGTCAACGGCAAAAAACCTCCTGAGAAGTTGATCATGGCAGATAAGATGTTCGGTTATCCCACCAAGGCAGAAAAAGCTGACCTTTTGATATTTTACCGCTCCAGCTTTGATGAATACCCGGACTACTGGCTAAGCGATATGGATTTCAAGAGCCTGCAAAAAATCACTGACCTCGGCAAACAGATGGAATCATTTCTCTGGGGAAAAGCCGAGCTTCGCGATTTCCACAGCTCAGACGGTAAGCCTTTGAAAGGCATCCTGATCAAGCCGGATAACTTCGACCCGAAAAAGAAATATCCCTTGATGGTTTATATCTATGAGACCCTCCATCAGATGCATCATTCCTTCCGCTCTCCTTCCCCTGGAACTTCTGTTAATTTCTCCTATTATGTCAGCAACGGTTATGTGATGTGGATGCCGGATATTGAGTACGGGACAGGTTATCCCGGAAAAGATGCCCTGAAATGTGTGCTGCCCGGAATACAGATGCTCATCAATGAAGGCTACATCGATTCCAAAGCCATCGGCATCCAGGGACATTCCTGGGGAGGATACCAGATCGCTTACATGGTCACTCAGACCAACGTGTTCGCCGCGGCTGAGGCTGGTGCGCCTGTTTCAAAC
>JAOUKO010000207.1 GCA_029882525.1 Candidatus Aminicenantota bacterium | reverse complement strand
AGGACCCGCTGTCCTGTGGTCAACGGCTCGTCAGGCTTGAGACGCTCGTAAACCTTTCTGTTCCTGCGGATTGACCAGGTCTGGAACATCTGGATGTCCTTCACTCCCTCTTTTGTCTGGATTCGGGCAATGACCTCCTCGACCTGGAACTTTCCTTTCTTGATCTCCATGACTTTGCCGGCCGAGCCTACGGGCACCATGATTTTATGCTTGAGGAGCGGCGTCTCCTGGACTTCTCCCAGAAAATCCCCTTCCTGAACGCCCTGACCTTTAGCGGCAAGCGGAACGAATTCCCATTTTTTCTCCCGGTCCAGGGGAGGCAGCTCGATACCCCGGGTAATGAAATCCCCTTCCTTGGCCCTGATGATATCCAGGGGCCTCTGGATCCCATCATATATGGAGCTTATCAGACCCGGGCCCAATTCCACACTCAACGGCTTTCCGGTCAGCAAGACCGGCTCGCCCGGACCGATCCCTGTCGTGTCCTCGTAAACCTGGATAAAAGCCAGGTCCTCCCTGAGCTCGATGATCTCACCGATGAGGCCCAGTTCTCCAATCTTCACCATGTCGTACATCTTGGCCCCTGTGCAGCCCGAGGCGACCACCAGCGGGCCCGCGACGCGTATGATCTCACCTTGTTTCATTTTCTCCTCTTTTTTTAACCACAGAATCCGAACCAGTGGCCTTGACAGCAAGCTCCTTCATCGCTCTGGCAAGATGATCCGTTATTTTCCTGTGATCCGAAAACCCAACCACCACAGGACAGAATTTATCTCTCAAAGCTTCCCTCTCTTCTCTCAAGGACTCAAACAGGCTTTCCTGGACAAAGCAGAGCGCAAATTTTCTTTCCTCGATCTCTTTGATCATCTTCCTTGCCTCTTCCACGTTCTTTGGCGAGAAAACCTTTATTCCCAGCGCTCTTAACGGGAAGACAATATCCGCTTCTCCGATAACCGCGACTTTTTCATACATAGGTCTCGCTAATCCTTTCCTTCAGGAGCTCATCAGGGATCTGGTTGAATTTCCCGATGCCGATGAGCCGCACCAGGCTCAGCTCTCTTTTCTTGGCCAGCCCGTAAGCAAAGACCGGCTCAGGTCCAAAGACTATGTACTTGGCCTTTTTCAAATAGGTCATCAAGAAATCTTCGATGCCGCGCTCCAGCTCCACGAATGTCTCACGTTCTCCCAGGGCATCAGCCGCCCTCGTCCAGAGATCTTTATAAGGAGAAGCCTGCAGCTTCTCCCCGACCTCAGCCAAAGAGAGGCCGTAGTTCCTGAGGAAAAGTTCTTCGCCGACAAATCCTCCTCTCAGGACGAGGACCTCCAACCTGTCTTCGGGGAGACCTAAATATTTGGCCCTGAAAAAAATCTTTATGTTGCCCAAGTCAATCCTGTGGCGAACATAATCTTGGACAAAGGGATACCCGGAACGCTCAGCAACGGCCAGCGCTTCTTCCGGGCTGTCGCCTCTGCGGTAGATCCTCATCAGCTCCTCATCTAGGAGGATCTCGCTCAACAAACGATCGATCTCCTCTTCCTCTTTCTCAAGGAATGCATCCAGTTCGGTCGAATCCTTGATCTGAATCAGTTCTTCTGAAAAATTGCCTGCGTCAAAGATGAGCTTCAAGGCATTCGCAAAATCTCTCTCTCCCAAGGCCTCTCGAAAAACAGCCTTATCGACTAAATCTTTCTCGAGGGCACGGACTCGGCCGACCGCATAGGCATAGCTGAGACGGGAAGGCCTTTTCATATTCCTAAAACCTCAGCAATCTCATTTTCCAGCTTGGAGAGGAGCTCTTCCTTCAACCTTTCCTCTTCAACGGGCTCCTCTATCTCTCCCTTTTTGGTGATTATTTTCCTCTTCAGCCCTTTCTTTTGAAGGCCTTCCTTCTGAAAGGCCTTATCCAGGACTTCCTGGATGAGCTCTTTCTTTTGGGAAAGGATGCGGATTTTGACCTCCAGCCGGGCCTGAGTGACGATACGGCTCGTTTCCAGGTCGCCCTGACTCTTTACTTCTTTGACCAGGGCTTCTGCCAATCCTGAAGCCTCCTGCTCTGCCTTTGCCTTTATCTCAGCCGCTTTCTCCTGGCTTTCTTGCACGATTACGTCCGCCTCCGCTTGAGCATCATCGACGATTCTCTTCAGGATTTGCTCTAAGCTCATGGTCTCCCTGCTTTAAAGCTGTATCCCGCTCAAGAGGAGGATGGTGATGAGTAATCCCAGGACGGCATAGGTTTCAACCAGAGCAGCCATGATCACCGGTTTCATCAGGTCTTTAGGCTGCTTGGCGACCATGTAGACACCAGAAGCACACACCTTTCCCTGATGAATCCCGGAAACAAGTCCCGCAAAAGCCACGGGAAAGCAGGCAATAAGAATTTGCCATCCCTGGTAAACGGATACGGATTTCAAGGCTTCCCCGACAAGACCCAGCTTGAGCATGACCAAGAAAGCGCTCAAGAATCCGTAAATTCCCTGAGTGCCGGGAAGGGCCACCAGCAGCAGAAGGCTTCCGAACTTCCCCGGGTCTTCACTCATAACTCCACTGGAAGCCTGGCCGGCAAGCCCGACACCGATGGCTGAACCGATCCCTCCCAGAACAACGGCCAGAGCTCCTCCAAAAACAGCCAGCGTAAAGCCTAGCGCCATTTCTTCCACCTCCTTATATTCTCATCAGACATGTTTATTCAGATAAATTCAACGAATTTGCTTTTCAGCTCAAAAGGCTTGAACGGGCTGCCCCCTGACTTGAAGAACTTGCTGAAAAACTCGACGAATTGAAGACGCATGGAATGGACGAACCCGCCCAAAAAGCTGATTCCCAAATTGAACAGATGGCCGCCGACAAAGATCAAAGCGGCGATCAGCCAGCCAACCCAGGGAATACCGAGAGCTTCCTGGCAGAGGTTGTTCACCACCATGGCAATGACCGTGGTGGCCAGCCCCAAAGCCAGAAGCCGCGAATAGGATAGGACATCGGCCAGATAACGCGAGATGTCATACAGACTGTACAATCCCCCGAAAAACCGGGCAAAAGGATTGCGGCTGGGGGAAGCGAATAGAACGATCCCGGCTGCTCCCGCAAGGGAAAGGATACCCCAGATGGATCCTCTCTTCGCCAGATAGAGAACAAGGGAGGGAAGCAGCAACAGCCATCCTCCCTGGACAAACAGGGCCTGGAGATAGCTCCTGTTTTTCAAGCTGTTGACCATGCTCAGCAGGGTTCCAAACCAGACCTGAATGAAGCCCAGGGCAAGGGCAAGGTATAAAAACGATAAAGGATTCTGAAGAGGGTCCAAGATCATCAGCGGCCGGACAGGGAAGCCGAACCAGCCTCCCACCAGCGTCCCCAGAATAACAGTGGATATTCCTAAGAGCATAAGCAGCTTCAAGAACTGGAGCAGCCCTCCTCTGGGTTTGGCGAACTTTATGAAGAGAAAGCTCAACAGAGCCACCAGCAGACCGTAGCCTGCCTCACTAACACACAGGCCCACAAAAAGGAAAAAAAATGGAGCCAGAAGGAGAGTGGGGTCGAAAGAGCCACGCTGGGGAAGTCCGTAGAGTTTGGTGATAAGCTCAAAGGGCTTTCCCGGCTTCGGGTTTTCCAGGATGACAGGAGGGTCTTCCTCAGGAAGAGGGTCACGAAAATAAAGCTCTGTCACCTCCGAATAAGGCTGGAGTTTGGATTTGAGTTCTTTGACATCTGAAGAGCAAACCCAGCCTTCCAGGTAAACGACGCGCTCCGTCTCTCCCAGAAGACTCGTGCAGAAGATCCTCTCTTTCTCATTCAGAAGGACATCATGGACGCGCATGAGCTGTTCCCGATGCTCGAACAGCTTCTTCTCTTCTTTCTCCAGTTCTTCAAGCATTTCTCTCTTGACCTGCATCTCTTCATCGATTTTCCTCATGACATCTTTGACTCTATCCTGCTCCTCCGTTTTGCTCAAAAGAGGCTCTGTGATCTGCACTGGTTCCGTGAAATAAAAAGGGGCAAAATGCAATTCTCTGAGTATCTGTTCAATGCGCTCTCTTTCCTGTTTATGATAAACAAGCAGAAGATAAAATCTTCTCTTGTCTCTGCTGACCACTTCATACCAGAGGCCTTCTTCACCGGATATCTTCTGTAAGTCCTCGTACCGGGAGACAAGCAGCGACCCGATGAGGACTTCCGTCGTTTCCGTGGGTTTCAATAATCCCAGAGGAAGTTCTAAACCTTTAAAAGGATCCAAAAATTCCATTTCTTTCTTCAGGAACTTGAGCTCCGAAAGGAGCTCATTCTTTTTCGTTTCGATCTTTTCTACCTCATTCAAGACGGAAAGATAATCAAACCAAAGAGCCTCATCTTTTTTCTCGCGCTTCATCTGAGGCTTCTGGGCAAAGAGTTTTTTG
This sequence comes from Candidatus Aminicenantota bacterium, assembly GCA_029882525.1. Lineage (GTDB taxonomy): Bacteria > Acidobacteriota > Aminicenantia > Aminicenantales > Aminicenantaceae > SOIA01. The sequence goes on along the minus strand of JAOUKO010000207.1, from coordinate 898 downwards.
GCAAATCCCGTCTCATCCCAGCGGGAGAGATAATCTAGAGCATGAGATAAACGGTAAAGGTTGTGCTCCAGTTGATAAACATCAACAGAAGAAGAGTTGAGACCCAGCTCCTCAAAATCTGTCCTTTCCACCTGAACAAGGCCCTCCTCTTGAAGAGCGGAAAGGACTTCCATCTTCACCCCCGAATGAGCAACAACCTGAACCTTCTGGACTTGAGCGATAGACACGGGCTAGAGCTCTCCTTTCTCCATGAACTGTTTTATCCTTTCTGAAACCTTGTCTATGGCTTGGGACATGGTCTTTGCCGCTTTTTTCTTTATAGAATCAATCTTCTCCTCAGCGTTTTTTCTTATATCCTCTGCCTCTTTTTTCGCCTTCTGGATCATGACCTTCTTCTGTTCCTCGGCCTTCTTCCTAGCCTGGGCCAGATGTCGTTCCTTGATCTTTTTCGCTTCATCATGGGCATCCTGAATGATTCTCACGGCTGTCTTCTCCCGTGCTTCTCTAACGATCTTCCGGGCATCCTCTTCAGCATCCTTGATCCGTTGGATGGCGGCAACAGCACTGCTGTTCTTTATGTCTTCCTTCATCATGAAAGCCTTTCAATAATAGAAACTTTAACCGTTGGCGACTATATAATAAAAATTAAGGACTTCTTCCTGCGCGGTTTTTCATGATTAAGATGCAGGATTTGAAAGAGTTATTATATCCAATGGATATCTCTTTTTAAAGTGAAAAAAATTTAACGTAAGTATTTTCCATTCCCGAGATGAGGAAAACACCCGACCAATGCAGAAGCGCAGCGCCGGTTCCTCTCCAGCCGAAGCCCATGAAGGAGGGAAGGATTTTGGCTTGGATGGAGGAGAACCGGCGCTTTAACATATATCATCTCCATAAT
>JAOUKO010000206.1 GCA_029882525.1 Candidatus Aminicenantota bacterium | reverse complement strand
CCGTCTTTGTAACCGTAATGGGCAAGCATTTTATCTCAGACCTTTTTCTTTCTCGACCAGAGCCTTGGCAAAGAGCGCTGCGCCAAGGGCCCCTGCGATCTGAGTGTCATGCTTGGGCTCAAGCGCCTTGATCTTCAATTCCGTCTCGATCCTTTTCACCACTCCCTCGTTCTTGGCGATGCCTCCGGTGACGGCGAAATCCTTCTCCACTTTTATCCGCTCCAGAAGCTCCACCACCCGGTGGGCCATGGCTGAAGAGTAGGCTGCCAGGACCTTTTCCTTGGGCCAGCCTTTGCGCAGCAGCCCCACTGCTTCCGACTTGGCAAAAATGACACAGGTGGAACTGACCGCTTCCGGTTCCTCGTCGACCTCAAAGGAGAGCCGTCCCATGTCTTCGATAGGGACGGAAAGAAGGTCGGCGAAAACCTCCATGCCCCGGCCTGTTCCAGCCGCGCATTTATCGTTCATCAGGAAGTTGGTGACCTTGCCTTTATCATCACAGTGGATGGCCTTGCAGTCCTGGCCACTCATATCCAGGATGGTCCGCACTGTGGGCCCGTACATGAAATTGGCTCCGCGGGCATGGCAGGCGATTTCGGTGATCGCCCGCTTGGCAAAGGGAACGTTGACTCTTCCGTAGCCTGTCCCGACTGTGTAATGGATCTTATCCAGCGTCAAGCCGGTCCCTTCCAGAGCCTTATCCATGACCTTTTGAGCGCTTTCCGGGCTGTCTGAGCCGGTGCGGTAGTTGCTGTAGCAGAAGAGCTCGCCGTCCACGAGGACAACAGCCTGCGAGCTGACAGAGCCCACGTCGACTCCGGCTGATATGATATCCCCGTCCTTCCAGTCGAGGTCAGAGGACGACCATCTGGATTCAGGCCAGCGCCAATATTCTTTTTCCACTTTAGCCTCTTTTTGCCTTTTCCTGAGCCGCAAAAGCCGTGCCCAGAGCGCAAGAGTATTCCGGATCCTCAGGAATGATCAGCTCCTGCTTCAAGTCCCTCTTCAGAGAATCCACGAACCCGACATTCCGGGCCACTCCGCCGACCAGGGCCACATCTTTCTCGATCCCGATCTTCCCGGGTCATGGAGGCGATCCGGTCAGCAATCGCGTCATGAACGGCCCGGACGATATCCTTCTTGGCATGCTTGGCATGGATGAGGCTGATCACTTCTGACTCGGCAAACACAGCGCACTGGGCGTTCATCGGAACGGACTTCTGCGATTTCAAGGACATCGGGCCCATCTCTTCCAGCCTGACCTCAAGAGCACGGGCCATGGTTTCAGTGAACGTCCCGGCCCCGGCAGCGCATTTCTCGTTGATGGCAAAATCTACGACCTTCCCGGCTTCGTTGATCTTTATCGCCCTCCCCTCTTCGGCACCGACATCGATAACGGTCCGGACAGAAGGGAAAAGAAAATTCACAGCCTTGGCGTCCGCCCCGACCTCGGTGATCGTGCTCCTGGCAAACGTGGCCTCCTCTTTCCCGGCTCCGGTGGCTGTGATATGGGCGATATCTTCCTTTTTCAGGCCGGCTGCTTTTAAAGCTTTGTCCAGGGCTTCCTCTGCTGCGGCCTTCTGGTCAAAGCCACTGAGGACCGAGCTTTTGGCTTTGACCTTATCTCCCTCCAGGACCAGAGCTTTCACAAACTTGGCCCCGCAGTCAATACCGACGACGTTCATGTCTACCTCCTGTTGTTTTTTCCACAATCGCCTGCCTATAAGCTTTTATCTCTTTTATTCCTCTAATTTATCAAAATTCAAGCTTTTCATAAAAGCGTCGACAAAGGAATCATGTTGAGGATGTCGAAACCTAAGGATTTAAAAAATGAAGCTCATCTTGTCAAGATAAATTTTGTAAAAAAAGTAAAAATGAGATAGTTATTGTCTCAATAATTCGTAAAATTTTTATAGTGTCATTGCGAGTTTATAGTGTCAGCTAATATCTGAACATAAACAGAAGGTCAGTTTTTTACTAAAACGAAAAAGATACTCCGATATAGCCGGTGATAAGGTCGGTGGTCGACCGGCTGACATCATACAAGACCTGGTCGCCTTCGATACGGATCGAGCCCTCCTTCAGGTATTCAGCCCTTCCCCCTTTTAGATAGCGAACAGCCATATCGATGTACACGGCAAAGGATCCTTTTCTGCTGTCCTTTTTTTTTGAGAACACCTGAATCATCATGCCGCCCCCTGCTCCATAGCTAAAAGCAATATCATTGTATATATTTGAGCTGGCTATAGGATTATTTTCATCAAACCTCTGGCTTTTAACACTTGTATCCGTGAATAAATAATTAAACCCGATCAATCCGTCCAGATAAGGACGGAGCGTTCCTTTAGGCGGCTGGACACGGAATAGAAAATGACACAGAAAGATGTTATTCCGGGTCACCACATCCACCATGACATCCGGAATCGTCGGACCGAATGGCTCTTCCCGAGTCTCACTCCCATAGACCAGGATACCAAGAGATATCCCCAAGAGAAAAGGAGAGTTGCGGAAATTGTAGGCGAAGTGCCCGACACCGCTGTATCCGACCTGATCCACATTATCCCTGAATCCGTTCTGGGGGAACCCGAGGCTGAAATTAGCGCTGGCTTGAAACGGCTCCCTGGCATAAGCTGCGGATGCAGCAAATAGGATGATGAAAACAAAATATGCCATCAATTTAATTCTTTTCATGTTTTCTTTCCTCCTCTTCAAAGATTATCTGCACCTTCCCGATTATTTCTTGAATATGAAAAATTCTCTGATTCAGCACTTCGCCACAATATCTGCAATCTGTGTGCCAAATCATTCCAGGGGAAAAATGTGTTCTGGACAGTGTTCTGTCCTCTGTAACGGTCAGGTGTAACCTTTAGGAAAGGGAACGAAAGCGATGAGCGATATTCATACAATATGAATACGCCCAGAAGAAGAGAAGATCAGCTTTCAAATGTCATTTTATCCTGAAGGGGGCTGAGGAATTGTCTTTATCTAATTTTGTTGGTGTAGTTGCTGTGCTGCCACATCCGGACCACTTTCCCGCTTTCGTCCCTTTCGAATACCACCTCCTCGCCCAGGGTTTCGTCCTTTCTCACCCGGCGGAAGGTGTCTCCTTGGATGTTCTTCAACAGGGTCAGACTCTGGGCGGGATTTTCAGCGGGCAGCCCCAGGACGGCCAGCTTGCCTTGCCAGGGGATGACAGCCGACTCCCCCCACCAGGGCTGTTCATCGTAATAGCCGGCATAGTCTTCCAGGTTGACTCCCTCCACTATTTCCTCTTTTTCCTTGCCTTCGGCCTTTTTCAAGATCTCTCTCATCCCCCTTGTATATTTTCCCGGATTGACTCCCTGGGCGTTGATCATGACAATAAAGGCCTGTTTCTTGAGGGGGTCGATATCCAGAGTGCTCCGGTAGCCTGGGCAGGATCCGCCGTGCCCAACCATGGTTTTCCCATCCACCTCGTAGACGCTAAAGCCCAGCCCCCAGGTCGTCTCCCAGTCAGGGTCCACCCAGTGCACACGGTGCATCTCCCTGAGGGTGGAGGCCTTGAGGATTTCTTCCCCTCCTTTTTCAAGCAGGCGGAACTGCCAGGATGCAAAACGGGCCAGGTCGAGGACAGTGGAGGAGAAACCTGCGGCCGGAGTGATACCTCTGGCCTGGAAAAGCTTCAGCATGTCACGGGTTCCGTCTCGCTTGAGGGCGCTGTAGCCCGTGGAGAGCTTTCCCCTCCAGAGAGATTCGGGCATCTTCGTGCGTGTGTCGGCCATCCGCAAGGGATTGAGTATATTTTCCTGGATGTACTGATCAAACGGAACGCCTGAAACCTGGGCCACGATTTCACCCAGAAGAGTCAACCCGAGATTGCTGTACTGAAAATAAGTGGAGGCCGGGTAGAGGGTTTTCTGACTGCCCAGCTTGGCTTTGACCTGTTCCTGGGTGGGAAAGGGAAAATCGGGTCCGGTCCAGTAGGGATAATCCGATTCGCGGGGAAGGCCGGAAGAGTGGGTAAGGAGTGATCTTATGGTCATGGGACCTGAGTCTTCCCACTGCTGCTGGAGGTTATACCAAGGCAGAACATCCTCGATGCGGTCGTCCAGCCGGAGCTTTGCCGCATCGCGGAGCTGCATGATGGCCACAGCAGTGAACAGTTTGGAGATCGAGCAGATGCTGTAGATGGTGCTGGGGACTGTGCTGACATTTTTTTCAAAATCTGCCATCCCATACCCTTTGACCCAGATGACGTCCTGGTCTCCGACTATGGCCGCGGACATACCGGGCAGGTGGTCGTAGTCGCGCTGGGCCTCTAGCCAGATGTCAATCAGGCGGAAAGCTTGGGAATAATCAGGCTTCGCTTTGTCCTGGGCAGGGACAGAACTCAAGCAGACCCATGACAAAAGGCAAAAGAAACAAAAGAAACATACAAAAATTTTTTTCATGCTGCCTCCAATAGAAATGTTTTTATGGGGCTTGTTTGTACAGTTTATGGGTTAGAATTATCACACTCGAGACAACAGGGTCAAGGCATAGGCATGGACCTAGGGATGCCCAAGATTTTATTCCTGTTGGGGTTCGATGTGGATGGTCACTTCTGAGGGGATTTCATCCTTATTAGCCGAAAAATCCAGTCATGTTCGCAGGAAAAAGCGTATCAATCCTTCTTTATGGTGATGTTGGCGCTTGTTTTCAACTGGACAGTGGTTTTCCCTTCGCCCAGCTCAATCCGGATCTTCTTGTCATCCCCTTGGTCAAGATAAACAGGAAAATCCGAACTGATCTTGCCGTACCGGGAATAGGCTGAAATAACCGCATCCGCGTTCCTCGGCAGATGGAGCAGGATCGGTTTATAGGTAGTGATAAGCTCGACTTTTCCATCTTTCGGCAGATTCCTGATTTGAGTGACCTCGATCGGGCTGCTGCTTCCCTGGACTATTATCGAACCAGAGGTCCGCTTCAGCACCACGTATTTGTATGAATTGACTATATTCACATCCCCGGCAATGTCTTCGGCTGTCACGCTGCAGGAACCTCCGTCGACATTCACCTTCCCGCCAACCTGCTTGATCTGGATGGGATTATAAGAGGAGCGAATGGTGATATCCTTCCCGATAACACTGGCCATTACTGGCGCCGAATGGGCGCGAACTTCCAGCCCTCCGTCCACTCGTTCCACGATGATGTCCTTGTAAGAGGAAACGATGATCGCGTTTCCCTTCACATCGCTGACTGAGACAGGACAAGACGGGCCGTCAACGTCCACAGAGCCTCCCACCCGGTCCACGATAATCTCCTTGTAAGA
>JAOUKO010000205.1 GCA_029882525.1 Candidatus Aminicenantota bacterium | reverse complement strand
AGTGGGTGATGAATTCTTCAGCCGAAGAGTAGCCCGCCATCTTAGCGTACTTTTTCACTTTCTCCATTAGCTCCTTAGCCAGTTTTATTTTGGCTTTTCCCATTTCTTTCTCCTGCGCATTAAAATATGGGTTTGCCGATCATCTCCTTGGGTTTTTCTATGCCGAAAACCTGAAGGATCGTCGGTGTCAAGTCATAAAGGGCTGGTGACTCGGCTTTTATTTCCTGATTGACAAGGAGAATCCCGGGAATGATTTCGGGAGCCATGCAGTGGTCACCGCTCCATTTTTCTGTGTTGTCTTCAAGAATTTCTTTGGGGATTCTTCCCAGGGGAGCGGACCAGGAGACTCGGTATCCTTGATTATAGCCGATGACGATGTCCGGAGCCTTGTCCACATAAGCGCCCTGGTAGACATCTTTGGCGACGAATGCTCTGAGTACAGGTCTTTCTCCTGTTTGAGGATCTCGGAAATTTTCCAGTTTATGAGCGATCTCCCGTACAAGCGCTTCTTTCTCTGCTCCCGGGTTGACGACGCCCTCGTTTTCTCTTCCCTTTTGGTTGATGTAGAGTCCATTCAGGCCGTAGGCGTAGGCTTTGGTTTTGGACCAGTCGGTGTTCATAAACAGATCCTCTCTCCCTTGACGCCACTCATTGATCAGTCCATGGTAGCCGTTTTCCTTGAGCCATGTATTCGGGTTGAACGAACGACGGAATGGCGAGAAGCCGTGGTCAGACATGACGATGAGGATGGTGTCCTTGTCTATTTTGTCCATAGCCTTGGCCAGCATCCTGTCCATGTCCACATAGATGTTTTCGATCGTTCTGCCGTATTTCGCCGCCTGGTTGGGATCGTACAAAGGACTGTCTTTATCGATATGCCGCCAGAACATGTGCTGCCGCTGGTCAGTGCTGGAAACATAGTAAAAGAGAAGCCCTGAATCGAATCTTTGGAGTTCATAGTCAAACATCTCCAGCCTTTCTTGAAGGATAAAATCATCCTGCTGGAGGAATTCGCCGTCATCCAGAACGTTGTTGTCCAGAGCTTTGGTATCCGCAGGGAGCCCTTTGGTGAAGAATGGCCCGAATCTTTTCTCCAGTTCTTCGGAGTAGCTTTTGGGTGTGGAAATGGGAAGGGCTGCTGCGGCCGGGTCGATGTTGATCGGAGAGACATAGAGCTTGAATTCAGGCCGGATTTGTTTGAGGTAGAACATGCAGATGCCGATTGCGCTCTGGGTAGGGATCATCCTGAAATGGATCCTTATCCATGGACTCCACTCTCCCTCTTTGAGAATGAACTCCTTGTCCTGAATCGAGATCTTGGCGACCGGGTTGACCGGGTCGAGGAAGACTGTGAAATCTATTGATGATTCTGGCCGGTCTTTCTTGAAGGTGTTTATCGGACCGGGAAGGGATGTCTCGACCTTATTCTCCGCGACATAGACCTCGTGAATGGCGCCCCCGCCTATGTCTTCCTTTATTTCTGCAAATTTTGTCGTGTAATAATTGAAGTGGTTGAGAGTCCCGACTAAATCTGGGGTTCCCATGCCGGATAAAGTTCTCTGTTTTGTCGCTGCTGGTGGATAGTTTCCAGGCATTTTAAAGACAGTGGACGGGATGTCGTAATCCTCAAGTATCTGCCAGAAGGCTCTTCCTTTTCGAGAAAGCCGGACTTCTCCTCCTGAAAGAGGAAGCACGAGGTTTCCGATTCGAATCGTTTTTTGGGTCTCGAGTGTCTCCGCGCCAGAAAATTCCGGGAAGTAGGTTTCCGGGTCTCTATGGACGAAGTCGAAGATGGCATGGCCACCCGGGTTCATTCCGGTGACGAAATTCGACCAGGCGACCGGACTCTGAGGAGGGATGCTCGTCCTGAGGCGGCGGAAATCTCCCTGTCTCCAGAGCCGCTGGAATGCGGGAAGTTTGCCTTGTTTCATCCATACCTCGAGAAGATGAGGGTCCATTCCGTCTAAACCGAGGATGAGCACTTTCTTCTGAGTCTCTCTTTTTCCATAGGTTTTAGTCAAAAGCTCGGAGCTGCCTCCCAGAGCCATGAGGGCTCCTGATGCCAGGCCGAGCTTGATGAAGTTTCGTCGATTTATTTCCTTCATTTTTTCCTCTTTTTTTCTTTCTGCCCTGAAGGAAGGTCTTGGGCTTCTATCAACGTCCGTCCATCCATATGAGAAGGGATATCAACGCCGAAGAGCGTAAGCACGGTAGGAGCAATGTCCGTGATGGAGGGGCTTTTTGTGTTTATTCCTCTTGTGCAGAAAAAGACTCCGGGAACAATCCTGGGATCGATGCAGTGGTCCCCGCTCCAGGCCTTGATGTTGTCTTCAAAAACTGTCTCGTTCACTTTTCCGGTGACCGAATCCCAGGAAACTCTGTATCCCTCGTTGTAGCCGACAACCAGGTCAGGACAGTTTTCTTGGTACGGGCCTGGATAGAGTTCGTCACGGTCGAAGAGCCTGTTGATGGCCACTGAATCCTTCTCAATATCCTTCAAGCTGTTGAGCTTGCCGAGCAGTTCCTTCTTCAAAACCTGTGTCTCTTCACCCGGGCTCACTGTTCCTTTGGCTTCCCTGCCTTTCTGGTTGATGTAAATCCCCCCGAGCCCCAGAGCGTATACCCTGGTTTTCTCCCAGTCCACATCCTTGAACCACTCCTCGCTTTCTTTTTTCCCTTTTTTGAGGGAGAGGTAGCCGTTCACATACAACCAGGAATTCAAGCTCACTCCCCGCCGGAAGGATTTGAAGCCGTGGTCAGACATGATGATCAAGGCGGTTTTTTTGCCGAGTCTATCCAGGACTCTCCCCACCAGCGCGTCCATCTTCAGATAGAGGTCTTCAATGACTTCTGAGCTCATTTTGGCCTGTCCGGTTTTCAGGGCGGGATGCTCCTTGTCCAGATAGCGCCAGAACATATGCTGGATGCTGTCCGTTGTTTCGAAGACACAGGTGACCAGGCCCTTTCGAGTCTTGTTGATGGCATTGAAGAGCATGTCTTCCCATTCCTGGTGGTTGGAATAAGTCAGCTCGAGAAAAGCCTCCTCGCTGAGCACTCCTTCGTTCAGGGCCCAGGTGTCATTCGCTTCGCCGAGCGTGATATAGCTTCCTCTGAGCTTGGCCAGGTAGACAGAGTAGATGAAAGGATGGGAGATGGGAAGAGCCGGTTTCTCCGGATCGATGTTCAAGGGTGTGAGGTACATCTCAAAGTGAGGATGGATTTGAGAGATATAAAAGCGGCAGATTGCCCTGACTTTTACTCCCAGCCCGGGACGGAAAGTCAGTTTTATCCAGTCTGAGAAAGTGTTTTTTTTGAGCTTGAATTTTTGGCCGGAGACTTCAAGTTCCGCTCCGTTTTTATCCTGGTCGATGGTGACGATAAGGGGGAGCCGGAGTTCTTCCTCTTTTTTGAGGAGGTTGTTTGCCGGGCCGGAGATATAGGTTCTTATTCTGCCCTCCTCGATTCTGACCGGGATGTTCATTCCCCCTTCCTTTTTCTTCAGCTTTTCCTCATCTGAGGTGTAAAAGGAAAAGGTTCCCTGGCTGCCTTTCAAGTCGGGCGCGCACATGCCCGAGAGAAGATGGCCGGAAAATTTTTCAGGCGGGAAAGTTATGGGAACCCTGAGGATAGTGCTGAATATTCCGTTTTTTCCTAAAATCTTCCAGAAGGGGACGCTCTTGCGCAGCCCTTTGATCTCGGGCTTGGAGAGCGGGAAGTTGTATTTGCCGATAGAGAGGACTTTTTTGGGCTTCCCGATTCGCGCTGAGGACAGGTCAGGGAGGTAGGTTCTCGGATCACGGCTGAGGAAGTCAAAAATGTTATGCTTGGAAGGATTGGAGCCGGTCATGAAGGAGGACCAGGCCACTGGAGAGATGGCCGGGGTCGTGGTTTGGAGCCTGGCGTAAGCTCCCATATTCCTTATCTTTGACAGATGAGGGAGTTTTCCCTCGGACATGAATTTTTCGACGAGAGAAGGCTCCATTCCATCCAGGCCGATGATTATAATCCTGTTAACAAGGCTTTTCTTGTACGCTTTTTGACCTTTGATCACCCGAAAAAGGAAGCGGAAAGGCCAGGTGAGAAAAGAAAAGACAGCCAAGAGAAAAGTCAAAAAGAGGACAAGAAAGGAGGAGAGAAAGGCAAACCCTGCTCCTGGTCCCACATAAGCAAGAAGGGGTAAGGAGAGAGTCAGGATGAAGAACAAAAAGACCGTAATCTTTCGAATTTTCTTTTCTTTTATCATTCTCTTCATCAGAAATTTTTCATGATGATCTCTGGAAGGTCAGAGATGGTAAGCTCAGAACCATGCTCCTGATCTGCCCAGAAGAAGGCATCATCCCAGGTGTGCATTCCCTGGAGGCTGGATCGGCCGAAAACGTCCTTCTTCTTGACCGATCCCTTCATGTCAAACCCGTATTCGGAGAGGACGATCAGATCCGGACCTTGGCCGGTATAAGGACCGGAGTAGATCTCTTCAGCATCAAAGACTCGCCTGACGACTTTTTTCCCTTCAAATTCGAGGCTTGTCAGCTTCCTCTGGATTTCCTCCTTTACTACGTTTTTATCGGATTGACTGACACATCCCTGCGGGAATTTTTCTTTCAGGTTCAGGTAGATCCGGTTCGGGTCCAGGGCAAAGGCTCGAGAAGAGGGGGTGAGCTCCTCGAGATTTTGGGGCGAAAGTGAATTGAATCCCAGATAGCCTTCCTTCTCCAGCCAAGCGTTGAGATAGACTTCCTGTTCTATTCCAGTAAATCCGTGGTCAGAAAGAATGTAGGCCGGACTTTCTTCACTTGCCCGTTCCTTGAAAGATTCCATGATTCGGGCGATCATCCGGTCAAGCTGGCGGTAGTAGTCGAGAAAGTTCTGATGGTAGGCATGATGTTCGTCTTCGTAGGCGTTCCAGAGGAAATGGTGGAGCCTGTCGGTTCCGGTGATCACGAATTCAAAATAGTCCCAGTCCTCTTCAAGAAAAAAATCCAGGGCTTTCTGGCGCGCATCCAGAGTTTTTGCCAGTTCCTGCCAGAGAAATTCAGGATCTTCCCTTGATTTCAGAGTATCGATATCGATCAGGTATCCCATCCGTTCTAAAGCGGGTTTGATCTTGAGGGGGTAAACTGCCTTGGCCAGCTCAATGGCAACGAAACCGGAGATAAGGATTCCGTTGATCTTTCGGGCTGGATAGGTGGAAGGCTGGTTGATGATGATGCATTTTTTCCCAAGCTTTTCGAGCCTGTCCCAGAAAGTCTCTGTTTTTAAATCAAGAAAGTTGGGGAAGCGGAGATGGTAGGA
>JAOUKO010000204.1 GCA_029882525.1 Candidatus Aminicenantota bacterium | reverse complement strand
GTTGCCATAGGACAGGGCTCGGCTCCAGGGATTCTTGGAAGACGTATCGGCGAAATGGGTGGCCAGGAAAGAGTTGTCTTAACCAACCAGCAGATGCCGTCTCATAGCCATAATATAACCCATAATCTTAAAGCGGGCTTAAGATGCAGTGATGGTTCAGGGAAAAAAACTTTACCAGTAGCTGCCGCCATTGCCGAGGCAGAAAATAAGGCGTTCAATGACGATAGTCCCAACCAGGATATGAAACCCGGAAGTGTGACACTTGAGGGAGATATTACAGCTCAAAATTCAGGAGATAGCCAACCCCACGACAATATGCAACCCTTCCTGGTCATTAATTACTGCATTGCCCTGAATGGTATTTTCCCATCCCGAAGTTAGAACTTCAGTCTAGGTTTAAGGAGCAGGAATTTCCTTTTTAGGTAGAATCTACACTCATCATTATTTTGCTCAAGCTTTGGACGCTAACACCGTTAAGATAGTGAAAAAATCAACGTGAAATACAAAAGCGTTTAATAATTCCATTAACTACAGATTAATCTGAGATAGAGACAGCGATTGTCATTTCGCCCAGAAATTTAAGGCAGAAGATTATTTATTTTTTTCCCCTTAGCTTCTTAGTATTTATGCTGCTCGCTTCGAAAGTTTTGGGGTTGATGACGACGCCGTAATCTTCCTTTGCTTTCTTTATGCTGATAATCCCGTTTTTCACTTCCTCGGCCACTCGAGCGGGATCTCTGAGGTGAGGATTGCCGTAACCCCCTCCGCCTCCGGCTTGCTGGAAGAGAACTGTCCCTGAAGGCACATTCTCGACTAAATCTTTGCTCGTGGTTCTATAGACTTTGCCATCCGGATAGTGAAGCTCTATCCTGTTCAAGGTGGCTCCTTTTCCACCGAAAAGCCCGAACGGAGGCTCAACATCCCCATCTCCAAAAGTGACAACTTTTGTTTTCTCTCCTCCTATCCTGAACCTGGTCTCAACTCCAAGCCCTCCTCTCCACCGGCCAGCGCCCGCAGAATCAGGCCAAAATTCGTGCTTCAATAATAAATGCGGAGTCTGCTGCTCAAACATCTCATAATCCTGGTCGAGGACTCCTCCTGAAGCGTCGATCATGCCGATGTGGTCGTACCCATCCACTCCATGGGTAGCTCCGGAGCCGCCCTTCAGTCCCATAAACCCGATATCCACATAGCTATCCTTTTTCCTGGTGTCATAGCCGCTCGTGAGATAACACAAAAGCTGGTTCCATCCCGCGGTCACCCTTTTTGGTATGGCCCTGGAGAGAGCCCGGATTATCGCATCGGCATTCGGAGGGCAGAGATGATTTCCGAAGGTGGTGGCAGCCGGGTACCTGGCATTCAAAATCGTGCCTTCTGGAATGTTGATCTTCACCGGCCTGACCATCCCGTCGTTATGAGGCATATCAGGATTGACCATCTGGAGAAAAGTCAGAAGAGTGGCGCTCGCAGATGAAGTATACGTGCCGTTGACAAAACCATCGGTCTGCGGGTCTGTATCCGAATAATCAAAATCGATTTCCCCATCTTCAACGGTTATCTTAACCCTTATTTTGTATCTTGATCCGGGTGTCCTCCCGTCATAATATACGGTTGACTCTCCTCGGTATACTCCATCCGGAATCGTTTTTATCTCTGCCTGCATCATCTTCTCTGTTGAATCGAAAAGGTATTCCTTGTGAGATTCAAAAACATCAAGTCCGTATTTTTCGATCAATTTTAGAATTCCCCGCTCTCCCACAACGCAGGAGCCTATCTGAGCTCTCATATCCGCAGCAACGATTTCGAAACGGATATTGGCAAAGATGAGGTCCCAGACATCCTTTCTCAATTTACCCCGCTCATAGACCTTGACCGGCGGTATCCGGAGTGTCTCCTGAAATACTTCGGTGGCCTTGGGGTTGTATCCCCCCGGAACCGCGCCTCCGATATCTGCCTGGTGCCCCTTCGCTGCAGCCCAGGCTATGAGTTTATCCTTATAAAATATCGGCTTGTAAACAGCCACATCGTTGTTCTGATTGCCCATGGAGAAGACGTCATTGTGGAACATGACATCACCGGGATAGATCTCTTCCCCGAAATACTTGACTATGTACTCGCAGACAGGCCCGAGTGAAAAAGAGAGGATGGGAAGGTTCTCCGTCTGTTCGAGCATCTTCCCTTGTCCATCATAAAGCCCGGTCACGAAATCCTTGGCTTCACAGAGGATGGGTGATCTGGTGGTTTTAGTCAGGGTGATGCTCATTTCTTCGGTTATGGATTTGAACCTCCTCTGAAACACGGAAACCAGTATCTTATCAATCTTCATCCTATTCACTTAGCCCTATTTTTTCTTTAATCTCCTTTTCTTTCTCTTTGAGATACATCGTATAACTTCCAAATTTATCGCAGAGCACATTATATTCGGGAGTGACGAATGTCGTCGTGTTAACCTGTTCGATGATCGCCGGCCCTTTGACTTTATTTCCGTATCTCAGTTTGTGCCCACCGTACACAGGGACCTCTTCGAAGGCTTTCTTCTGCGGCAAATAGACTTTTCTCTTCTTTTTAAAAGCCTGTGAAGGATTCTCCTGGTCATACTCCTCCTCTCTGAATTTTGGCTTGGTTGTTTTCCCGATGCTCGAAAGCCTCAGATTGATCAACTCGATCTGCGTCCCCTCTTCCTCCAATGAGTATCCGTAAAGCCGGTTATGCTCGGGATGAAACTTACCGGTCATGGACTCGAAGTCTCCTCTATCCAGCTCTTCCCTTGTGACTTCCACGTTCACCTCGTGGTACTGTTTGACGTACCTCATATCCAGGGAATAGATATGTTGGATGGAGTCTTCCGGAATGTTTTCTGACTTGAGAAGCTCTGTGGCTTCCTTTTCCATCTCCCGAAATAAAGACCTGAATCTCTTCGCATCTATTCTGTTGAAGAAAGTGGAATACGTCCTCACGAAGTTGTGCTTCAAATTAGACATCAACATGCCGGCCGCGCAGAAAATAGACGATTCCTTAGGAACTATCATGACAGGGATCTCAAGCTCCAGGGCGATCATACAGGCATGAACCGGGCCTGCTCCCCCGGCCACGACCAGAGGAAATTCTCTCGGGTCATGCCCGCGCTTGACACTGACCTCCCTCACTCCAGAGGCCATGTTGACGTTTATCACCCGGTACATTCCCGAGGCGGCTTCAATCACATCGATGCCCAGCGGCTCAGCAATCTTCTCCTTAATGCTTTTTACTGCCCGGTCATAATTCAGCGGGATCTTTCCTCCGGCAAAAAAATCTTTATCCAGATAGCCGAGCAGGAGGTCCGCGTCTGTGCAGGTCGGCAGTTCACCTCCCAGGTCATAACAGGCAGGTCCTGGCTTTGACCCGGCGCTCTGCGGCCCCATCCGCAAAAGACCGCCCTCATCGACCCAGCCGATACTCCCGCCGCCGGCTCCGATGGTCACGATTCCCAGCATCGGCAGAGCCAGTCTCAGCCGGTTGATCTCTCCCTCTGTGGTGACCAGAGGCGTTCTTTCCTTGATCAAAGCCGCATCAAAGCTTGTTCCCCCCATATCAATGGTCAGGCAATCATCATATCCTTGAACGGAAGTGTACTCGATCCCAGCCACTGGCCCGGCTGCAGGGCCTGAAAGAAGGGTGGCGGCTGCCTTTTCCATCGCGACCTGCGGCGAGACAACTCCTCCGTTGGACTGCATGATGAGGAGGACGCCTTTAAAACCCGCGCTCTTCAATTTTTCAAGAAGACTTGTGAGATACCTTTTCAATATAGGCCCGACATAGGAATTCAAAACGGTTGTCGAGATCCGGTCATAGAACCGGATGCTCGGTAAGAATTCCGATGACACTGTCAAGTAGGTATCAGGAAATTTTTCCTGTATGATTTTTGCCGCAACGGATTCATGCTCATCATCGGCAAAGCTATTCATAAAACAGATGGCAATGGCTTCAACGCCTTCTTTTTTGAACAGCTTGACCGCATCTGAGACATCGGATTTCTTGAGTGCAGTGACTGTGTCTCCCTTATAATCAAGACGCTCCTCCACAGGGAATCTCAGGTATCTCGGAACCAACGGCTCCACGTTGGTGTACCTGTTATTGTACTGTTCTTCCCTTATACCTCTTCTCATTTCCAGAGCGTCCCTTAAACCTTTTGTGGTTAAAAGACCTGTCTTGGCTCCCTTGCGAGTCAGGACCGCGTTGGTGGTGACCGTAGTTCCATGAACAATGGTCTGGACGTTCTTGATGAATTCCCCCAGGGAAGTGGTTCTGGCCTTGGCCATTTCCGAAAGACCGTTCATCAGCCCGATGGATGGATCATCCGGGGTGGATAAGACTTTGTAAATCTCCGAGCTTCCCTCCTCAGAGGTCAGCAAAAAATCTGTGAACGTTCCCCCGACATCTATTCCTATTCTGTAGGCCATAGTTTTTTTACAACCCGATCGGCTCTTTGAACTCGCCGAAAACTTCCTTGAAAATTTTGGTTATCTCGCCCAGGGTGGCGTAGCTTTTGACGGCTTTCAAAACAGGAGGCATCACATTCTCAGAGGTCTGAGCCGCTTTTCTTAGTCCGGCCAAGGACTGCTGGACCTCATTCTCATTTCTTTGCGCTTTTATTTCTTTAAGCTTTTTCTTTTGTTCCTTGGCGACTTCAGGGTTGAACGGATGATACTCCACCTCAGCCTTTTCCTCCTTCATCACATATTTGTTCACTCCTATTTTCGTGATTTCTCCGGATTGGATCTTTTTCTCGCGGATATAAGCCTGTCGGCTGACCTCTCCCTGAATATATCCAGATTCTATCCCCTTGACCATGCCGCCCTGCTTTTCCACCTTTTGCATGCACTGCTCAATTTTTTTCTCCATCTCATTGGTTAACCACTCAATATAGTAAGAACCGCCAAGCGGGTCGACTGTATCCCGGAGCCCCATCTCGTCGGCCAGAACCTGCATCGTCCTCAAGCTGATGAGTGCGGCTTTCTTTGACGGAATGGTGTAAGCCTCATCGTAAGAACAGAGGGCCATGGTCTGGGTCCCTGATAAAGCGGATATGAGCGCATAATACGCGCCGCGCACGATGTTGTTTTCAGGCTGCTGAACCGTCAATCCCCCGCCCCCTCCGCCAGCTATCATCCTCAATATCATCGACCGGGGATCCTTGGCTCCAAAACGCTCCTTTACGATCTTCGCCCAGAGCCTCCTTCCAGCTCTGAATTTCGCCACCTGCTCCCATAGATTGCCGTGGATGTCGAAGTTAAAGGCGATTCTTCCGGCAAAATCAT
>JAOUKO010000203.1 GCA_029882525.1 Candidatus Aminicenantota bacterium | reverse complement strand
TCAGGCTGTTACCAGGGAAAAAGTGTGCCGGAGGAGGGATTCGAACCCTCACGGGATTATGCATCCCGCTGGATTTTGAGTCCAGTGCGTCTGCCAATTTCGCCACTCCGGCACGTTTGGAATCAACGACTTAGGTGGCTCTCATCTTCCCTGTCCGAAACCGTCTCACTTTTAGTGCCACCTTGCCAGAAGTTCTTCATGAGCTCACTCAAATTCTGGTGTTTATCCTGAATCAGGGGCGCGTGGCTCTCTGTCATCGCTGAACTTTTATGGCCCTGAATACGCTGGATTTTGATTATATCACAACTTCCGCCTGTCAATAAACTTGCTGTCGTGTGTCTCAAGTCGGACCGCTAAAAATTCCTCTTGTTGATAAGCCTTTGCTTACGAGCTCGGAATAAATCAATGGTTTAGGTAAAGAGCAAGTTCCTGACTGTCTGGATAGCTTGTACTAATTTGAGAAGTAGCGATCAAGCCAAAGATTTCGAGTTCATTTATTTGGGCTGGCAAGAGCGATTGCAAAAAATTCCATAATATAGAAAAAATTACTTGACATTCTATCTTATAAATTCTATATAATAGAATTAATAGGTGAAAAATTGATGAAAGATCTGTCGAGAAAGGAAGAATTGATACTAGAAGCTATTTGCAAAATCGAAGATGAGCCATATGGGTTAAACATAAGAAGAAGTCTTTTTCAGCTAACGGGTAAAACCTGGCCGATCGGATCTTTATATTTTTACCTGGATCGACTCGAAAAAAAAGGGCTCCTGAAATCTTCTCCCTTGCAGCCGAGCCGGGATCGAGGAAATTTGAGCAAAAGGCTTTATGATTTTACTAATGAAGGATCTGAGAAATTAAAGAATATATTGGTTCAAAAACAAAATACAAAGGAAATCTAGTTTATGAAAAGGATAAAAGATTTCGATTCGACTTTGTTGAAAGAAATTGACTATTCAATCCTTATGTTCTATATTGTAGAAATAAAACATAAGGAGAAAGCCGAGCATGAAATATTTGTCAAGACCTGAAGAGTTGGTTCTTCTGACAATTTGGAAAATGAAAGAGGAACCGTATGGTATCAATATCAGAAAATACATAACCAAGATGACAGGGAAATACTGGTCCATCGGATCAATATATGTCCCGCTCGATCGCCTTGAGAACAAAGGTTATCTCACCTCCTCTCTCGTCAGTCCTACCTCTGAGCGCGGAGGAAAGAGTAAAAGATTTTATCAATTGACCAAAGAAGGTCTGAAACAACTCCAAGAAATCAAAAAGATCTATCAGGCTTTCTGGAAGGATCTGCCAGATTTGTCTGTGAAGAAGACATGACTCCAAAGGACACGATTATTGAGATGGGGAAGAATTCGAAAATGATTCTGAACAGGGAATTCAAGGAGTGAGTGATGAGAATCCTTAAGCCCCCGGCAATTGCCAAAGCGGTCTTGTGGTTGATATTGAACCACAGCCATCCGGAAACGATGATCGGCGATTTCGAAGAGATGTATAATGAAATTGCCCGAAATAAAGGCCCTTTTCGAGCAAAAATTTGGTATTGGTCCCAAATCATTCTCACTTTTCCTTCTTTTGTGAAGAATTCCATTTATTGGGGAGCTACCATGTTTACCAATTATTTCAAAATGGCTCTGAGATTTATAAAAAAACACAAAGTATTTTCCCTTATCAACATTTCAGGTCTGGCGGTCAGCATGGCCTGTTGTCTCTTCATCACCCTCTGGATTTTTGATGAGCTGAGTTTTGACAAATTCCATGCAGACAGCGATCAGATTTACCAGGCCCTGGGGAATGGCAGGATTCCATCAACTCCGCTGCCGCTGGCGGCGGCTCTGAAAGAAACATTTCCTGAAGTCATCTATGCCAGTCGATTCGAAGGAATTGGTGAGCCATTATTCAGGCGAGAGGACAAAGCCTTTTACGAAAATGGTGTCGCGGTCGTAGATCCTGACTTCTTCAAAATATTCTCTTTTCCTTTCCTGCAAGGCGATCCCGATACGGTGATGGAAGATATTTACTCGATCGTGATTTCAGAACGTATCGCCAATAAATTTTTCCCGGGTGAAGATCCCCTCGGAAAAGCGCTGACTATGAATGACGAGCTGGATTTGACGGTGAGGGGAGTGATGAAGGATATCCCTCAAAACTCTACGCTTCAGTTCGATATCGCCATTCATTATGATATCCGGATTTCCAATTTCACTCCAGCTGGAGCGGATATCAATTCCTGGGGATGGTGGAGCCCCAACACATTTTTAAAACTTCAAAAGGATGTTTCCATTATTGCTTTTGATCAGAAGATCACCAAATTCTTTCAGTCAAAATTTGAAAAAGGAAATGATGATGAAGCACTTACTGCTTTGCCCTTTACAGAAAGGAGGTTTTTCTTCTGGGAAACAGAGCAGTACATCATGATATATTCCGTAATTGCCGTGTTCATAGTGATTGTCTCCTGCATCAACTTCATTAACCTTTCGACAGCACGATCGGCAAACAGAGCCTGTGAAATCGGTATAAGAAAAGTAGTCGGCGCCTTCCGAAAAAACTTGATTTTCCAGTTTTTAGGTGAATCACTTTTTCTGACACTTACTGCGCTCGTCACCGCCTTATTGATCGTCTCGACTGTATTGCCGTTTTTCAATTCGCTCACCGGGAAACAAATCGCAGCCGATTCCCTGAACCAGCCCTCAATTCTATTGATAATGCTTGGATTGGTGCTGTTCATTGGTATTGCTTCAGGGAGCTACCCCGCATTGATCCTCTCTTCATTCAAACCCGTTCAGGTAATGAAAGGTCATTTAAACCTCGGATCATCCGGTTCTGTGTTCAGGAAGGTACTGGTGGTTATTCAATTCTCGATATCGATTATTTTAATCATCGGCACAGGAATCGTTTACAAGCAGCTGAGTTACATCAAAACAAAAGATATCGGCTATGCCAAAGATCAGCTCATCACAATTTCACTTAAAGGAGAGAGCAGAAGATCCTATGACATTTTAAAAAATCGATTGAATGCCGATAATCGTATTCTGGGAGTTACTGGCATGGCCGATGACCTGCCAAATTTCGGATGGACTTCAAGCACGGCTGAATGGGAAGGTAAGGATACGACCAAGGAAATCCATATCGGCTTTAATTTTGTGGATTATGACGTAGCCAAAACTTTAGGGATCGAGCTGGTCGAAGGAAGAGACTTCTCAAGAGAATTCATGGCTGATGCCGAATCAGGCTATCTCGTCAATGAAGAATTGGTCAAGCTGATGGGATTGGAATCCGCTGTGGAACGCCCATTTAAGGAATTCGGCAAGGCTGGCAAAATTATCGGTGTCTTCAAGAATACTCATTTTCTACCGCTGACCTACCAGATCAATCCCCTATACTTTCAGTTAAATCCAGTAAGGGTCAATCACCTGGTCCTTCGAGTTCCAACCGAAAACATGCCGGCAACGATTCAATTCATCAAAGATACCTGGGAAGAAATTGTCCCGATGTATCCTTTTGAATACCGATTTGTGGATGCGGATTTTGACCGAGCTTATGTAAACATCGAAAGGATGGGCAGACTTGCCAACGTTTTTACTTTCTTTGCCATCTTTATCGCCTGTCTTGGTTTGTTCGGCCTGGCGTCTTTCACCGCCGGACAGCGCTCAAAAGAGATCGGTATTCGCAAGGTTCTCGGCGCATCCATGCCAGGCATCGTTGTTTTGCTTTCTAGCGAATTCACCAAATGGGTGTTAATCGCCAATGTCATCGGCTGGCCTGTGGCCTATTTGGTCATGCATCGCTGGTTGCAGAACTTTGCCTATCGAGTGAATATGGGCTTTGGGATTTTCATCCTCTCCGGTCTGGCCGCCTTGACCATTGCCCTCGTGGCTATCAGTTATCAGACCATCAAAGCCGCCACGGCCAATCCGGTGGACTCGCTGCGGTACGAGTAGTCCAGAGTAACCGGTGTGAGAAAAAGCTCGGGTCCTTGGCTTTGAGTATCATCTTTCTTATTTCATCCGAAATCTATCAGGCAGGGATGGCTTAAGAGATCTGCTGACCGCATAAATCCTGTCAAAGGAGGCATCACGCATGGCAAAAGTTGTGAATATCAGCCAATGTTTTGAAAAATTCAATGACACCTATTCACCCAAAATAATCGGGGAGTTGAACGGACAATACGTCCTGGTCGTGAAGTGTGAAGAAGACAAAGTACCCTGGCACACGCATGAAAATGAAGACGAGATGTTTTATGTGATAGAAGGGATTTTAGACATTTTTGAAAAAAGGAAAAAAATAACATTGCACGCCGGGGAGTTCTATATCGTCTATCGAGGAACAGAGCATCGAGTGGTTCCACAGGGTCACGTGAAACTCGTTTTATTCGAACCAACTGAAATATCACACACAGGTAGTGTGAAAACAGAGATCACCAAAAGTGAATTTGAAAGGTTGGACGTGTAGCTGGTGTTTTATATTCTCATGAAGGATAAGAGTGAATGTTATGAAAACCAAAGATGTGAAATCCATCTCTAAGGAGCTTTCATGAAAAAATTTAGTATTACCCTTATCTTTATATCTGCATTCATCCTCACCGCTTGCGGGGAAATTGCGGCTGCAGAAGATATTTTTTCACCTGTCCGCACTCAAATTCTCGAGACCTTAGAGAAGACAAAAGTAGCCTCCCTATCCGTGGCTGTAGCCAGGGATGGAAAAATCATCTGGGAAGAAGGTTTCGGCCTGGCGGATCTTGAAAAAAAAGTCAAAGCAACGCACCACACCATGTACTCGTTGGCATCTGTTTCCAAACCGATAACGGCGACCGGGCTGATGGTCCTTGTGGAAAGAGGACTCGTCGAGCTTGACAAGCCTGCTAATTTTTATCTCGGCGATGGGAAATTGAATGCTTACGAAGGGAAGGCTTCTGAGGCAACTGTGATGCGGCTCTTAAACCATACGGCCGGCCTCCCGATGCACTGGAACTTCTTCTACGAGAATGAGCTCCGTATGCGGCCCGCAATGGATGAATCTATACGCCGCTTCGGAATCATCGTCATTCCGCCGGGAGAAGAATTCCATTATTCCAATTTTGGCTACGGAGTCATCGACCACATCATCTCGAGAGTCTCCGGAAAAAGCTATGCCGATTTCATGAAAACAGAGGTGTTCGAGCCCCTAGGGATGACCCGAACAACGATACCCATCGGCCCTGGTCTGGAAGATCACGCCGCCCTCAGGTACGACAAGAATCAAAAACCGATCCCGTTCTACGATTTTGACCACCGCGGGGCATCCGCTGTCTGGTCCACTGCCCATGACCTGGTCAGGTTCGGGATGTTCCATCTGAAAAATCACCTG
>JAOUKO010000202.1 GCA_029882525.1 Candidatus Aminicenantota bacterium | reverse complement strand
TCAGCCGCCATGTCAAAACAGATGAAAAGTACATTGATATTTCGGAAGAAATTGGCGAGAGTATAAAATTATTCACGGCCGCCCTCCCGCGGAACATTCAGGTTGAAAGTCATCTCTGCTCAGAGCAATTACCAATTAAGGCGAATCCTTCTCAGGTTCGACAGGTCATAATGAATCTTTATACCAACGCTTACCAGTCTATGCAAGAGAAAGGCGGAATATTGACCATTTCTACAGATAAGGTCAAGTTAGAAAGCAACAGTGCTCTGAATATTAAAAAAGGTATCTATTGCAGAATAAGTGTTAAAGATACGGGTCATGGGATGGATAGAAAAATCCAAAAACGCATCTTTGAACCCTTTTTCACCACCAAGCCCATGGGTAAAGGAACGGGCATGGGATTGTCTGTCGTTCACGGCATCGTGCGGAGGTGCGGTGGATGCGTAGAGGTTGAAAGCTCGCCCGGGAAAGGAGCCTGTTTTAATGTCTACATCCCTCTGGCTCACAAGGCTGATTTAAAAAAAAGAAAAAAAGACCGGGAAATATCTGCTATAAAAGGCAGGGGACGCATTCTTTTCGTCGACGATGATATCCAGATTTGTGATTCGCAGAAAAAGGCATTGGACCCTTTAGGTTACACTGTGACAGCCATCCCTGACAGCCGCGTGGCAGAGGAAGTCTTCTCCAATAATTCCAAGGAATTTGATTTGGTGATATTGGATTTGAACATGCCTCATTTAGATGGCTTTGAACTTGCCGAAAGAATTATCAAAATCCGGGCTGATATTCCTGTTATTCTGACAACAGGCTATGCTGAGTTGATTGATCCCCAAAAAGTCGAAAGATTGGGGTTTCACTCCCTTCTCCTGAAACCCTATCGATTGGATGATATCTCTCGTCTGATTGCAGAAATTTTGAAATCAGGCAAAAAGAGCTAAAATTGACTTTTTGTTTCTTTGCTTCTGACCTGCATGGATACACAGATCGCTATCAAAAACTCTTCCAGGCTGTCAAAGATGAGCGCCCTGAGGCTGTTTTCCTGGGAGGAGACATACTGCCCTCAGCAAGCTTCATGTACAGCTCGCTGGATTTTCAGCACTTAGATTTCATCAATGGTTATCTCATAAAAAAATTTACACAACTACAAAAGGAATTGGAAGATGATTTCCCCAGGATATTTCTTATCCTGGGCAATGATGATGGACGGTTTGCTGAGGCCGCGATCCTGGATGGTGCTGCCAGAGGAATATGGGAATATGTTCATAACAGAAAAGTCCTTTTCAAAGACTATCCTGTCTATGGCTATTCTTATATACCTCCAACTCCGTTTCTCCTGAAGGACTGGGAAAAGTACGATGTTTCACGCTATGTGGATCCAGGCAGCGTCTCACCAGAAGAGGGAGTCCGGTCTTTCCCTATTGCCGATTACTCCCGAAAGTACTCAACTATCAAAAAAGACCTGGAAAATTTAACAGAGAATGAGAACCTTAAAAAGGCCGTTTTTTTGTTCCATGCTCCGCCTTATAAGACCAAGCTCGACCGTGCGTCACTAGATGGAAAAATGATTGACCACGTTCCTCTGGATGTCCACGTAGGGAGCATTGCTATTCAGCGTTTTATCAAGGCTCACCAGCCCCTGCTCACTCTCCACGGACATGTCCACGAATCGTCAAGGCTTTCACACTCGTGGCGGGACCGCATTGGGAAGACATACGCGTTTTCGGCTGCATACGACGGTCCCGAGTTGGCGTTGGTTCGCTTTGACCTTACAAACTTGGATAAGGCGACGCGTGAGCTTCTTTAGCTGTTTTTTCTCTTCGACATCATCGGCAAAGGCCGGGCTGCATCTGTGACAGCACCTATCTTTACGGCGTAACTGGTTTTCTTGGCAATGTCCGCATCAGTTACAAATTGGACATCCAAGAGACCGCCGGTTTTATATCCCGTTCGAAGCCTATTCATCTCATCTAGACATAAACTCCAGCCTTCCAACCAATGTTCGAGATCTTTTCGTTGTTTATTTGTTCCTTGAAAATGAATTAGGATGTCAATATCGCTCTGCGGACCGGCGGTTGCATTCTTCGTGCTTCCATAGACATATAAGCCTTTAACACCAAAGCGCTCTGGATCGAGCTGGAAGGCAACATATTCCGCCATTCTCAGCCGCCAGGCCCAATGGTTTTCAGTCTTTTTTCCACCGTAGTCTATAGTCATAAGAGAAGTCTGACTGTCTTCGGATGGCTCGCTCAGGATTCCCACCGCCTCATCACGCTCGGCGTTAATGAGGATACGGAGAACGAGCCCTCCCGTGGTTTTTGTCACATCGATCACTTTGAGTGAATCAGAGAGATAGGCATATTCAGGCAAGGCATTGGAAAGGATGTTTTCGGCGTTTTTGAAGAAGTTTTCGTTGAAGATTGTTCCAGAATCGTCAGGATAGAGGGGGAGATATCTGATCTCAGACTCCACCAAATCCTGGAAAAAGTGAGTGCCAAAAGAAGGCTCGGGGAGGTAGTCTCCTTTTTTCCTTGCGATTTCGATAAGGACAGCGGTGTTACTGATATCCGAATAGGTCACTTTCACTCCCATTTTTATGTCGCCCCGGCTTCCCCAGCGGCCAGGCCCCATGAGGATAAAACGCTTACGAGGCAAGAGTTTGTTGAGGCTACCTACAGCCCGGCCGACAGAAATATACGAGGAGTAATCTGCAATCCTGTCGTATTTATGAGGGTCGACATAGACTATGTGAGTGATATTAGGGACTCTTCCGTTAGAGATGTAACGATTGGCCGAAAAGACGATCTTATCTTTAGGAATATTTTGCGGGATTTGTGCTGGTTCTGCTCCTTCGCTATAACTCTGAGAGCGGCACTGAAGCAGGTAAAAATCCTTGCCATCACAAGCAAACTCGATATCTACCGGTGTGCTCAGTTTTTCTTCGAGGAGAGTGATCAGGTTATTAAGCGAGTCAATGAATTTTGTCTTTGTCAGGAGCGCCTCGAAAGTGACCACCAAGTCATCCTTCTCGAAATCAACCTCATTACCTAAAGGCGTCCGTATGACTTGATCATCGTAGATTGAAATGATCTTGTTGATGTTTGGAATTTCGCTGCCAAATTTTTTTAGCAATTCCTTTATTTCAATGGTTTCAAAGCTGTTAGTTTTAAGATTGATGACATCCATATTTTTCGGAGCATAGCGGACGACTTCATCAACCGTGGTATTTACGCGCAGGCTTATCTGGCCTGGTGAAACCAAAACAGGATAATCGTTGCTGAGCCTGTCAACGGCTCTTGTTCCCAGGCCTGGAACAAGGCGGAGCAAGCCATCCTCTTGTTTGATCCGCGGCGACCACCTAAACTCGTTTCTGCTGAAGGCGACGCCTGCATAAGCCGGAAAATAATAATCAGCTATTCTTGTGCCCACTACCTCTTGAATCAAGATGCCCATTTCTTCAACAAAATCGAGCAGCCCGCGTTCGGCACGATACTCGATCGGGTCTGGACCATACACAGAGGCATAGACTTCGGCGATGGCATCTGTCAGGGCTGCTAATCGTTCTTTTTTGCTGCCTTGATTGGCGAGAAATAAACTCTTGTACTTTCCTGAAAATGCTGCGCCTGCCCTATCCTCCAGCAAGCTGGAGCTTCTCACAATAATAGGTTTATCCCTGAAATCATCCAGGATCATAGATAAACCCTGAACGATCTCTGTAGGAAAGTTACAGCTCTTGAATGTCTGGACGATATGAGGATACTCCAGACGCACTTGGTTGATGTCTTTGTATTTTTGCTCCACGACTTCGGTAAGGTTATTAAAGCTTAAAAAATTAAAAAGTGCATCGGAAGTTAGGTACCAAGTCTTCGGCACTTTGATGTTTTCGAGGCGATCCTTAGGTCTCTTTGATTTCTTCACAATCTGATGAGCCAGAAACAATCCCGTGCTCTTCCCTCCTAATTTGCCATAGCTTCCAGGGGAAAAGACAATACGGTCCAGTATGTTATAAAAATCATCGATTTCGATATAATCCTTAGCAATGTTGATGAACTCAGGCTGGTCGGACAGAAAACGCCTGATAAGGGAGACCTGCACACCTCTCTTGCTGGCCGGAGGCAATTCAATGCCTTCTGGGGCAATATGGTGATACCGTCGGATAGCGTCAACAACTTCTACCAAAGGCAAATTCCGGTTGGCTACTTGAACCAGAAAGCTCAACCGGGCTTCCTGAATCCATTTCTGAATATTAGAGAGGATCTGCTCACTGGTGAGATATTTGGATGCGATGCGGAAGGTTTCATCGCTGAGCTTTTCAGGAAAAGCTAAAGATCTTTTCTGGAAGGGACGGTTTTCATCGTCTGTGATATCAATCTCTTCTTTCTTCCAGCCTCCCCCTGAATCTTGGAGGAGCTGTTCTGCTTCGTCGATACCGCTCCAACAAAGATGATTCAACATTCTTCTCGAAATGTTGATAAAAAGGTTTTTATCAGTCTGACGCAGGAAATTCAATGCCACCTGCCATTCACTCGTCTTGTGCTCAATGATATCCTTTTTAGCAGTTTGATATTCCTGGAAAACCGTCTTCATCCTGTCATACATGATAAAGTGACTGAGCCTGTCCACGATGGTCTCAAGGAGTTTGGTTTCCTCCTTTAAGAATGGACCGTCATCTGCCTTCGGCATTTCTTTGGTATAGTAAACATTGATTTCTCCCGCTTTCTTGTCTTGAACAATGATGTCTGCGCTTTGGATCCAGGGAGTCGGCTTAAAATCCGGAAAATGATAAGATATTCCTTCAAGTTTGACTTCGGCAATACAGATGTCCGGATACTGCCAGCCTGGGGGGATGGCTTCGATAATCCTTTGACACACATCGTCAATGTGAGAATCCGGCTTGTTCATAACCTCTTCGATCTTGTACAGGCAATTGAGCTCCTTGGCTCTTTCTTGAAGCCCCCATATAAGTCTATCTATGGATTGTTTTTCTTCAGTCATGACTGATGACTCCTCGACCTTTTCTCCCGTCGACTTTTATTTGTAAAGGAGAAGAAGGTCTCACATGGCGGAGAAATTGAGTTTCGTTTATGACATTTTGCTGATTTAACCAGTCCCAATCAATCCTGTGTTTCTCCCAATGGGCGACGGAGAAATAACATACCTGAAAGCTCGTGATGTTATGAAAAAAATGGGAACCTTGACTCAGCATAAAGTTCATGTTGGGCAGAGTGGTTTCAACGATGACCTTGGCTCCCGAGATTTGCCCGAATTTCAGGGGTATGCCTCCACTAGGGTCGGATGAACCCCAGCGCCCGAAACCGATGAGTACATAGGGGTGCCTGGCCTTCACCAGCAAACGATTGAGTTTTTCCAGTTCTTTAGCGATTGCCGTGGTATTCTTGACCTCGAATTTTTCCGGCTTGATGTAGACAATGTCTTGAATGG
>JAOUKO010000026.1 GCA_029882525.1 Candidatus Aminicenantota bacterium | reverse complement strand
CATCGATATAAGTCCCAATTTTGCCCTTGGTTTCGGCACCGAAGTCATGATTTCCGCTCCACGGGCGCTCTGGGGCACGCAGATCTTTTGGGGAGGCCGGCAGGAGATAGCCCTCAACCCGTTCATCGTGGGATTTAAAATGCCCCTCAGAATAAAGATCGGGGGTGCGGGCATGATGCTGAGCATTACCGCATCGCCCATGATACTTATGGGGTGGGTCACAGGGACCTATGATAACAGTGCCTCTTCAACCTACTGGGAATTCACTCCCTCGAGTAAGACGGGTTTTGGGGCTAGCGGCGGAATCGAAACGTTCTTCGGGAAATCATTCGGTGTGGGAACGAACGTGGGCTTTCGTTCCCTGACGGTCGGACTTTCTTTCAAAGACCCGGGCAGCTCCACAGGATATTCCACCCCAATTTTGACCAGCGGCGACCCGGTAACGGTCGACCTCGGCGGGACTTACGTGACGACAGGACTCCTTATCCGGTTCTAAACCGGATTACAGGAGTGGCTGGGAAGCAGGGATTCTTGACTCCTAGTTTTCCTCCCTGGTCCAAATTTGACGCTAGATTAATAATGTTATCTCTTTTCAGTTTCTCCGGTCAATAACTTCATTAATTTTGTGGCAACATAAAGCTTATTCCTGCGCCTACCCTCTATTTGCTCTAATATGCCCAATTCTAAAAGTCTTTGGACACCTACTTTTACCGAATTAAAAGGTTTTTTCCATTTTTTGCTTAACTGGGATATTGAAACAACGGGATTTAAAAATATTTCGTTAATAAGTCTGCGGGCAGTATCAGGGATTTTTTGAGTTTGTTCTAAATTGTGCAGATATTCAGTATGAAGCTCAAGCAATTTCTTGGCGTCCTCTATTGCTTGTTGGGACTGAAGTGCAACTCCTTTTAAGAAGAAAGTAAGCCAGCTTTCCCAATCTCCTTCCTGGCTGACAGCCAACAGCCTTTTATAATATTCATCCCTGAGCTTTTCAAAATAGGCAGCCAGATAGAGTAGGGGTTGGGTCAGGCACCCACGTTCGCACAGAAAAAATGTTATTAGAAGACGCCCGATTCTTCCATTTCCATCCAGAAAGGGATGAATTGCTTCAAACTGGTAATGCATAAGCGCGCATTGAACAAGGACAGGCTCTTTGGGATTTGAATGAAGGTATTTTTCCCAGTTGCTAAAAGCATTTCCCATGTCACCAGGTGGAGGTGGTACGTAAGTTGCATTTTCTAGGTTACATCCAGGCGCACCAATCCAATTTTGAGATTTGCGGAGTTCGCCGGGTGTTGCGTGTTCCCCCCTGACGTCTTTCATGAGGATGCGATGGATCTCTCGAATCAACCGAATGGAAATAGGTAAATCCTTTAACCTCTCGATTCCGAATTCTAAGGCCCGGACATAATTTTGAACTTCCTTCACATCGGGGACCTTTATCTCGATATTCTTATCGGCCTCAAAAAAGAATAAGTCCGAAAGAGAGGCCTGTGTTCCTTCAATCCGAGAACTCGAAACTGCCTCAAGGCGGATGGCTGGAGCGATGAGTAAATGAGGATTTTGTAATAGCCTGCCCGTGCCCGACAGCTCCCCCAGAAGCCTGTCTGCTTCGGAAAGCGTTTGAATTATCTCAAGATTGTAATGAATTTTAGGAGGAAGCGGCGCAGGTAAAAACGTCCAATAACCTCTAGGCGCCTTACGAATTGAGCCCGCTTGAGGATTTCTGAAATCTTTTGGATTCATTTACAGAGCCATCCTTAATTAATAAAATTTACAACTTTATTATTGCATAAATCGGCACTATCCTGCAATTATTAATTTTTTATTGTAAATCCTGCAATATAAATTTCTCGCCTATTGATTTCTACATATAAAGGTCTGTCGAACGTCACAGAACGAGCGAGCTTTTTTCTCTCTCCCCCTTCTCCTCTTCTCCTTTTTTTTCCCCTTTCTCTGCAGAAGCGTTCGTTGATTGTAGAGCTTCTCACGAAGAAAAACAGGGGTTCTAAATTGAGGCGTGAAAGCAATAACAAGGATATCGTCATTGACGGCAAGGGATTTTTCTCGGGACTAGACTTCGAGAAAGTCTATGAGAAAGAACTTGAGAAGAGAAAGAAAGAACAGAAAAAGAGAGAACACGAAGAGAAAACGAAATAATCGTGAGAGTCTTCTGCCATTCGCAAGACGAAGGGATGGCGGCGTTGAGAATCGCTAAGAAATGACAGCGAAATGGGAAAAACTGCCTAAATTCCGCATGTTTTTGGGATACATTTATCGCATAACTAATATAAACTTCCCTTTTTATTGTCATCTCTCTAAGCCATTTATTTTAAATAACTTGTAAAAATAAAAAGTTTACATAATCACGCTTAGACGACCCAACGATTTTAGCTTAAATTCAAGCATTTTTCCCTAAAATCGACGCGCAAGTTTACTAGCCTGCTTTTTCATTTTTCCCCTTTATATAAAATTACTAACTCGCTCAACGTCCTTTTTCCACCCGGGGAAGCCAGGATTTAAGGGGATTTGGCTTCCATTTATCTCATTCCTCTAAAAAAATGTGATTAAACCAATCAATCTTATCTATTTTATTCTAAAGGTTCGAGTAGATTGAGACTTGGAATTTGATGTTATTTCTTCAGTAACAAATTCCAAAGAGTAATCTCCGGGCTTCAATTCTTGAAGCTGAATTTCTACTAATAGAATATCAGATTCACCTTTCTTCTCTGAGGCAACAATGGAAAAAGGCAAGAGGATTTTTTGCTCTGAAGAAGACTTTTTAATATAAATAGAGAGTTCAATGTTTGACTTTTCAACACCAATCACGGAATAACGTACTACACCTAAGAGCTTTGTTGTACCCTGGTCTAAATCTCTAATAAGAGGCGAATGCTCGCTGGTAAGAAAAGGATAAATATGGATTAAGGAAAGAGATTTCTTCCTTTTCTTCTCATCATCTTTTTCCATTGATTTCGAGTAAAATGCCTTTTTTTTGGGGATAAGTAATAGAGGAGTATCGATCCTTATCCCTGACTCAAGAGGATCAATGATATTTGCAGAGGAAGAAGCCACAGCTCCCTTCCCTGTCTTCAAATCTCTCAAAATTATTCGGCATTTATAATGACCTGGAGAAAGAGATGAAATCACATAATGATACAATGTCTTCTGTGGGATTGAAGAAAAATTGATCTTCCCCTGACTTGAGTAGATTATTGAATTCTTTTCACTAAAAATAAGAGTGGTCATCTCGACTTCCTCGAAGCCAGCTTCTTTAACTTTTTCTACAGGTATGGCTGAAAGAAGAACAAGATTCGTTTCTTTTCTATTGGAAAAAGTGAGCGTCTCCAATGGAAATCTCAGCGGTTCTTGGGAGTAGGGATTCTCACTCAAGGCCAAATCTATGAGATGAAGCTGTTTCTCCAATTCTGAGAACTCTGTGAAAGGCTTGGGATTAAAATATCCTCCTTGAGCAAAGACTTCACATCCCTTTCGCTTGAGCTTGACTTCTATATTGTGATACCGACCATCCCACCTTTCATCGATATAATATCCAAGAACATAATAATTCCCTGTTATGTTCTGGATTTCTTGAGAAATTGTTTCATATTCGTCTACGTTCTCAAAATATTTTCCCCCAGAGATTTCGGATAATTCCTTTAAGGTTTCTCCTTCCATTCTTTTAGACTTCCCCAGAAAATGGTTACGAATTCCCATTGTGTCTACCGTATAAACTTGACAATTAGAATCTGCGAATATTTTCCCTAATCTAGCAAAGGCCTCCAGATAGCTTTGTTGGCTCCCGCCGGAAAAGAGTATTATGTACTTATTCCCAGGTATGAACCTGAGAGCTTTTGCCAGCTCCGAGTTATCTATTACAAAAGACATTTCAGGTTTAACCGCATCTTCCAAACTTGGAACAGAGAATGGCGAACCTAACATCTTGCCGTATTGCCCTCCAATCTTCGTCCCAACATCCGATTCTGAATCCATTTTAGTCACCCTGTTCATCGACATCTTTTCTTTTTCTTCATCTCTATCTGCTAACGTTTTAACAGGGATCTCCTTAGCTCTTGAAATTGCCTCTCGGATCTTTTGCTGGTCTGAAGTCAAGTATTCATGAAGAATCAGTCCTCGAAGAGGTGAATAGGATAAAACTTCAGCTTCATCTCCACTTATGAAATGGTTATCAACAAAATGAAGGGCAGCTCTTTTGGCTTTAATCATTCCTATCTCATCATTCCTTTGAATATCCAGAATAAATAGAAATTTCCTGTTCATTCTTAGATCGGATTCTAGGAGAGGATGTAGAGTTTTTATTTCGGACGGTTTTTCAGGCGTTGTTAAGAAATGCGTTTCAAAATCGGTAATGGTCTGAAGGTTGCCGTTGTCATAGAGGATAAAGTCTTCTTTCTTTAGATCAGTTACCGGATTCCTTTTATTATCCAATACATAAACTTGAATTAATTTTAGGGTTACTGTTACTTCATGCTGGATGTCCTGGGGAATAGCTACAACCACTATTCCGGCAAAAAATACAATAAGGCTGAATTTAATTTTTGCACTCATCTTGAGATTTTATATTTGACAACTTCAACAGTTCCCTCTTCATCATCTTCAAATGGTATCCAAACATAGCTTCCGACAAAACATGCCGGAGCATACCCCACGATGGGTCTATCTACTGTGACTTCAACGGTACCGATATAATTGCCTTCGGTATTAAAAGCATCAAATTTATTAGGAAGGATGCTTCCATCCTTGTGATAAATGCCAATTAAAATATTGTTTTCAGAGTCGACGCTTATTCCATGAAATGCTGGCATATATCTGGGGAATATTGTATTTTTAACGATATAATCAGGAGGCTCCATTCTCGTTCCGTCCGAATCACTCTGAACATATCGGTTGATAAAGAGCCTTTTGCTTTGTTTTGATATTTTCATAGGCCTGCGTTTGTGAGTGAAAGAATTGATTTTTTCTCCATTTGAATCATATATCTCCACTAGGTATTTGTCAGAAAATCCAATGACTATTTTCCCATCTTTAGATACATCCCAATGCACATTCGGTGGAAACGGCACTAAAATAGATGCTCTCTTAGGTTCTGTTATATATTTTTTTAGAGTTACGTTTTTCGAGTAGATTGTTTTTTTGTGTTCAAGCTCAGGTGAGTACAATTCAATACTGCAAATCTCATGATACTCAGGTCTCCTGATTGACTTAAATCTGTCAATTACAATATCGCCATTGGGCAAAGACCTAATTTTTTTGGGCCATCCTTCAGTAACTGGAGTAATAATGGATTTTAAAAATACTCCATCAAGAGTCAGGGAGGAAAGGCGGCTATTACCCATCTCCCAAACTACTAACCTGTTTTTTGCTAAGGTCATTAAAGTTGGTCCATTGAACTCGCCGGGACCTTGACCCATTCTTCCCAATAGTCTGCTAAATCGCCCTAAGGAGTCGAATTTCTTAATGTTATGCATCTTGAAGTCAGAAACATAGATGTTTCCATTACTATCTTCAACAACATTAACAGGTACTCCAAATAGAGCCTCTTTCGGCATTGAGCTTTCATCAAGAGTTAGAGCTGGGATAAGGCGAATTTTGCCGGCTCTGTACAATTCTCTTAATGAGTGCTTTTTATTCGCTTCTAAAGAGATGAATGAAGCTGTTAGAAGAATTAACAATAAAAACAAACATTTAGAATTTTTCATTATTGGTTCCCTTTTGGTTATAGTAAATCTTGGATGCATATCTGTCAATTAGACAAGTTAATTCACAATTTAAATATTCTTACTCCTTTTTTCTCTATTACGATGCAAAATATATGCCAATAAAGACCAGAGTAATATCAATGCAATTCGAATATTCTTTGTCCTTATGAAGTGACAAATGTAGTTCTAAGGGACATTAAGGCGGACTTATTCCTGTGTGCCAAATTTGTGCCAAAATTGATTGAAAAACGCTGAAAATACGGTATTAGAATTGAAAGGCAAAAACAAGGAATGTCAGAGAAAATAAGGGAAATAAGATGGCTGGGAAGCAGGGATTCGAACCCCGATTCCATGATCCAGAGTCATCTGCGCTTTTTATAAACTCTATAAAATCTTTAGTCCTTCAGCTCAGCCAGCCTCTTCCTGACGTCCTCAACCTCAGCAATACCAGAGTCAGCGTCGTTATTTAAAGGAACTTGAGCTTTTTAATACTTTAGGCCTTTGTTCGCTTTAACTTCCTTCGAGAGATTGAATTTAGAAAGGTTGGAAGCATGAAAATAGATATAAAAACAAGTGCAGAAAACATTGGACCAAAATAAACCATTGAGTAACAGAAAACAACCAAAGGCAAAAGATGAATTTGAACAGCAATTTTCAATGCTTTGTGTTTAGCAATTATATCCGCTACAAATGGGGAATATTTGTAATACACATCAACAAAGCTCTGACCAAGCGTGTTGGGCATAAGGTATTTGTCCCTGAAATCACGAAGAACATTCACATAGGGATGTAAGGGGGAACCATAGGCAGCAGTTGCAATAAAGCAAGGTAGCTCAAATGGACTTTCTTTACCTCTAATTTCATTAAAATAGACTATTAAAGATTTATCCGAATCCATAGTAATAGTTATCGGATTGGTTGTTCCCGAGACATCCCCACCCCATCCGGTAAATCTATACCCGCTTTTAGGTGAGGCTGTTATGGAAACCTCTGTTCGATCATAATAGGTGTGCGTGCCAGGGACGGGATCTGTTGTTCCCCCATTGGAAGCAGAAATTTTAAGGGAGTATTTCGGAGCCTCACAAAGAACCACAATAGATGCGCTTGTATCTTGAACAGTGCAATCTGTATCCGAATGTGTGGCATCTGTAACGTGACGTGTTATAAAGGTATTGTTAAGCGTAACATCAGTATTTATAATCAATGCATCTGAGGTTCCGATTAATCCACAGGATGAATCAATATCTCCATCTGGGTAAAGCTTAATGATAAAGAAATCATCATAATGAATACCGAAAGACCAAGTATGGCCAGCGATAACATAGCCTCCATCGCTTGTCTGTTGAATGGATTGAGCATAATCCCCATTACTTCCCCCATATGCACGCTGCCACTCAATCTCTCCACTTGAGTTAAGCTTTAAAATCCAGAAATCAACTGATCCCATACCAAAAGACGAAGTATAGCCAGCGACAACATAGCCTCCATCGCTTGTCTGTTGAATGGAACGAGCATAATCCCCACCATCTCCTCCATATGCGCGCTGCCACTCAATCTCTCCAGTCGAAAAAAGCTTTAATACCCAAATATCATCTGACCCATCACCAAAAGATAGAGTATCGCCGGCGACAATATACCCTCCATCGCTTGTCTGTTGAATGGAATGAAAACTGTCATCCTGAATTGCCCCGTAAACATACTGCCATTCAATATCTCCATTTGAATCGAGCTTTAAAATCCAGAAATCAGAATCTATGTCACCAAATGACTCACTGGAGCCAGCGACAATATAGCCTCCATCACTAGTCTGCTGAATGGATGAAGCATAATCAGAAGAAATACTTCCATAAGTGTATTGCCATTCTATATCTCCAGTCGAAAAAAGCTTTAATACCCAAATATCATTTGACCCTTCACCAAAAGATACAGTATCGCCGGCGGCAATATATCCTCCATCGCTTGTCTGTTGAATGGAATGAAAGCTATCATCCTGACTTCCCCCGTAAGTATACTGCCATTCAATATCTCCAACTGAATTAAGCTTTAAAATCCAGGAATCCTCATATCCGGCACCATATGATGAAGTTAGGCCGGCGACAACATATCCTCCATCGCTTGTCTGCTGAATGGAATAAGCTACATCCCAATAAATTCCCCCATAGGCACGTTGCCACTCAATTTCTCCAGTTAAAGTAAGCTTTAAAACCCAGAAATCAAAGCTACCTGCACCAAATGACTCGCTTAAGCCGGTGACAATATATCCTCCATCGCTTGTCTGCTGAATGGAATAAGCTACATCCCCATAAATTCCCCCATAGGCACGTTGCCACTCAATTTCTCCAGTTAAAGTAAGCTTTAAAACCCAGAAATCAAAGCTACCTGCACCAAATGACTCGCTTAAGCCGGTGACAATATATCCTCCATCGCTTGTCTGCTGAATGGAAGGAAGAAAATCAAAATTAAAATCACTTCCTCCATAAATTCTTGCCCATTGGGCATTGAGTGATAAAAGAGAAAATAAGACAAAAAAACAGATAAGTATTGAAAATAATAATTTTTTATGCACGTTAACCTTCCCCTCTTTATTACTTTTTATGCAATAATCTTACTTCTGCTAAAATGACTTGTCAATCTAAAACCATCTAAAACCATTTCGATTCTAAGTTGCGATCGAAAGTCGATGAATGTTATTCTTCATGAATTTGTTTTATTTTAGAATAGACTTCTCCCCGTACAATAAATATTTCATAAAAATCGCTGAATTGCGTTGAAACTGCGATATTAGTATTGAAAGGACTAAAAATTTTAACTTGCTGAAACTAAGAGAAGTTATCTGGTACGCCCGGAGGGATTTGAACCCCCGGCCTTCTGATTCGTAGTCAGACGCCCCATTTCTAAAAAGAATAGATCAAATTCCATGTGCCAAGTTTGTGCCAAAATCAATTGAAAAACGCTGAAAATACGGTATCAGAATTGAAAGGCAGAAACTAAGAACATCAGAGAAAATAAGGGAAATATGAGAGCTGGGAAGCAGGGATTCGAACCCCGATTCCATGATCCAGAGTCATGTGTCCTACCATTTTAATTGACTGAAAACAAAGGAGATTTCGTCACCTCTTTTGTCGGTGTCACCTCGGTGTCACAGATTGTCCTCTTTAGCGATTCCTGGTCCGATCCTCCAGCCAACAAATCAACGGCCTTCCGCTTCTGCTCTTCATTGGTGTGGATGTAGCGTTCGGTGACTGTGATGCTGTGGTGTCCGAGCAAGCTCCTTAGTGTTTCGATGTCACATCCTTTTTGGAGTAAGCGGCAACTAAAAGAGTGCCTCAGATCGTGGAATCGCAAGCCTTTGATGTTTGCTCTTCTACACGCATTTTCGAAGCTGTGGCGAATTGATTTAAAAGGTTCTCCTGTTGCTGGATTAGGGAATACATAATCGTTTGTATTGAGCTTTTTCAGTCCGCATAGAACATTGAATAAGACATCATTGATCGGGATCATTCGGTTTTTTCCGGATTTGGTCTTAATAACGTGAATGAGTCTCTGCTTCAGATCAACTTGACTCCAGGACAGTGTTAAGATTTCGTTTCGTCTCATCCCGCTATTCAATCCCATGATGATGATTGGTTTGAGATGGTCCGCACATTCCAGCAGTAGCCTTTCTTCTTCTTGTGAGGAAAGGATTCTTTCTCTCTTGTTGTCCTGCTCCGAAAATAACTTTACCTGTTTAACTGGATTGATCTTCACAAGATTCCACGTATTCGCTACGCTATACATCCTTTTCAAAAGAGCCAACAATCTGTTTGTGGATGACTTCGCAAGGCCAGCATTTAGCTTTTCTGCTCGGAACTTCTCAACGAGTAGGGGAGTGATCTCGGTAAGGGTGCAACGTCCGAAAAATGGTATGAGATGAGCTTCAATTGCGTAGTAATCGCACTTCCAACTTTTTTTGTTTGGCTTGGAATAATTTTCAAGAAACAATTCAGATAACTCCTGAAACCTTATTTGCTGCTTCTGTTTTCCAATCCCATACTCATCAAAGTGCTCTTTAAGAACCGCATTTTTCAGTGCCTCATGAGCTTCCTGCCATGTCGTCACATTCTTGACGAGCTTCTGAACTCTTCTTCTGTTTCTGTCGTAATAATCAAGGTAGAAGCGAGGCTTGCCAGCCTTTGTATCCCTGATGTAAATAGCACCATAACCGTAATTGTGGCGAGATTTTGTAGCTCTCGCCACTTCTTTACCTCCTTTCGCCACATCAATATCAACAGGAGCTGAGTTTGTCAAAGCATTTTTAAGGATATTATCAGCTTGAGTGACCTTTCTCTTATCTTCTTCCAGCCACTTCTCTATATCGTCTTGCTGGAATCTGAGACCGAATCTGGTTTTGTAATGAGGTAATAGACCACGATTGCTATAACGATATATAGTTGAGGTTGATGTTTTCAAGAAGAGGCTTAGCTGCTTGACCGTAAGAAGCTGCCTCATATTGTTTGCACCCTAAGCTTATATATTTATTGACTAATTTCTTATTTTAGGATTTCTTTCTTTCCCACTCTTCAAGAGCCTTATCTACTCCTTCTTTTAGTTTTGGAATTTTATCTCTGGAGATAGAGATTCCCTTAGTTGTTGGTCTCCAATCTTCTTTTTCTTCACCTACGTTGTAGAAGATTCTAAGATCGATCAATCTATAACCCTTAAAATCAGAAAACTGGATGACCACTTTTTCTCCAAGATTTTTCTTAAATTCGAATATTTTCATTTCAGTATTTTTACCTCCTTTGATAGTTTTCAAATCTCTTTCTCCATCTCTCTCCAGCAGCACATTTACAGGGATAAGCAGTAGGGTATATCCTGTTTTCATGCGGAACATCCTTAATAATTCTTCCTGTTCCACCGCAAATTGAACAACTGACAGTATCTTTTTCCCTAGTTTCGATGAAATCTCCTTCGGAAGAAACTTCTCCTATTGCCTCTTTTATTTCGTGAATTAAGGGAAATCTTTTATATGTATAGTCAGCAATCAAAATATCAACTGCTTTTTTCAATATGTTCTCTGGATAATGCCCTAAATTTTTATAAAATTTCTCAAGGATTGCATCTCTATTATTCTTATCAAGAGGAGTAAATATCATTTCCAGGTCTTTTATTAGAGATTCAAACTTAAAGGCTTCAATCAAAACGGGTCCTCCATCTCCATCTTTTTCCTACTCTCAGCCCAACTAGAAACTTCTTTAGGTTCTCTTTTCTTATATTGTTCTTCCATTATTTTTTGATAATTCGAAGGAAGGATAATCCAGTCGAAAGTAACGGACCAATTGTCTTTATTTTCGCCTAGAAGAAACGGTTGCCTTTCTACTTTTCGGAGTAAATCATCAAAATCCATTCCATCTTTTATTCGTGCCTTAAGATGTTTTTCTCTTGATGATCCACTTTTAATTTCTTGTACTTTTGATAAGTTGTTTTCTTCTGCAAAATTATTCCATTTCTCGACATATATATTTTTACTTTCTTTATTCTTTATTATTTCTTTATTAGTCATGGTCTCGTCTGTGGTCTCGTCTGTGGTCTCGTTATATTCTTTTAGATGGTTGTATTTTCCATAATTTACAATATTTATAATGGTTATTCGGTGGTCTTTCCTGTGGTATCGGATTTCATCATTTTTTAAACAATTTTTGATGAATCTGCGGACTCGCTCACGACTCCATCCCCATTTTTCACTTAAATTTCTTTCGGAAATTATTAATTGGCCTCTCTTTAAAAAAACATCTTCACCTCTAAAAATTACTTTTTTATCTTTCCCAGCAGCCGACATAAATAAATCTATCCAAGCTTCAGCTCTAGAAAAAATTCTTTTCTCTTTCCAATAAGGATGGTCCTTAATTTTTCTCCACAATCTTACATGGCCGCGTTGCATGATGTTATTTAGTTTCCTTCTCAGGATGTTTCTTCCTTAAATTTCGATAATCAAAAATCATGACTCGAAAATCTTTTAATGCAGCTTTACATCTGAGAATCGCTACTTCCTCACTGCAAAAGTGTCTATCTACTAGATCCTGGATGTCTTCATCACCTTGAAAGAAATACGCTTTTCCGCGTTTTTTATCGATTCCCAATAACAATTCATCTCTTGAATAGAAATCTAAAATTTTATTGAAAGCTATAAATTTTCTTTTATTGACTTGGAAAGAATTCTTTTTTGTGGTAGGATTTTTATAGTTATTAGCTTTCATTTTAACCTTTAGCTCCAGAATCAATCGCTCAACCTGGAGCTTTCTTATTTACACTTCTTCAGGTTTTCTCTTGCTTCGCTCTATAAAATCCATTAAGTCTCTTTCACTAATCCTTAGAGCTTTTCCAACTTTTATAAAGGGTAGATGCTGCTTCATCCATTTCCACTGATATAGCGTTTTAGGTCTGATACCTAAAATCTCTGAGGCTTGCGTTACGTTTAGAAGTCTATCTTCTTTCATTTCAAATCCTCTTATATAATATACTCATATTTTCTTTAATATCAATTAGTTAAGGGGTTACCTTTTGGAAATATTTTAGACTTACGAGGTACCCCTTTCTCTCTTGAAATTATCATTGATGCTCTATCATTTTCTAAATATAATTTTAGTATGAGTTATCTAGGAATTGAAAAATCAAGGAGTGCGAAAGAAATAGACGAAATTTTAAAAAATAAACTTTTGTATTATGCTTATTATTTAGCTTTAGTTTTGGCGGATACTTTTTGGGGATATCCTTATTTTGGGATGAAAAAGAGTTCAATAAATAGTGAGCTTAATGAGATAGATAAAATAAAAAGAAATCTATTAGAAAGTCTCCGTCTTTATTTAGAAAAATATCCAGTTACTTTAATTATTAATAAAGATGATAATTCAATCATTAAAAGATTTCGACTCCAACCTTTTTTTCGATTACTCAGCGCAAGAGAGAAGTGGATAAAACAATACTCAAATCTTTATTCTTGTGATATCGCAAAACATCCACTAGCAAGAAAATATAAAATTGCTTATTTTTGGGCTCTATTAATGTATCATAATCCCGGATATAATCGTGAAGGTGAAATTCCTTGGGCTGCAATCATTAGATTAATGGACTGGTTTTATGAAGGACTTAAAGATACATCATATGGAAATAATTTATTAACAGGCATTAAAATTGAAAATGCAGTAAGGAAATTTAAAAAACATTGTTATTCCATGATAAAAAGAGAGGACTTTTTTGATTCAAAAAAAAATGCAGGAATATTCATGCCAGGATATAGTGCTAGGCCTTTAAAAATTAATCCTTACTCGATAGGATTCAATAAGGAAAGCATCGAAATAGCTGAAAAATTTAAAGAATGTATTACTATCCATACAATAAAGTTTGAAAAAAGAGGAAATCTGTATCTATTTGATGCAACAAAAATTTCAGATTTTTCATTGCTACGGAAAAAACTACCATTTATATTTTTCCCTAATGGAGAGACCTTCCAATAATTTATTTTGAATAATACGGTTTTATAAAAAGCTCTAGAATCTCTTGATCATAATTATTCTATAAGCGCTTTCATATATCTCAAACCTAAGCTTGGAGGAAATACTCATGGAAATCTTCACTTTAAAAGAAGTTGCAGCTCTTCTTAGAATGTCTGAAAATCAAGTTTGGCTTTTAACAAAACTTCCTGAAAAAGAAAAACCGATCCCTCACTTTCAAAGAGGAAAAAATTGCCGATGCTATTTTGATAAAAAGAGGGTCCTTAGGTGGTGGGAAGATTTTCACACACCAAAGTCGGTTGAAGTAAAAAATGAGCGAATAAGGCTCATTTAAAAGTGTTCTATCTTTTTTGGAGCTCATTTGACCCATCGCCGGCCTAGGAACACGCCCGCAACTCTCGCCCCATACCCCCAATGTTCAGAGTTATTAGAATATATAGAACACTAGAGAAGTGATAAAACAATAAATAAGACACTAAATAATAAGAGAGTGTTTATCTTCACTATTTAATAAATAGAAGTGAAAGAATAAATAAAGAATCAATGTTGAATGTAGTAGCTAGTCCGAGTGAAGAGGCCGAGAGACCGAGAAAAGAGACCGATAATCTGGATTATGTCAACTATAGCCTATTTTTAAGGGTCAGATATGTGTCGTATAAGTACGATTATGTAAACTTTTCCCCTGGGATGCCCGTTTTCGAGGCCTTTTTCCAACGAGACCCCCCTATTGGGCTTTTTGGATCGCCCCCCTTGGTATCCATGTACCCTAGCTCACCTTATAAAAATTTTTTCTTTTAAAAATTTTTACTTCAAAAGTTTTTTTAGTCTTTCTCTGAACAGGTCGATTCTTTCTTCTTCAGATTTTAAAAAGTAGTTTAGTTCTCCTGGCATACCCAATAAGATTTCGATATTTTCTATTCTGCACTTAATTATGTTTATTTCAGATTTCACAGCAGGAACGATGTATTCGTCTGTTATTTTTATCAGTTGTTCTTCGGTCAAAATGGGAGTTTTTGAGGTTTTTTTGGCATTTTTACTCCTTAAAATTTTTTCTCGATTTTTTTTTTGACATCTGATGGTGGCCTTCTTGCTTACCGGGAGCTTGATGAGGCATTAGGATTATTTAATTCAGCTTCTGATGTTATAAACGATAGACGGACCGGTCGCAATATTCAGCATGATATGACCAACCTGCTGCGCCAGTCTGTGTACAGTCGTCTTGCAGGATATAAGGATGTCAATGACGCTGAGCGCTTGTCAGTTGATCCTGTCATGAGAGCAGTGACAGCGAAGAAAAAGAGGAAGAATGCTGCCAATATCAATACAATCGGGCGTTTCGAGACAGAGATTCTTCCCCTGAAGAAAAACCTTAAAGGTTTGTCTGAAATTAACGGAAGATGGATTACTAAAGCGATGGAGAAAACGCCCCATCATCGAGTCATTTTGGATATGGACAGTTCAGAGAGCCCTGTACATGGAGAGCAGGAAGGTTCTGCATACAATGGTCATTTCAAATGTAATTGTTATCATCCTCTGTTTTGTTTTAACCAGGATGGCGACTGTGAGGGAGCGATGCTTCGTCCAGGCAATGTGCACAGCGCTGACCGCTGGAAAGAGCTGCTGGAACCGATCGTTCGACGGTATGAAGACAAGAAAGTCAGGAAGTACTTTCGTGGCGATGCTGCGTTTGCGAAACCTGAGATTTATGAGTACCTTGAAGAGAACGATTTACTGTATGCAATCCGTCTTCCAGCAAATGATCTCTTATATGATGAGGTTAAACATTTACTGACCCATCCTGTAGGTCGTCCTTCGAGAAAACCAGTTGTTAGGTTTCATGATTTCAAGTATCGGGCTGCAAGTTGGAAAAAGCTGCGTCGTGTGGTGGCGAAAGTTGAGTGGCACCAGGGAGATTTATTCCCGAGAGTAGGTTTTATCATAACCAATATGAGTGCTGGAGCAGAGGGTGTTGTTCGATTCTACAATGGACGCGGGATTGCTGAGCATTGGATAAAAGAAGGCAAGTATGCTCTCAACTGGACGCGATTATCGTGTAAGCATTTCCTCTCGAATCAGGTGAGGCTAGGTTTGTTTGTACTGGCCTATAATCTAGGCAACTTTCTGCGGCGCCTGGTTCTTCCGGGTAAAGTCAAGCACTGGTCGCTTCGGACTCTGCTTGTGAAACTCATAAAGATCGGGGCCAAGGTTCTAAGACACAGCCGTTATGTTATTTTCCAGATGGCAGAGGTTGCCATAAGAAAGGAGATATTTGCCGAGATACTATCCAGGTTCAGTCGATTACGATGCTGTTCACAACAATGAGTCGTTTTACAATACGATCAGATGGACAGGTATCTATAATCCTTGGATTTTTAAAGAAAAGCAACGAATATCAAAGAAAATGGTGACATATTGAATCCTGATATGCTTTGGAACTGCTTTATCATTCAAGACAGAAGGTTAAGATTGAATTATAAAGCAACGGAATCTTGGCTATTCTCTGTGACAAAGTTGATATGGGGAATATTTATTTCTGTTCGAGTACGGACATAAACTGTTAATAAATGATACATTGTATGTTTCATAGTGTTAAAAAACCCCAAGAAGATCATATTGGCATATTTCTTGCTGAATGAAATAGCGAATAGGTGGTATAAGCATGAGAAAAAACCACAAGAAAATATTGGCATGTTTTTTGTGCATCAAGATACAGAAAATGGAATAAATGGATAAGATGATTATGCTTGAGTCCTTGCCAAATGGAATCAATTAGGTGTAATATGAATTACGATAACTGTAGCTTAAAATGTCAGCATATTAGTCCGAAACCACTTGAAGACGAACATTCCTATGCCGGGTTTCCGGCGTCCTTCCCGGCTGCCGCCTGAATAAAAGGAGGTGAGAAAATGAAAAACCAATAAACCCAAGGCAAGGGAAAGGAGTGCTAAATAAACAACACTCCTGGACTGAGGTTAAAAAGGGAGAAAAAGAAAGGTGAAGAAATGAACAAAAAGATTTTTAAAGTCTCGTTGATTTTACTTTTAGCTTTCGGCCTCACATCCGCAAGTTTTGCTCAGGGAAGACAGACAGGATCCATCAGCGGCACGGTCGTTGACACTGAAGGCGAACTTCTCGATGGATGTATCGTTACTCTTTCCGGGCCCAACCTTCTCGGAACGAAAAGTTATACGACATCAGAAGCGGGCAAGTTCCGCTTTCCCGCCCTTCCCCCGGGGGGTGATTATCAACTGAGAGCGGAGCTAACCGGATTCAAGACAACCATCAGAGGCGACCTCATCGTCAGCGTGGCAAAAACCACTACTGTCACCATTGTACTCGAGGTTTCAGCCATCGAGGAAGAAGTCACAGTCACAGCTACAGCTCCTATTGTCGATATCGAGACAGCCACGGTGAGCGTGACCTACGCCGCTGACTTCCTGGCGAGTCTCCCGATGGACCGAGACCTCTACGGTCTCCAGAACTCCATCCCTGGTGCCATCTCTGAAGGAGTCGATTACCGCCGAACCTCCTCCATACTCGGAGGAACGGTCCGGAGTCAGCTCTACCAACTGGACGGTGTTCCGATGAATGATCCCGCCACCTTCTATCCCATGGCCAACATCAATGTCGATGTCTACGAAGAGATTGAATTCGGGATCGGATCGCTTCCGGCCGAAGTGGGACAGACAGACTCAGTGTTTGTCAACATCGTCACTAAGTCCGGTGGAAACAAGTTTTCCGGGAGCGTTTCCGCTTATTATACCGGCGACACTTTAGCCCGGAATCTACTGTCTAACGAAGATCTCGAAGCGATTGGCGTTAATCCTCCCGAAAAATTCACAGATTACAAGGATGTCTCTTTGAACTTTGGCGGTCCCGTTATCAAAGACAGACTCTGGTTCTTCCTCAACGGCCGCCGCCTTCTCTGGGGGAGAGCCAATCCTGAGACGCATGATATTCGGTTAGCAAATATCATCTTGAGGGAATGGACGTTCACTCCAGAAGAGCTGCAGCATTATGATTTCGAACATGAGGAGTGGCTGGGCTTTGCCAAACTGACTTTCCAGCTCACCAAAAAAATCCGGTATATGGGCATGTACCATTGGAACAATATCTATGA
Source organism: Candidatus Aminicenantota bacterium (assembly GCA_029882525.1). GTDB lineage: Bacteria > Acidobacteriota > Aminicenantia > Aminicenantales > Aminicenantaceae > SOIA01. The sequence continues at coordinate 3,283 of JAOUKO010000026.1, read as the reverse complement.
ACCTGTTTACTCGAACAGAACTGGCAATGATTACACTTTTGCGCTCACGATAGTCTGGGACCACGAGAACACTCACACCACAACTCACCAGCTAAACTGGGTCCTGAACCAGAACACATTCGTCGATGTTCGCGGGACGTATGTCTACCGCCATTTTCCCATCCTTATGCGGCCAGAATACTCTAACAACTATATGGTCTACGATCAGAGGTATCAGGTTTTCTGGGGGAACACATACTACGGGGACGATTATCTCCGTAAAAAAGCCCTCGCTTCGGTTTCGTTGACCCACTTCGCAGATGACCTCCTGGGAGCAAGCCACGAATTAAAGTTTGGCGCTGAATACGAAGACACTATTTACGGTCTCGACAGGTACAAGGGCGTAGAGTATGGAGACAATCCCTACTACACGTACTGGAGAGATTACAACGCTGGCGACAAATATTATTACGGAAGTTGGCGAGGCCGGCTCAGGATGCGTCCTTTTGCTGAGCGAGGCGTCGTGTGGAAATATGACAACACCCGCCGTTTCTCTGCCTTTGCCCAGGACAGCATTGTCTCTGGGAGGCTGGCGATCAACGTGGGTCTCCGTTTCGATTACGGCTACCAGTACGAACCCGAGCAAACACGGCCCGCTATGTACGACCGGTATAAAGTCGGGCCGGAATTCCTCAACTCCGCACTGGAAGTGCTAGATCCAAACATCCTGCTTAAAGCGCTGAACGATCAGTATCACAACGATCCCAACATAGAGTTCAATCAAATCTCTGCTCTTGACCCCATGACTACCCCTTACAAAAAAATCGTTGAGTACACAACGCTTTCGCCGAGAATTGGGTTGGTTTACGATCTCTTCGGTAACGGAAAGACGGCTCTAAAGGCCTCTTTCAGCCGCTACTATGAGCCCATCTGGTCCGCTAAGTACAACGCCAGCAACACAATGAGCGGCGGAGCTATGAACTGGTACTGGTACGACCTGAACCGAAACGGATACATGGACCTCCCTATACCCAGCGGCGCCTATGGATCACCTGTTGACCCTCAGTACCTCGACCCACTAGGCGATCAGTACAGGTTAACCAGTTATGATGTTCAAGATCCTGATTTCATGTATTACATTAAAGACCTAAAGGCTCCCTACATGCATGAATTCATGGGAGGCATCGAGCACGAGGTGTCCAAGGACTTCAAACTGGGACTCCAATTCATCTACAAGGTGAACAAGAACATCGTCGATGACGTGGATAAGTTCAACGGCTATGATCCCAACGCCACCGATGATCAAGGACGGCCCATCTGGCTCCCGTATGATTTTGTTGATCCCGGCTGGGATGGAATATGGGGGACATCAGATGACCAGAACATGACCGCCTATGGCCTGGCTGATTACGCTCCTACGCGGGCTTACCGCGGTGTGAACCCCCCAGAAGCCAAGAGGGAATACATGGCTCTTGTGCTGACTTTCGACAAGAGGATGTCAAACCGGTGGCAGATGCAGGGCTCGATCCTGTATTCTGCCTTCAAAGGCAATTGCGACCCTGGATACAGCGACACAGAAGGCGAGTCAGGAATGTTCGACAATCCTAACGTGATGATAAACTCCTACGGCCGGGTGGCTTTTGACCGCCCGCTCCAGATCAAGCTCATAGCTACTGTCATGCTCCCCCTGGACATCAGCCTCACCGGTTATCTCCAGCACCGCTCAGGATCAGCCTGGAGAAGAACGATTTCGCGTGTCTACTTCCCCGACGACATTCCAACTCAAGATAGTTACGCTTCGGTCGCTGCCGAAACGTACGGAACAAGAAGAAATCCTCCCTACACCATGTTGGATATGAGGGTGGAGAAATCCTTCGCTTTTGGTGATTTAGGCAAACTGAGTCTCTTTATCGATGCCTTCAACCTCGGGGGAAGAAGCGGTTACAGCATCTCTCAGAATCCCAACCCATACATCTACCCCTATGAAGATCCGCCGAGAATCGTACTCGATACAGACTATGGACTCGTGACCAGCTGCTATGGTGTTACTTCTGTTCGTTTTGGAGCGAGGTTCACGTTCTAATGCAAAAAGAGCCAGTTGCTTAATTCGATAAGATAAGAGGGAGGGAACCATCCCTCCCTCTTCCTCCCTTTGGAATTTGATGTGAAATTTCAAAATAGGGGTTTTTCTCGAATAGAGGTTGTTAAAGAAAGAAGAGATATGAAAAAAATTCGTACCCATACCTGGTCTTTACTGATGCTTTTTCTTCTCGGGATTATGTTCGTCCCGCCCTCCATGTATTCTCTAAGGAAAGAAGAGACAAAACAAAATTTCCTTCTTATCACCATAGACACACTCAGAGCTGACAGCTTGAGCTGTTATGGAAGCCAAGACCCTAAAACTCCGAATATTGATAATCTTGCAGAGAGAGGCGTGCTCTTTTCCAGGGCTTTTGCCAACACATCTACCACACTGCCATCTCATGCGAATATACTCTTAGGGACAACTCCAAACTATCATGGAGTTCATGAAAATTTAAATTTCATCGTAAGCGAAGAGTTGTTAACCCTAGCCGAACATCTCAGGAATAAAGGCTATTCAACCGGGGCGTTCGTGGGGGCCTACGCCCTCGATTCGAGGTTTGGATTATCCCAAGGCTTCGACTTCTATGATGATAAATATAGCCGCATTCACTCTGTAAATCTCTTCTCCTTAGAGAGAAAAGCCGAAGCTGTGATTGAGGGCGCCCTTGAGTGGCTGAAAGGTCGAATATCACCCTGGTTTCTCTGGGTCCATTGTTGGGATCCGCACACCCCGTACGATCCGCCGGAGCCTTTTAAAACTCAATACAGAGACCATCTGTACGGGGGGGAGGTTGCCTACGTCGATCTGGTCCTGGGAAAACTCTTCTATTATATGAAAGAGAACAACCTGTTTGATTCGACTCTCATTATTTTCACTGGGGACCATGGCGAGTCATTAGGCCAGCATGGTGAGGAGACTCATGGTTTTTTCGCCTATAATTCATCCATCTGGATTCCTCTCATCATCTCACTTCCTGAAACAGCCTCGGGTCGTGTCGATTACTATGTCAGTCATGTGGACATATTCCCGACGGTCTGTGATGCACTGGGAGTCAAGATGCCGTCTTTTCTCCAAGGAACCTCTCTCCTCCCAGCTTTAAAGGGGAAAAAATTGCCAGAAAGGCCAATCTACTTCGAATCTTTGTATCCCTACTACAGCCGCGGATGGGCTCCCCTGAAGGGGTTTATCCTCAAAAAGAAAAAATTTATCGATTCTCCT
>JAOUKO010000201.1 GCA_029882525.1 Candidatus Aminicenantota bacterium | reverse complement strand
TGCATTCCTCGATATCATCCTACTCCAAAGGAATGACACAGAAAGTTCTCCTCTCCTCTGCCTTGCTTCATAATCCTGATATCCTCCTTCTGGATGAACCGCTCTCCGGTCTGGATGTGGAAACCTCTCTGATAATCAAGGACCTTGTCCGGAAACTGAGCCAGGAAGGCAAGATCATCTTCTATTGTTCCCATATCCTGGAAGTGGTGGAAAAGGTATGTTCAAAGGTGATTATCATCCATAGAGGAAAGATCGTGGCCAATGACTCTGTCGAGAATTTAAGAAATCTGATGAAACTTCCTTCCCTTGAGGATATTTTTAACCAGCTCGTCGTTCGACAGGACTCAGAGAAAACAGCTGACCACGTCCTCAAAGCCATGAAACTTGATTCTTAAGAGCATCCATGTTCAGTTACGAAAAAATATATAAGCTTACCAGAGGCGACGTTAAGCAAATTCTCATCCTGGTCAGGCATTTCTTTCAGAGGCTTTTCATAAACGATGTCGTTTTCTTCGAAGAGCAGATGAAAGAAAAGGTTATCGCTATTCTGGCAATTCTTGCTGCTTTTACCGCCTATCTATCGCACATGCTTCTCTCGAAGTATGCTTGGATACCCGATGAGGGAACTTCCTGGGTAGAGAAATGCCATGTCATATTCTTTATTATGATAATCACTGGTTTTATCGCAATTTTGGAATGGGATGTCATATTTCCGGATTCAAGAGATTTTTCCAATTTGCTGCCCTTCCCTGTGAAAATAAGAAATCTTTTTATTGCAAAATTAGCCAGCCTTTGTCTTTTCATTTTCTTATTTTTTCTGGGAATAAATTCTCTTTCGACTCTCGTTTTTTTGCTTTACTTGCCTCAATGGCAGTCTTCAAGTCTTTTATTCATTTTGCGTTTTGTTTTGGCTCATTTGACTAGCTTCTTGGCCGCGGGCATTTTCATTTTTTTTGTATTGGGTCTTTTAATAGGCATATTGACCAGCTTTCTCGGCTACAAAATATTCAGCCGAATTTCTGTATTCCTACGATCGCTGTTGATTATTGTCTTTGTCTCTATAATGGTTTTTTTCTCCGCTGGGACAACGGGCATACCTGCCTTATCCTCATTCTATCTACTCAAAGAAAATAACTCTCTTTTTCTCTATCTTTTTCCACCCATGTGGTTCACAGGACTCTATGAAAATCTATTGGGGAATAATGACCCTATGTTCTCGGCTTTGTCCATTTTTGCCGTATTGGCCCTCGTTGTAACTCCACTTGCTTTTTATCTGACCGGAATTCTCGGGTACCGGAGATACTTAATAAAAATGCAAGAAGCAAAGAAAAGGACCGCACATTTTATCAGGTTGAAGAAGTTCCTCTTGAACCTCTTTAATTCCATTTTCTTACGAAATCATATCCAGAGAGCGGTTTTTCATTTTTTTGGGAAGACCCTCAGGAGAAGCATGTTACATAAGATGGGAATCGCGTCCTATGTGGCGACATCTGTGGCCATAATTCTTATCATCCTGATATCCAACGCGATCAGCATCCGTTCATTATCTGATGTCAATAAAACATTTCTTTCCATTCCTCTGGTCTTATCTTTCTTTTTGTTGATTGGAACAAGAACAATTGTAAATATTCCCTCAGCCAACGAGGCGAACTGGATTTTTAAATTGACAGAGGGAACGGATAAAAAAAATTACTTTTCAGGTCTTAAGAAAGGGATCTTTTTCTTTATGCTTCTCCCTCTATTTGTTCTCCTTTTTCTTTTTTATTCTTTTCTCTGGGGATGGCAGCTTGCTTTCTATCACTGTCTGTTCGGGATGATCATCTCATTGTTGCTGATGGAAGTTCTGTTTATCAATTACCGCAAAATTCCGTTTGTCTGTTCCTATCTTCCCGGCAAGGCAAAATTACATCTGTACTGGATAATATATATTATTTGTTTCTTAATATATGCATTTCTTATGAGTTCTGTAGAATATAAGATTTTGAATTCTCCTTTAAGCTTGTTCATTTTCTACGGAGTTGTCCTTGTCATCATTGTTGGTCTGAAAGTCTCACAGAATCACTTTATCTATAAGAAACTGGAAATCCTGTATGAAGAAAAACCAGAGCCGGTTATGGTGACGCTGATTCCTTATGATTGAAACGGAATTCAATCCTTAACGATTGGGCAGGAATTAGAAGCCAAATCCCCTGAAGCCTCAGCTTTCCTGGATTAATTAGGATGGTTGAACAAGCTAGAATTGCCATAAGGGGATAAAAATGGGGACGGTTCCTAATATTGTCACAGAAAATCCATGACTTTTTTTTTCTGCTTTCATATAATTTAATGCTAACATGCAGACTGTTTTTATCACCGGCGCAAACGGGTTCATCGGCTCCAACCTCTGCCGCTATTTCCTGAAGAAAGACTTCGCTGTCCACGGCCTGGTCAGGAAGACATCCGACCTTCATTTCCTGGAAGGCCTGAAGGTCAAACTGATCTACGGCGATCTGAACGAGGCCGAAAAGATTGAGCTTCCGCAAAACCTGGACTATATCATCCACTGCGCCTCAGAGGTCTCGGATATGGCGGATACAAAAAGCTGCGAGAAGAACATCTACCAGGCCACGGTGAACTTCATGAATCACATCCTGAAAAGCAAAATCAACATGAAGAGGTTCATCTACATATCCACATCTCTTGTCCTGGGATACGGAAAATTACAGATCTCTGAAGAAAATCCCGGGAAACCCGCTAAATTTCCTTATGTCAAATATAAAATAAAGACAGAGAACTTTCTCCAGGAACTCCGCAACTCACACCGTATTCCTCTAGTGATTCTGAGACCGGCTGATGTCTACGGGCCTTATGACCGGACTTCGAGCGTTCCCATATTGAAGGGAATAGAAGACGGATACCCTGTGATCGTAGGGGGCGGCAAATGGATTTTCCCCTTTTGTTATGTGGATAACCTCAGTCAGGGGGCATATCTTGCCTGTATCACTCCAGATATAGAAGGAAAAGCTTACACCCTGACAAATGATATGGATGTGACCTGGAAAGAATTCTTCTCTGTTTTTCTGGAAAGGCTGAACAAGAAACAACGCGTGTACATACCTGTATTCCTGCCTTTTGTTATTGCCTTTTTCATGAAGGTCATCAACTTCTTTGTTCCTTCTTTCGAACGCCGGTTGAATCGATACCGGGTGAGAAGAATCACCTCTCACACCAACTACGACATATCCAAGACCATCAAAGAGCTGAATTATAAGCCTGACAAAGACATCCAGAAACAATATCAGGCCATAATGGACTGGTATCTGGCTGAAAAAAAAGCAGGTTACCTAAAATAAAGCTGAGAGTCTTCGCATGACTTCATTCTTGAGGGATTTCTTTCAAAACTATCTCTCGCTGCATTCGCTGCTGTTTTTGACCTACGCCGTGAGCTTTACCCTTCTCTCATCCTTCTTTCACTACAAAAACCTGCAGAAGAAATTCAGTAATGACCTCCGGGTATTTATTCGCTACTTCATGTATTTCTTCCTGTTTCTTCTCCTCATTCCCGTAGTTGTCATTCTTCTTTACGCGTCCCAACCTCTTGAAGCGCTGCAAAGCTTTGGTTTCCAGCTTGGAAATTATAAGCTGGGACTCATCCTCAGCCTCATCGCCATCCCCGTCTGCGCGGTTGCCGTGTACGTCTCACTGAAAGACCCCAAGCTCAAAGATCAGTATCCTTTCGCCAAAAATGCCTGCCGAAGAGGGAAAACCTTTGTTCTCTACGAGCTGGCATACCTATTCCTGTACTATGCTGCCTGGGAGTTCACCTTGAGGGGAGTATTTCTCTTTTCGATCATAGAAATTACAGATGAGGCAAAAGCGGGAATTTTAATTGCCATTCTCATTCAGACAACCATAGCCACCATCTATCACCTCGGGCATCCCGATATTGAGATTGTCAGTGCATTCGTGGGCAGCATAATCTTCGGAATCATCGCCTATGTCACGCGGTCATTCCTGTATACGCTATTTATCCATGCGCTTCTCGGTATTGCGAATGACACCTTTTTCTATCTCAAGTATCACAAAATAAAATTTGACCCTGAAAAGTAACCGATGAAAATTCTCGTGACCGGAGCTACAGGCTTTGTCGGAAGCAGTCTTCTCGAAGAGCTGCCAAAAGTCTTTCCCGGTGCTGAGATATCCGCCTTTGTCCTGCCCGATGACGAGCACAAAAGCCGTCTTGCGAACAAATACCCAAGCCTGAACATAATCGAAGGCAATATAGTGAACCGGGATGAGGTCCTGCGAGCTGTTAAGGGACATACCCATATCATCCACCTGGCCGGCCTGATCTCTTACTGGAAAAAAGACCAGGAGAAACTGATGGCTGTGAATAAGGCCGGAGTGGAGAATATCGTGGAGAGCTGTCTGGAGCATAACTCCACCAAGTTGATCCATGTCTCCTCTGTCGGCGCTTACGGATACCATAAAGACGGCTGTTTTGCCGATGAGGACACTCCGTTTAACTGGCCGGATAATTTTTACTACATGGTCTCGAAGCAGGAAGGCCAAAAAATCGTTGAGCGGGCCATAATAGAGAAAGGATTGAATGCTGTTATCCTCAATCCCGCCTCGATAATGGGCCCCGGAGACCCGAATCTCTCCACTCCCCACAACCAACTGTACAACAGAATCTATAATGGCCTGTTTATGGGATGTTTCTCCGGAGGCCTGGCTGTGGTGGATGTCCGGGATCTGGTCAAGATCATCATCAAAGCCCTGGATTCAGGCGCGAGCAGGGAGAAATATCTTGTGGTCGGGGCGAATGTCGAATACAGCCGAGTCGTAAAAGCTATTGCCAGGTGCGCGGGGAAAAAAGCCTATCCTTTCCCTGTGCCCTCGTTCCTGCTGAGCCTGATCGGAGCTTTATTTGAAAGCATAAGCTTCCTAACGCACCGGCGTCCATTGTTGACTTATGCCTACGGAAAGCTGAGCGGCTGGAAGACGTATTATTCAAACGAGAAAAGCAAAAAGGACTTCAATCACGACTACATCCCTTTTGAAAAGACCATTGAAGACAGCTGTAGATACTTCGAGAGGACGTTTCTTACCTGATACTGCCGTATTTGGGGTTGCATCTCAACATTCGACATTTCTTCTATTCTTTATGGAGACCCGATTTCTCACTTATTATAATTAGCTAATTTGGCCTTCGCCTTCTTCCTGCGAAAGAGAATAATGCCTGCCGGATATAAGAGAACAGAGACAAGCGCGGCTGCGAAAAATACCGGGCCGAGCATCAGGGCCATAAAACTTAAAACAACCAGAGGTGTAAGGCAAACCCGGGCAGCAAGCTTCAATGGCTTATGCTTGTCGATGGCATCCGCCACCGCTGGTGAGTACCTATAGTACAAATCAACCAGCCTGCGGCCGGGTTTAGAGCGCACAAGATACCTGTCCCTGAAATCCCGAAGGATTCTGACATGCGGATGAGAGGGCCTGCCGTAAGCAGCC
>JAOUKO010000200.1 GCA_029882525.1 Candidatus Aminicenantota bacterium | reverse complement strand
GATGTGGATGAAGTCAGCGGAACGACTTTCATCGCCATGGAGTTTGTCGAGGGGAAGACTGTCAGCCAGTTGATCGACAAACGCGAGCTGGACTTGATCGGGTCTGTGGAGATCGCCCTTCAGGTAACCGAAGGCCTGAGCAAAGCCCATGAGGCGAATATCGTTCACCGGGATATCAAATCCGACAACATCATGGTCACCCGGGACGGACACGCCAAGCTTCTTGATTTCGGGCTGGCCAAGCTGTTGGACCCGGTGTCAGCCGATGAAGAAAGCGATATTCAAGGTGTGAAAGAGACAGAGACGTTTTCCCATACCCGGCCCGGGACTGTGATGGGCACGGCCGCCTACATGAGCCCGGAGCAGGCGCGCGGCCTTCCCGTCAACCAGGCCAGTGATGTATTCTCGATGGGGGTTGTCCTTTATGAGATGGTGACCGGCGAACTGCCGTTTAAAGGCGACACCCCGCTGGATACGATGCACTCCATCGCCTTTGATGAGGCGCGTCCTGTGACTGTCATCCGCCAAAACCTCCCGCCAGAGCTTCACCGTATCGTATCCCGCTGCCTGCGCAAGAAGCCTGGAGACAGGTACAGGAATGCCCGGGTTCTCGCTGCTGACTTAAAGAGGCTGAAACATGACATCGAATCCGGCATCCAGCGTTCTATCCCTGCTGGCGAGAGAGTCCGCATGTTCTTTGAGGGTATCAAAACCTCACTGCCCTTCGGCCCGACAGGAGTTGCCATCGCTGTGATTGGATTGGCCCTGGCAGCCCTTATTGCTTTTACAAAGCTGGAAACCGGCGCAATTGTTGGAATCGGGATATTGGCTCTTATTATCTACCGTTATGTGAGGAACAGAAAAAACCGGATGCTCAAGCGTTTCACTTCGAAGATCTCAAAATTTCCGGAAGTGAAAGCCATCGTCAGGCGGGATGACCATATAACAATTGTCGTCGAGGAGGCCAAGGCGAAAACCTACATCCGGATCAACAGCCTGGTCGATATGGTGAACAAGAAGCTGTATTTCGGCAAGAATATCGAGGCTTCGGTGCGGGATGACCTTTCCCCCGATGAATTCCAGCACCTCCTTCGAGGGCCCAGCGTCACCTATATCCGGGACGATGTCGTCTTCAAATCCAAGGAAGAGTGATTGGGGCCAGACCTCCGGTTTTTCAAAGTTCGAATTCTTCCTGGTATTCCGGTGTGCTCACTTTCCATCCTTTTTTGGAACGAATGTAGTCGGATAAGCTCTTGATCGGTTTTTCCTCACCATGTGTCAGGAAGATTCGCCTGGGTGGATGTTTGAAATTGTCGAGCCAGCGAATAAGATCGTCCTTGCCTGCGTGAGCAGAAAAACCCAGGATCTCCTCGATCCTCATCTTCACCGGATAAAACTGGCCGTGAATTCTCACTTTCGGTTTTCCATCCAGAATCAACCTCCCCAGCGTGCCGGCCGCCTGGTATCCCACAAATAAAAGAGTGGATTCCGGACGCGTTATGTTTCTTATGAGGTGATGTTTGATGCGTCCTCCTGTGATCATACCCGAACCAGCCATGATGACCGCAGGTCCTCTGATTTGATTGATAGCCTTGGACGCTTCGGAGGATTCCACAAGCCTCAGCCCCGGGAAATCGAATGGAGATTGTCCCTCTCTGAACAGGTCCAGTGTTTCTTTATCGAGAAACTTCTTGAAGTGTTGGAAAACCTTTGTGATCTCAACAGCCATGGGGCTGTCGAGAAATATCATAAGATATGGAATTTTGTCTTCCCGGACCAGGCGGCTGAAATGGAATAACAGCTCCTGGGCGCGTTCAATAGCAAATGTCGGAATAAGCACGTTTCCGCCAGCCCGCACTGTTTCGTTCACCACTGTGCACAGCTTTTTATCCACCTCCTGAGGGTTGTCATGGTTGCGGTCCCCGTATGTGGATTCCATGACTACGTAATCTGCCTTGTCAAAAAGAGTTGGGTCTTTGATAAGAGGTTTATCCCACTGGCCGATATCACCGGAAAAGATAATGTTCTTTCTTTCATTTTGATCATGAACAATGATCTCGATCATGGCCGAGCCAAGGATATGACCGGCTTCGTGGAAGCACACTTTCACGCTGTTGTTTAGGTCAATAGGATATTTGTAGGGGATCTCCTTGAGTAAAGGAAGACAGAGCCTGGCATCCCGGACTGTGTAGAGCGGGATTTCCGGGTAAGGTCCTTTTCTCCCTTCCTTTTTGTGCCGCTTTTTCTTAAATGCGGCATCTTCTTCCTGTATCCGGGCGGAATCCAGGAGCACAATAGGAAACATCTCTTTAGATGCGGGAGTGGTCAGTATGTCTCCGGAAAATCCTTCTTTGACAAGTTTTGGAATTAGCCCGGAGTGGTCCAGATGAACGTGGGTGAGAAGGATATAGTCTATTTTACCTGGTGGAACCGGAAAATGATTCCAGTTTCTATAAACGAAGTCACGTTCCTGAAACATGCCGCAGTCCACAAGGATCTTCAAGCCGCCGGCTTCCAGAAAATAACCTGAGCCTGTCACCTGGCCTGTAGCGCCTAGGAATTTTATCTTCATGATGATCTCATCCGTTTTGATAATTGAATCCCAAAATCTACCAGCTTCGTCGAAACATGTCAAAAGAGTGAATTTCTGGCCCTGGGTTGACTCAGGATGTTAGTGTCGAAGTATCTCCATTTCCGTGCAGCACCGGTTCCCCTCCATCCAAGCCAAGACCCTCCCACCCTCCACCATGGGCTTAGGATGGAGGGGAACCGGTGCTATAATTTTCCATGAGGTCAGATGTTTCCCTTATCACGGAAATAGCGAGGCTTACTTTCAGTGAATACAATTTGACTCTTTTTTTATGAATTGATATTCTTTTGCCAGCCGAGTTGAGGGAAAAAAGTGCCTATAAACTGCCCCAAGTGTGATTTTGAAAATCCCTCCGATACCCTGTACTGCGGGAAGTGCGCTGCGCCGCTCAAATCCTCAGAAGAAATCCCGGATTCGGTCACCAGGACCCTCGAAACTCCCCTGGAAACACTGAAAAGGGGAACGACCTTCGCCGAACGCTATGACCTTATCGAAGAACTGGGCACAGGCGGCATGGGCAAGGTCTACAAAGCCTTCGATAAGAAAGTCGAAGAGGAGATCGCCTTAAAGATATTAAAGCCCGAGATCGCGGCGGACAGGAGAATCCTGAGGCGGTTTTCGAGCGAGCTGAAGACCGCGCGCAAGATCATTCACAAGAATGTGGGCCGGATGTACGACCTGAGCGAGGCTGAAGGAGTCCATTTCATCACCATGGAGTATGTGCCGGGCGAGGATTTAAAGAGTTTTATCAAGAGGTCCGGCCAGTTGACCGTGGGGAAGGCCCTTTCCATCGCCAAACAAATCTGCGAGGGTTTGTCCGAGTCCCATGAGCTGGGTATCGTCCACCGGGACCTCAAGCCCCAGAACATCATGATCGACAGCGAAGGCAATGCCCGGATCATGGATTTTGGCATCGCCCGCTCGCTTCACGCGGAGGGACTGACGGCCGAGGGGACGGTGATCGGGACGCCGGAATACATGTCTCCTGAGCAGGCAGAGGGTGAGGAGACGGACCAGCGCTCGGATATTTACTCTCTGGGAGTGATCCTTTTCGAGATGGCAACAGGAAGGCTCCCTTTTGAGGGGAAAACTCCCCTCAGCATCGCCATGAAGCACAAAAGCGAGGCTCCGCCTGATCCCAGGGAGATCAACACCCACATCCCTGAAGACCTCAGCCTGCTGATCCTGAGATGCATGGGGAAGGAAAAGGGGAAAAGAATCCAGTCAGCTCAAGAACTTCTTTCCGGCCTGGTAAAGATAGAGCATACTATTCCCGCGCTCGAGAGGATGGTGGCCAAGAAAAAAATCGGCCTGGAAGTTCGCACCAGGCGTTTTCAGCCTTATCTTGTTCCGGCAGGGATCGTTCTTGCCGCAGCGGTGGTCATGGTCATAGTCGGGCTTTTGCTATTCAGAGGAGGCGGGCCAGCGGAAGGAGAACCCGGAGCCGGAATGATTCCCGGAACTCAATGGGTAAATTCGATCGCGGTCCTTCCTTTAAAAGATTTCAGCCCGCAGAAGGACCAGGAGGCTTTCTGTGATGGAATGACCGATGCCCTCATCGGGAGACTGTCGCGGATCGAAGGATTGAAGGTGATTTCTTTGACTTCAGTGATGAACTACAAGAGCCCGGACCGCAACATCAAACAGATCGGCGAGGAGCTCAATGTCCGAACCGTTCTCGAAGGAAGCATTCAGAGGGAAAACAATACGATCCGCATGAATGCTCAGCTGATCAACGTGGCGGACGATTCCCATCTCTGGTCAGATTCTTTTGACCGTAAGCTGGAAAGCGTGTTCGAAGTCCAGGATGAGATTTCTCAATCCATTGCCGAAGCATTGCAAGTCAAGCTGACATCGGATGAAAGAGGAGGGCAGAAAGGGGAGCCGAAAGAATATGCCCCGGAGAATCTGGAAGCCTACGAGTATTACACCAAGGGAATGCATTTCACCAAGAGCAAGTTTGTCGTGACATTTCAGGAGCAAGATTTTAAGGCCGGCGTGGAGATGTTTGAAAAAGCCATCGCGCTTGACCCGGATTATGCTCTGGCCTATCTCGGCCTCGCCTGGGCGTATGAACACCATTATCATGTCACCGGCAGCCGGGACGACCTTGAAGAAGCGTACAGGAACAGCAAAAAAGCCTATGCATTGGCTCCGGGTTCAGCCGAGACAATTGCCTCAAGGGCATATTATTTTTATGAATATGATGGGGATTACGAACAGGCGTTTCAAACAGTCAAGAAAGCCCTGGAGATCAACCCGAACATCGGAGTCGTCAATTTCATGGCCGGCTGTTGTTATCTGTATCATGGATTGTACTACCAAGCACTCCCTTATTTTTTGAAGTCGATGGAGCTTGACCCCTATTATTTCTGGACGCCTTATAAAATCGCCACCTGCTACATGAATATCGGAGATTCCGAGAAAGCGGCGTCCTATTTTGAGAAATACTTTGAGCTGGCACCGGTCGTGCTCATATTTCCGGGCCAGTATATTGCCCTCAATATCAAGATGAAAAGATTCGATACCGTAGAAGAGTTGATCGCCAGGACAGAAAAATCCCACCCGGATTACTCGCTTCTTCCTTACTGCAAAGCGCTTCTGCTGGCTGCAAAAGGAAATAAAGAAGAGGCTATCGCTCTGTACAAAAATTCTGAAGTTTATGCACTCTTAGACATGAAGGATGAAGCGATAGAGGAGCTCAATCAGGAAATCAGGAATAAAGTGCGATTTCCGCATATTTACTACTACCTCCTGCTCAACAATCCCTTCTATGACAACCTGCGTGATGATCCACGCTTCAAGAGGATCGTCAAGAGAGAAAAGAAGCTGTATGATGCAGAGTTGAAAAAATATTCCAATTTTAAATAATAGAGAAAAGAGAAGTAAGCTATGGAATGTCCCAAGT
>JAOUKO010000199.1 GCA_029882525.1 Candidatus Aminicenantota bacterium | reverse complement strand
GAATTCTTTGAAAGTATGCGTTTTGTTCAATAAAGTATTGAAAAACCCAACCAAAGAAGTGAGAAAGATAAAGGAGAAATTGGCCATTGACTACCTTGGCTTCGAGATTCCTGACAGATGGATCGCCGGATACGGTATAGACGCGGGAGGGGATTTCAGGCATCTACCCTATATCATAACCGTAAGAGAAGACTATTATTTGAATAAAAAAAAGCGAATCTTCCATGCATGACCTCATTTTAACCAAAGGCAAGATCATAGATGTTCGTAGCCGCAGGATTCTCGAAGCGGATATCCTCATCAAGGACGGAATTATCATTCGAATTGGGAGCCTGGCCGGTGAGGAAACAGAAAAAGTGGTCGATGTCTCTGGGCAACACATTGCTCCAGGACTCATCGACAGCCATCTGCACATCGAAAGCAGCCTGCTCAGCCCCATCGAATTCTGCAAGGAGGCCGTCAGGCACGGAACCACATCTCTCTTCACCGACCCTCATGAAATTGCCAATGTCTGTGGGAGAAAAGGGATAGATTTGTTTTTGAAACAATCTGATATAGTGCCTCTCGATATGTATGTGGGCATCCCCTCCTGCGTGCCGGCAACCGACCTGGAAGACGCCGGTGCTTCCATAGCCATTGAGGATATCAAGGAGCTTATCCCAGACAGACGGATTTTCGGCCTGGCGGAAATGATGAACTTTCCCGGGATAATCCATGACCTCGGGGATGCAAGAAAGAAGGTGGAGCTTGTCTTCAATGCCGGAAAAATCGTGGACGGGCATTGTCCGGGAGTGACCGGCGACAATTTAAAAAAATACATCTCCAACGGCAAAAACGACGACATCGTCCGAATAATGTCCGACCATGAAACCATAAGCCTGGATGAGGTCATCGAAAAAAACAGGCTGGGGATGTACATCGCCCTGAGATACGGCAGCGCTGCCAAAGACCTGGAGAGGATCTTTCCTGGACTGCTCAAAGCCAATATCGACCTGGACAGATTCATGCTTTGCTCTGACGACATTGACCCTTTCGACCTGTCCGAGGAAGGACATGTGGACAGGATCGTCAAAAAAACAAGAGAGATAATCCAGAAGCATACGAGTCTGAACCTTGAACAGGCCACCATCCTTGCCATCAGGCTGGCCACACTGAACCCTTCAAATTATTTCTCAAAGTTCTACAGGTTTCACGGCTTTCCACAAACCGGGGAGATAGCGGAAGGGAAAAAAGCCAATCTGATTGTTTTCCAATCTTTGGACACCCTGGAAATCGACAAGGTTATCCACAACGGAGAACTGGTCGTCACCCAAAATAAATACACCGGCAAACACCCAGACTTTGACTACTCAGAATTTTTTGGGCAGGTCGTCACCGGTAAGACATTTCAACCCGAGGACTTCAAGATAAAGCCTGCGAAAAGCCAGACAAGCGTTAATGTCAAAGTCATAGAGATAATCAAAGACAGCCTGGAAACCGGACAAAAAATAGTGCCTTTCTCTGTAGTCAACGGAGAAATCAAAACTGACCCGGAAAAAGATCTGGCCAAGATCGCTGTCATCGAAAGACACAGAGGAACCGGCTCCTACTCGCTGGGTTTTGTCCAGGGCCTGGGCCTAAAAAAAGGCGCGATCGCCTCCACTGTTGCCCACGACAGCCACAACCTCATCGTGGCCGGTGCTGACGATGAAGCCATGGCCAGGGCAGTCCATCTCTTGAGCGAAAAGGGCGGAGGGATGGTTGTTATCACTGAGAAGGCGGATTATTTCCCTCTGAAAATCGCGGGGCTGATGTCAACATCAAAAATAGAAAAAGTCGTCGACGATTACCACAAGATCAAACAGGCCGTGAAGAGCACCGGTTCCCCTCTTGATAATGCGTTTATGGCCCTGTCTTTCCTGGCTCTGCCGGTCATTCCCAGGTTGAAGATCACCAACAGGGGTCTGGTGGATGTCGAGAAGTTTCAATTCGTGGATCTGTATTGATTCGATCCTGTTTCCACTCTCATAGATTACCGGCCTGATACATAACCGGTCTTTGGCCAAGATCCTGGCAGTCAGTCCTTTTGGTTTTCCCTGGATTCTGAATCAAGGAAAACTGTTTTTACTTCCTGTATAGGGCCAGACCATGACCCAGAGGATAGAGCCCCGGCAGCGATACGGGCAGCCTTCCTGTTATGTCAATCTTGCCAAAGAGAGCTTTCGCAGCCGCCTTCTGTGCGGGGTCATCCCAACGGTAGGCACAAAGGTAACAGTCCACATCTGGAAACTGGGTCAAAAAATACGGGCTTCCGAAGGAAATCACAACCACCGGAATAGAACTCCCTGCGGCTTCCTGGATGAGCTGGATGTGCTTCTGATTCAGGCCGACGCTGCCTTTCCAGGCACGAAGCGAAGAGAAAAGCCCGAACACGAGAACATCCGCCTCCCTGGCTTCTTCCATATACTCCGCCAGGAACTCGTCACCGGTGAAGGCATCCGCATAGAAACCGATAGACTCCGGGCTTCTTTCCAGGATCTCTCTTACGAAAGTCCTGCCGTCCAAAAAGCCTCCCGGGTCACTGCTCAGAGAAAAGACAGCGATCTTCTGCTCTTCACCTGCTAAAGGAATGACCGTCCCGTTGTTCTTGACCAGGGTGAGCGAATTCTCAAATATCTGATCCGCAGAGCGAAGATGCTCTTTGGTCGCTATTCGTTCATTGAGTCGGTTCGCATCCACCAGCTTTTGCCTGTGCAGGCCGAGCCGGGCCTTTGTCTTCAGGATTCTTTCGACTGAGGTGTTGATCCTCTGCTCGGAAATCTGTCCGTCTCTGACAGCCTGGATGAGAGACTCGATCACTTCATCCGGCTGGGGAGGAAGAAGAACCATATCCACTCCCGCCTGGATAGCCTTAAGGGCAGCTTCTTCAGGCTCGTAGAGAGTGGTCACGCCGCCCATTCCCATGGAATCGGTGACGATGAGGCCGTTAAAGCCCAGTTCATTCCGCAGTAGGTCGGTCATGATGAGGGGAGAGAGGGTAGCCGGAAGGTCAGGTGTGGGGTCCAGGGCAGGGACGTGAAGATGGGCGGTCATGATAGCCTGGACGCCGGCCTTTATTGCCTGCTTGAAGGGATAAAGCTCAACTTCATCCAGACGGTCACGGTCTCCTTTTATGGTAGGGAGGACGCTATGGGAATCCTGGTCCGTATCCCCATGGCCGGGAAAGTGCTTGGCTGTCGCAATCATCCCGTTTTCCTGACATCCTCTGATGAAGGCAACCGCCAGCCGGCCGACCTGTTCCGGGTCTTCGCCGAGGGAACGGGTGTTGATGATCGGATTGTCCGGATTGATGTTGACATCGGCCACCGGCGCATATGTCATATGGATCCCAAGAGCCCGGCCTTCCAGGGCGGTTATCTTGCCCATGAGGTAGGCCTGCTCTTCTGACCAGGTGGCACCAATCCCCATCAAAGAAGGAAACAGTGTGGCCCCAGCGATCTGATTTCCTGCACCTCTTTCAAAATCAGAGGCGATCAAAAGAGGCACTTTTGCCAGTTTCTGCAACGAGTTTGTCAGATGTGCGGTCTCATAAACCTCCCCGCCGAAAATGATCAAGCCTCCGATCTTCCGGTCCACGATCAAAGACCTGAGGCTGTCAATATACTCGCTATCCTGGTTGAAAAAGCGACCGGTATACCGCCAGGCCACCATCTGCCCGATCTTTTCCTCCAAGGTCAATTTGCTCAACACCTTATCCACCCACTTGGTCTCGATCGGACCAAAAGTGAGTTTGGGAGTCTCAACCACCCGCATACAACTCACAGCCAAAAAAGACAGGAAAAGGATGAAACTCAATAAGGAAACTTTCCTCATCCCTCGATCATTCTTCATAATGAATCAGGCTGTGTACTTCAACATCTGGATGAGCTTTCTGGATAAACTCTATTCCCTTGAGGAAGACCACATCCACCACCGCCGCAAACCCGACGACCTTGCCACCCAGCTTCTTGAGCAAATCGATGGCGTTGACAGAGGTCGAACCTGAGGCGATCAGGTCATCGACTATAAGGACTCTCTGTTTTGGATCGATCTTATCAGTCTGAGTTTCCAGGTATTCAAAAGACTCGGCTTCTGTCGCCTGGAGTCGGACGGTATCACTGGGAAGCTTTCCTCTTTTTCGAATCATGATAAGACCGAGGCCCAATTTATGGGCAACAGGTGCGGCAAAAAGGAAACCCCGGCTTTCAATCCCAGCCACTACTGTGGGCTTCCTTTTTTTTGTCCAGGCTGTCAACTCCTCGATGACATGGTTGAAACTGCCGGAATCCTCGACAAGATAAGTGATATCCTTAAATCCCACACCCGGGCGGGGATAGTCCTTGATCTCACGAATTTTTTCTTTTGCTTTTTTCAGCATCTCGCTTCCTTCTCAAATTTTTCTTATTAAAAGATAAATATATGCTAATGTCAACTGCCCTAGAGCTGCTGATTGTACTTCTTTCTTTCATTCTGCTTACCGGGTACTCATTTCTGCGATAAGCCTTATTTAATTTCTTTCATATAGACGGTTCGGGTTGGAAAAGGAATGCCGATACCGGCTGTGTTCAGGGCATTATAGATCTCATCCGTCATCCGGATCTTTGTCGAATAGGCTTCCGTGTATTCTTTCACCCAGGCTCTGGCGACAAAATCGAGAGAAAAGTCAGACATTTTTAAGAACTGGACGACAGGCTCAGGCTCCTCGATTACCGTGTCTATCTTTTTCATAGCCTCCAGGACAACCTGCCTCACTTTTTCGGTATCAGAGCCATAGGCCACTCCGAATTCAACATTGACTCGGATGGAAACATCCGGATGAGTGAAATTCTTGATTTTCGCATTGGCCAGGTATCCGTTAGGGATATAAATCACTTCATTATCGTAGGTCTTCAGCTTGGTGCTTCTCAAACCTATATCCAGGATGACGCCCATCTCACCTGATTCGAGTTGAACCTTATCCCCCACCTTGAACGTCCTATCCAGGACAAGCTGCAGTCCTCCGAGGATATTGCTCAAGGAGTCTTTTACAGCCAGACCGATGGCCAGGCCTGCGATTCCGGCTGTGGCCAGGAGCGGGCTGATGTTGACTTTCCAGGCACTGAAGATAAAAATCACAGCCAGGATGATGACCACGGCTTTTAAGATCTTCTGAACAAAGGGAATCAGCCTTTCATCAGCAGTCGTCTTCGTCTTGAATTTCCACTCTTTCATCCAGAGGTGAGCAAAATGGCCGATGAGCTTGAAAAGGAAGATGCTGGCGATGAGGATGAGGAGTGTATCGATAAGATTCTGAAAAACCGTCGTCTGCAGTTCAAACTGCTGTATGCCGATTTTTACCCCTATCAAAAGAACCACGTAGAAAACTACGGAGGAAATGGACCTGATGATGATGTCATCGATCTTCGTTTTTGTTTTCTTGGTCAAGGGTTTCAACACTGTTTTCAGGATGACTTTGAGCAGGACAGCAGCGATAACGGCGATAATAAGGATCGTCAGGA
>JAOUKO010000198.1 GCA_029882525.1 Candidatus Aminicenantota bacterium | reverse complement strand
AAAAGATCAGGTTTTACGCTCGACCGCATAGAGACATTTTTATCCATGCATAATATCTACATATTTAAATTGGATGGATTATAGATTGAAGCTGGCCTTTGATTCCTTAAATCAAGTAAAAAAAAATACTTTTAAAAAAATGAAAAAGTATAAGATAAGAAATGAAGAGGGGAAGCGAGTTGATTAAAAAAGATCACAAAACAATAGCAGACAGGATAAATGAGTGCCGTCACCAGCCGACTAAACATCAGTCCCTCTCCTCCTTGAAGGAATTACTGGATGAGACAAATGATGGCCTGGTTTCCTATGAGCTCGCTCACATGTTTGAGAAGATCGGGAAGGATAAAGAAGCGGTTAGATATTACGAAAAGGCAGAATCTCTGTTTAAAGAGGACAGTTATAAGAACATGGCCCGGTCTGCCATAAACAACATAGTCATTGAGGCTCTGATAGCTGAGAAAAAAAAGAAGAAAAAATAGGTCCTTCTCGTTGTTATGGATTTTAAACCCGTCTGGATTGGAAGAGCGGATTTCTGGTTTTAGACCGGATTGATATGATGGATAGGGGAGTAGCTCCTCCAGCTTTGATTCGCGGTTATGTTATATATGATAGGGATGAACTGTAGGTGATTTCGTAATTTGGGGTTTGATTCTGTTTGATCAGATCCACTGCTGAGGGCGAGACCATCAGGTTGAAACCGATAAAAGCAATAAGAACAGCTATTATCATTATGATGATTTTTTCTTTTATTTTTGTATTCATTTCATTCTCCTTTTTTCATGCTTTCTACATGTATATACGCATTTGACGGCAAAAAAGTTGCTAATTTTCCCCTGAAAATGAAAAATATTATGGATACAGAAATCCTCACTTTATTTTTCCTTGATTTGGAAAATTGAAATCAATAAGATAGTGGCGGTTTGAAAAACTTAAGAGAAATGGGGTGAACCAATGAAGTATTCCATGAAATGCCCTTTGTGCAATCAGTCCATGACTGTCGAGGCAGAAAGCGACGATGTTGCAGTGTCCACTTTCATGGAAGAGGGAAAGAAACATATGCAGGAACACCATCCCAATGCACCTGCCTTACCTGACGAGCAGATGCAGGCCATGATCCGCTTTGGCATGAAAAAAGAGGAATAAAAGCCTGTTCCATGGGGATGTAAGCAAAAGCCTTCTCAGAATAACCAGAAAGCATGATTTCCGAGGAGGCGGAATTCGTGCGGTTCTTGACTTCTCCCTTCTTTTTAATAAATATGCAGGAGATCAGGAGCTGGGCAGCAGCCGGATATTGAGCCTGAATGAGCTGAGTCCCTCTGAAGGTTGAAAAAGAATGGTTTTTCTGGTAGATTAAAGGAAATTTTTTTCTTTGGATAAAAAGTACTTCAATTGGGAGAAAAGACATGAAGCCTTTCCTAAAAAGATTCTTTAAAGGAGTTTTCATTATAATCTTCGCCGTAGCCTTGATTGTCCTTGGATTCTTCATCAATAAATTTGACCTGGACAAACTTAAACCCGCAAAGCTGGTTGAACAGATTCCATACGGACTGGTGATAGAGGTTTCTTCATACGAAGACGCTGAGTTCTATGATTCGAAAAACGAGTTTATCGGAGCTGAGATCAGGATAAAGGTGGAGTTCGAGTCGAAGATAGAACCTGCGGCAAAGCTGCCTGTCGAGTACAAACAGGGAGTGAGAAAAGCTTATAGCGAGATAGACCTCTACGTGAAAGATATAGAGAGCAAAGAACAGCTGGAGAAGATGAAACAGGCTCTGGAGGAGATTGGGTATATCAAATTGATTGAGAGTGAAGGGATCCAGGCTGATTATGTCGAGAAAAAGATTGACGGCAAAAAGATCAAGAGTCTGGCAAAATTGTACCTGAAGCCCGATAATTATTATTTCGTGAAATATTAGAGAATTTTTTTCGGTCCATTCCTCTGCACATCTGAGAAAGATCTGCTAGCCAAAGGAAACAAATTCAATATTTTATAACCTGATCTGTTCGGGATTGATATTAATCTCAAAAAGCCTAAGATGACTATTGCGGGGGGATTGCCTTTTTATCTTATTGTTTGTGTTGGTCTGCGAGCTTGTAGCGCCCTGTCCTTTGCGCTTTCATAGAAAAAGGCTGATTCGACTAAGGCAGCCGCGGCTTCTTCAAATGCATTGTTGCTGAAGGCCGTGCGGGCTTGCTGTTCTTTTCTGAAAGCCTGGCTGTAGAGAGCTCTGGAAAGGTTTGAAGCGCCCAGTTTGTCAGCTTCAGCCTTTGTTTTTTCGACATAATCTCTGAGGACTTCTACACACTCAGGTTGTTGGTAATTCATTGTGATTAAGCTATACACATCATTCGAGATAGAATAAAGCGTTTTCGCTCTCGGATAGTCACCTTTGTCATAGGCATTATCCGCATCATCTCCTGCCTTGAAAGCCGTGCGAAAAAGCAGGTTTTCGCTTATTCCCGGATATGTCTCTTCTACCTTTCTCTTCGAGTCGTTCATCATGCCCTTTGCTGTATCTGCCTGTTGTTTGGTCCACTGAAGCAGGGTGACTCTTCTCATTTCCCTCTGGGCTTCAGTGTAGCTTTGCTTTGCCTTGTCAAGATCGCCTTCTTCTCTGTATTGTTTTCCCTCCTGGTACTTCTGTATGACTTTTTCCCAGCTGTCTTTAAGAGGCCCTACGGTCGGGACAGTTTTCTGGACTCTCTGCATAACCTTGGCAAAATCTTGAAAACCCTCGGCTGGCTTTTCTCCGTAAACTTGCAGAAAGTTTGCTCCGAGATTCAACAAGAAATCAAGTGTCCTTTTCTCCTCAGGGCTTGCGTTCTTATAATATTTCGAGAGTTCCTTGTTCGCCTCGGTGATACCTTCTTTCTCAAGAACCGTGGCCAGCTTCTTGAGTTCGTCCATAAATTCAGCGCCTCCCATTTGCTCTGAATCCGGAATGGAAACAGGAGGCTGGGGTGGCTGCGGCGGCGGCTTGGCCTCTGTTTCTGCTTCCGCTTTTTTTTCTGCCGTCTGTGTCTGTGTTTTTTTCAAGGTTTCTATTTTTTCTGGAGTTTGCGTTGTTTTCTCTTCCTGTTTTAATTCTCCTTTAAGCGTTGCTGAAACCGAGTCTTTCAACAGATTGCGGAAAGCTTCATCTTTGAACATGACATAGGTCATGATGGCTCCGACAACGATACCCACAACGATGATTATGGTGCCGTAGCGAAGCAGCTCCCGGAAGAACCCTCTGTGTTCTTTTTTTTCTTTGGGAACCTTTTTGGCCTTTTTAGGCTTGGCGATTTTTTCGGCTTTAACTTCCTGGATGACTTCTTTAGCTGTCTGATAGCGGTCTTCAGGAAGGTGCTGAAGGCATTTGTCCACAACAGCGTCCCATTTTTTCGAAAGCTCGAGGTAGATCTCTGAAGGAAGACTGAAGCGCCCTTCTGGTTTCCTTCCGGTGAGCATGGAATAGATGATGACGCCGACAGCATAGATGTCTGTCCGGTGATCCACCGGTTTTCCTGCTTTTTGCTCGGGACTCATGAAGTCATAGGTTCCGAGAATCACACCTTCTGCTGTCAGAGTCACTCTTTTGGTCACAGTGTCCGGATCACCTCCGAGGATCTTCACCAGCCCGAAATCCGCGACTTTGGCTGTTCCCTGTTTATCCAGGAGTATGTTGGCGGGTTTTATATCCCTGTGGATGATGCCGCTCGGAGTTGATTTAGAGGAATAGGAATGGGCATACTCGAGGGCATGCAGTATATCCAGGGCAATTTTCTCAGCTTTATCTTCAGGAAGCTTCCCCCCATGCTCCCTCATGAGCTGATGGAGGTTTTTTGGCGCTCCGGTGTCGGATTCAATGTAATCCATCACCAGATAGTAAGTCGTCCCTTCGCAGCTCATGTTGACGACTTTGACGATGTTGGGATGGTCGAGTTCTGCCATGACGCGGGCTTCATTGTGGAATCGTTCAACGAGTTGAGCATCCTGAGCGAAGGCTTGAGGAAGAACTTTGATCGCGTATTTTTTGAGAAGCCTCTGGTGCTCAGCAAGATAGACGACTCCCATTCCTCCTCTTCCGAGTTCTTTAAGGATCCTGTATTCGCCGAGCGTGCTGACTGTCATTAGACTTTCTTCATTCTCACACCATGAGGTTGTCCGTCCCTACTTTCTTAGACATATTTTATTTTAGACATATTGGCTTGGATGTTCAATAGGAGCAAATAAACGTAAGCACTTTTCTCCCAGTGCGCTCCTTCCGCTTTGGCTTTGCGGGCGAGCACCCCGTGCCACTCATCCTATTATTAAAAAGAAGATGACTATTGCCATGTACAAAAGATGTTTACCAAATATTGAAGAGAGAGTGGAGAGAGAGTGGCGCCCATTGACAAGATGCGTTTTCCATGCTAAAGAGAACAGGCGTCAGAGGAGGCTAATCAAATGAGCGATTCAATCCATCCGGGGAGAAATATTCCTCAATATAAACACAATGTATTCAAGATATCTGGTTTTTTATTTCTGTTCACCATCTTTTTTATGTTAACAGCTGGAGCAGATATCGTTCCAGAAGAGAATAAAAACATACGAATAGCGGTTGCTACTTTTTCGCACGAGACATGCACTTTCTGTCCAGACCCGACCACTGTAGAAGACTGGGAATACTATGGGCCTCCCACTCGGGATATTCTATGCTCAAGACAGGGATACATCGGCGGTTTTAAGACTATCTGTGAGGAGTATGGCGGTATAGAGCTTGTGGGTATCCTTTCTCCCCGCGGTGCACGGGGTGGTTCTTCCGGCAGTTGGATAACAACCGAGGCCTTTGAGAAGTACTCCAACCTGATCGTCGAGGACCTGAAACAGGCTGGCCACCTCGATGGTGTCTTCCTTTCTCTCCATGGTGCCATGGCTGTTATAGGAATTCCTAAACCCGAGGCAGAGCTGGTGCGCAGAGTTCGCAAGGCTGTGGGCGATATCCCTATCATGGTCACGCTCGACCTCCACGCGAATGAGGACCATGAGCTCTCCGATGCGGCTGATGCTGTGTTTATCATCAAGAGGTATCCTCATTATGATACGACTCTGACAGGAGAGCACGCAGCGCGAGTCATGATCAACACCATCCGGGGACGTTACAAGCCCACAATGGCCACCAGGAAGCCCGGCGTCATCACTCCCAGCGTGTTCCAGGGGACAGGCGTTTCTCCGGCGATGGAGATCATGGAGAGGGCCCGTCGCTGGGAATGTAGTTATCCGGGTGTATACGTCTCGGTCGCCTTCGGCTTTGCCTATGCGGATGTTCCTGATGTGGGAGCAACTGTCATGGTCGTCACCAATGATGACCAGAAGCTTGCGGACAGGATTGCAGATGATATGTCCGATTATATCTGGAGACGGAGAAAGGAGTTTGCGGGAAAAAAACTTCCCAAAACAAAAGAAGGAGTCGCTTTAGCCATAGCGGCTGCCAAGGACGGAAAGACTCCTGTAATCATCGCTGACCACAGCGACAGGACAGGTGGTTCTACCCATATC